>DAITPO010000123.1:0-10679 GCA_036833535.1 Candidatus Acidiferrales bacterium | reverse complement strand
AGGATCGGGCCGTGCTGGCCATCGCTGTAAATGATCTTCGAGCCTTCGCGGGTCATCTCGAACGGGAGTTCGCGAAGGTCGCGAAGCGCCTTGCGCACGTCGGGTTGTCGCTCTGAACGGGCGCAGACCAGAAGAAATCCACCGCCGCCCGCGCCGAGAATTTTTCCGCCCTCGGCGCCTGCGTCGCGCGCGAGTTGATAATTCGATTCGATGGCCTTGTTGGTGATGCCCTGCGCGAGGCTCGATTTCAGCAGCCAGCCCTGATGCAGAATTTCGCCGAACGAATCGACGTTGCCGCTCTCTAAAACGCGGCAGAGCTCCTCGGCAAGTTCGGCCATCTTCGTAACGCGCGCAAACTTATCGCCATCGGACATGTTGCGCGATTGCTCAGCGAGAATGGTGCTCGCCGCGCGTTCCTGGCCAACATAAAAAAGCATCAAGCGCTTCTCGAGCGCAGCGCGCGCCGCCTCCGAGCAAGCGATTGGCCGCACCTCGACGCTCTCGTCGCAATAAAAGCGAATAAGATTCAATCCCCCAAAAGCCGAAGCATATTGATCCTGCTTGCCGATCGGCTCTTTCACGCGGTCGATTTCGATTTCGCAAGCGGAGGCAGCCAGCTCGGTGGGCGTCGGCTTTTTGCCAGCAAGCGCTTCGAGCGCGTGCAACAGCCCCACAGTAAAAGCGCTGCTCGAGCCCATGCCCGTCCCGGCGGGCACATCGGCGAAGCTGGCGATTTCCATTCCGCTTCCAAGGCCCACCACTCGCAGACATTCGCGCACCAGCGGATGCTCGATATCAGAAACCTTCGAAACGTCTTCGGTGCGCGAATACTTGATGCGGATTTTGTCGTGGAAATAGGGATGAATGGCGATGTACATGGCCTTGTCAATCGTGGTGCTGACCACCGCGCCCGCGCGGCGGCGATAGAATTCCGGCAGATCGCTGCCGCCGCCTGCGAAGCTGATGCGAAACGGAGTCTTCGAGAGGATCATCCGAGCCTCGCCGCCAGCGCTTCGAGTCCTGCCGGACTTCCCATGTCGTAGAACGGCTCTTTCGTCACCCACGCCTTCATTTGCCCTCTCTCAATCAGCCGCGGAAAGATTTCCTCTTCGAGCGAGCAGGAACGAGCGGCAGGAATTTCGCCGAGCACCTCGCGGCGCAGCGCGATTACGCCGGCATCTACGTGCGTCAATCCGCGCGGATCGCGCTTCCGGTAAGCGGCAACGCTTTGATGCGCCGACAATGCGAGGTTGCTCGGCACGCGCGCGTCCGAATTCTCGTAGGCCACGATCATCGCCAAGGCCTTGCTGGTTCGGAACGCCTCACCCAACGCCGCATAGTCGATGGCGAGATAGGTGTCCCCATTCAAAAGCAAGAATTCCTCATCGAGCAGCGCTTGCGCGTTCTTGAGCGCGCCGCCAGTGCCGAGCGGCGCAGGCTCGTGCGAGTACGTTAGTTGCAATCCAAGCCCCGCGCCATCGCCAAAATGCTTTTCGATTTGCTCGCCAAGATAAGCGACCAGCAGCACCACGCTCCGGATTCCGAAGGAGCGAAGAAGTTCGAGCTGGTGATGCAGGAATGGCTTTCCTCGCACCGGCAGCATCGGCTTCGGCATGGATTCAGTCAAAGGCCGCATCCGCGTACCAAGCCCGCCGGCCAGAATCGCAGCCTGAAAATCGAGGTCGGTAGTCATAATTTCGCAGTCGGAGATGATAATCGCAAAGCCGACGGTTTTGTAGGGGGGGTTTTCAGACTCTCCCCTACAACTGCCGGCCGAATTCACCCGCGATTCCGGTAGAATATCGGCCGCGAGGACGATAGCTCCATGCTGGTTCTTTTGCATCGCGACTATGATGATTTGAGCGTGGCCGCCGCGCGCATTATTGCTGCCGCAGTGCGCCGCATGCCCTCGCTCATTCTCGGGCTGGCCTCCGGCGGCACTACTTCCGGGATGTATCGCGAATTGGCGCGCATGCACCGCCAAGAAGCCCTCGATTTCTCGAAAACAGCGACATTCAATCTCGATGAGTACATTGGCCTCGCCCCCGAGCATCCACGCAGTTTTCATTACTTCATGGATGACAATTTTTTTTCGCACGTAAATATCCCGCGCTCCAAAATTCACATTCCGGACGGCACCGTGCGCACGGGCTACGAAGAATATTGCCAAAGCTACGAAGACGCCATTCGCGGCGCCGGCGGAATCGATCTGCAGATTCTGGGAATCGGGCGCGACGGCCACATCGGCTTCAACGAGCCGGCCTCCAGCCTGGGATCGCGCACGCGCCCAAAGACGCTGAGCCGCACCACGCTCGAGGACAATTGCCGCAATTTCGCGCCCGGCGAAGAAATGCCCACCTGCGCGATCACCATGGGCATCGGCACGATTCTCGAGGCGCGGCGCATCATCCTGCTCGCGTCCGGCAGCGCCAAAGCCAAAGCCGTGGCGCTGGCCATCGAAGGACCGATCACCGCGTCAGTGAGCGCCTCGGCGCTGCAGCTTCATCCCGATGTGACCTTCCTCGTAGATGAGGACGCCGCCACGGAGCTGGCGCAGACCGAGTATTACCGCCGAGTGATGGAAATGACCGCCAAGCTGACGCCGGAACGGCTCTGGTAATCCGCGCGGAGTACCGACCCGAGAGTTTTGACTGCCGTCCCGCCAACTTCCGAACCCCGTTTGGAATTAAAAAGAACGTTGACGGGACGAATTCCCGCCTCTTTCCATCTACGCAGTTCCGCAACTCGTAATTTGTTTTCCGCCGAAATTCTGTGCTAGCTTGGCGTGGGAAAATGCAAATGAACGCGTCTAACGCACAGAGAAAACGAGCCACGGCTAGCGGGCCGATACAGGAATTTCTGGTCGATACACGGTAACGAGCACAAATCGCCGTAAATCACTGAAAATAAAGCACGGAGCTCATTTCAGGTCGATACAAAATGGCACCCCCTCGGAAGCCTGTTAATCCTCTCCCAGCTTCGGACAGTTTGCGGAAACGGTAAAAACGCTCTCATTCCGAGGAATCCGCCCAGCCGGATGACGAGGAATCTCTCTCTTCGCCGGCGTACAGCCCAAGAGGGATCCCTCGCTTCGCTCGGGATGACGACGCGGGGCCTTTTTTCCGCAAGCTGTGAAGCCGAGTTGTTTCCGCCGAACAGGCGGCACGGCGCAACGCGGTGAATCGGGACGTAGACTAAGTCCGTGATATAAACTCTCGGTCTGATTCCATGAATCCGCGATTTCGCACACCATGACACGTGCAGTCATTCAAGTCGCCGGAGTCCGCAAGACCTACGGCTCAACGGTAGCGGTCGATGACGTATCCTTCGAAGTCAACGACGGCGAGATTTTCGGTCTGATCGGGCCCAACGGCGCCGGAAAGACCACTTCGATGGAATGTATCGAGGGCCTGCGCACGCCCGACCGCGGCAAAATATCGGTTCTGGGTCTCGATCCCTTCCGCGATGTTTACAAATTGCAGGACCGCATCGGAGTGCAGCTGCAGCAAGCGCAATTGCAGAAGCGCATCAAAGTGTGGGAGGCGGTCGATCTCTGGGCTTCGCTCTACAAGAAGAAGACGATCGACGGTGAGCGCCTGCTCGAGCAGCTCAGCCTTGCCGACAAGCGCAACGCCTGGTTCATGACCCTTTCGGGCGGCCAAAAGCAGCGGCTGTTCATTGCGCTTGCGCTGATCAACGATCCCGAGGTGGTGTTTCTCGACGAGCTGACCACTGGCCTCGACCCGCAGGCGCGCCGCGCTATCTGGGAGCTGGTGCGCGGAATCCGCGAGCGAGGCAAGACCGTCTTCTTGACTACTCATCTCATGGAGGAAGCGGAGCGGCTGTGCGACCGCGTGGCCATCATCGAGCACGGACGCATCATCGATATCGACACGCCGGCGAGCCTCGTCAACCGGCACTGCCCGGAGCGAACCGTCGTCCTCGCCACAACCGAGCCGGCCGCTGAAGAGCGCCTTCGCACCATCCCGCGAGTTGACACGGTGACCTGCAAAGACTCGCAATTCACAATTCGCGGAAGGGGCGATGAGCTTGTGACCGATGTGATTCATTGTCTCTCCGAGAACCACATCCGAGTCACCGATTTTCGCACCATCCTCCCGAATCTCGAGGATGTCTTCCTCAAACTGACAGGACACTCGATTCGAGACTAGGATTTCTAATGATGCTTCGTGGACTCGCAAAACTTACTTGGATCGAGCTCAAGATATTCATGCGCGAGCCGCTCGGGGCGATCGGAACAATCGTCTTCCCCGTTTTGATATTCGTCGTGCTGGGTAGAATAGCAGGCCGCAACCTCAGCCCGTCTTCGCTCTCCGCCAACAGTTTTATCCACGCGGGCTTGCCGGTCTTCGCCTCGCTCCTGATCGTCATCAGCGCCGTGCTGTCGCTGGTCACAATTATTTCGATTTACCGCGAAGGCGGCATCCTCAAGAGGCTCCGCGCTACTCCTCTCCGCCCTCAGACGATTCTCAGCGCCCACGTGATCGTCAAGCTGATGCTCACCGCCGCCACGCTGATCTTGATGGTGCTCGCGGGCAAGCGCTATTACCCGGTCGGCGTCCATGCTCCCTTGTTCAGTTTTACGATTGCGCTGCTGATCAGCACTTGGAGCATCTTGTCGATCGGCTTCGTCATCGCCAGCATAGTTCCCACGGCGCGCTTTGCGCAGCCGATCGGCGCCGTCATCTTTTATCCGATGCTCGGATTCTGCGGCCTCTTCGTGCCTATTCAATCGCTTCCGCCGGCACTGCACGCGGTGGCGCGACTAGTGCCACTAACTTATGCGGTTTCGCTGCTCGAGGGCATCTGGAACGGCGACGCGTGGTTTGCGCACCTGGGCGACGTAGCGGCGCTGGTGCTGGTGTTTCTGATTTGCACGGCGCTCTCGGCAAAAATCTTTCGCTGGGAGTAACGCGGGCGCGGTGCTCGCTGACTACTGCTGCCAGCCTCCGCCGAGCGCCCTGTAGAGCTGCACGAGACTCTGGTACTCGGTCCCGCGCGCCTCCGCGAGTGTGAGTTCCGCGGAGAAAAGCGAGCGTTGGCCATCCAGGACTTCGAGATACGTGGTGGTGCCTCCCTTGTAGCGCATATCCGAGAGGCGGACGGACTCCTGCAGGTCCGCGACAGAATTCTCCTGGCGAACGCGGACCTGATGAAATTTCTGATAGCCGATCAGCGCGTCCGATACATCCCCGAACGCGCGCTGAATCGATTGCTGATAGGCCAGCAGCGCCTGTTGATGCTGCGACTCCGCCAGCCGCAGATTTCCGCGGAGGGCCCCGCCTGTGAAAATGGGCTGGCTCACTTGCGCGCCGTAGGACCAGATACCGAATTGCGAGCTCATCAGGCTGGAGAACGCGCTGCTGCGCCCGAAGGCGCCGCCGCCCGAGCCGGTGAGCGAGATTTGCGGAAAGAATTGGGCCTTGGCGACTCCGATTTCGGCGTTCGCGGCGACCAGAGTTTGCTCGGCCTCGCGAATGTCGGGCCGGCGCTCGAGTAGCGAGGAAGGCAGGCCCGGCGGCACTTCGGGAGGGAGCTGCTGCTCCACGAGCGGCCGTCCGCGCGGCACAGCCTGCGGATAGTTGCCCAGGAGAATGCTGATGGCATTTTCTTCCTGCGCGATCTGCCGCTCCAAGTCGGGGATTTGAGCGTTCGCCGTATCGAGGACTTCTTGAGCCTGCAAAACTTCGAGCTTGGTGGCCACGCCGTGCTCGACGCGAAAATTAGTGAGCTTCACCGAGTCCTGCTGCGTGTTGACAGTGTCGCGGGTGATTTGGAGCTGAAGATCGAGTTGCAGGAGCGCGAAATAATCGCTCGCCACGTCGCTCACCAGCGTCAGTATGACCGTCTGCCGCGCATCCTCGGTGGCCAGCAGTTCGGCGCGTGCCGCTTCGTTTGCGCGGCGCAGCTTGCCGAAGAAGTCCAACTGGAACGCCGCATCGGCAGTCAGAAGCAGAAAGTTGAAATTGGTTTGGCCGATGTTTTCCTTTCCACCGGCGAAATTGCCGTTGGCCGCAACCTGTGGGAATAAACTGGAACGCGTTACGGCAAGCTGTGCGCGCGCTGCATCGATGCGCTCGGTCGCAATTTGCAAATCGTAGTTCTGCTTTAGAGCTGTGCGGATGAGTTCTTGCAATTGCGGGTCCTGGAAGACCTGCCACCAGGGAAGATTCGCATAAGACGCTGCTTGAGCCTGGGCCTGCTGGTTTTCGCTCAGATCGCGATAGGACGGTGGAGTTTGAACGTCGGGCCGATGGTAGTTCGGACCGACCGTGCACCCAGCGACCAGACTTGAAGTTATGATGGCGGCTATGAATGATGCAAGTTTCTTCATAGATTGCTCCGCTGTTCTCTCTTCGCGCCGCTCTCGCCGGCAAGCATCTCAATCTCCCGGCGCCGGAGCGGGCGTTGCCGGCAATGCTCCCGGAGCGGGCTCCTTGCCCGCGCCGGACCATTTCTCGACGAGATAGAAGATGGCAGGCACGAAGAAAATTCCAATCAGGCTGGCAGCCAGCATCCCTCCGATGACCGTCGTGCCCATAATTTGGCGAGCAACCGACCCGGCGCCGCTCGCCGTCCACAACGGCACGCAACCCAGAATAAAAGCAAAAGAGGTCATCAGAATTGGACGCAGACGGAGCCGGGCTCCTTCGAGCGCGGCATCCGCGAGAGGCTGTCCCCCTTCGAAGCGGTCCTTGGCGAACTCCACGATCAAGATCGCGTTCTTGGCGGCCAGGCCGATGAGCATAACCAGGCCGATTTGCGAGTAGATATCGGTCTCGATCTGGTCGAGGTAGGGCGGATAAAAAATACCGATTACAAAGCGCCGCAACAAAAGAATCCCGAAAGCGCCGAAGATCGCCACGGGCGTGCTCAACAGCACGCTGAACGGCAGCGTCCAGCTTTCGTAGAGCGCCGCCAGAATCAGAAAGACGAATAGCAGCGAGAGTCCGAAGATCACCGACGGAGGCACTCCCTGCCGCGCTTTTTGCTCCTGATAGGAAATGCCCGAGTAATCGAAGCCCATCTCGCGCGGCATGGTCTGCTTGAAGACGTCTTCGAGAGCCGCAGTGGCTTGGTCCGCGCTGTAACCGGGCGCCGCGCTGCCGTTGATTTGCGCCGAGCGGTATTCGTTGAAGCGCAAGGTGAATTCCGGGCCGAGGCGGGGCTCGACGGTGGCGAGCGTGGAAAGAGGGACGTTCTCACCCTTGTTGTTGCGGACATAAAACTGCCCGACGTTCTCGGCCTTGGTGCGATCTTCGCCCTCGGCTTCGATATAGACCTGCCATTGGCGGCCGAAGCGATTGAAGTAATTGATGAAATAGCCGCCCATGAAAGCCTGAATCGTGCGGTACACATCGCTGAGAGCGACGCCTTGTTTCAGCACTTTGTCGCGATCCACGTGGACGAACTCTTGCGGGACGCTAGATAAAAAAGTGGTGCTGATGCTGGCGATTTCCGGCCGCTTGCGGGCCGCATCCATAAAAATGCCCAGGTTTTTGGCCAGGAATTGAATATCGCCACCGGAACGGTCTTCGAGAATCATCGTGAATCCACCCGCGGTGCCGACACCGGGAATAGCGGGCGGGGAAAAGCCGAAGGCGATGGCTGCGGGCAACTTGCTGAGCTTCTGGTTCAGTTGCGCCTTGAAAGTTTGAAATTGCTCGGCTCTGGACTTGCGTTCATCCCACGGCTTGAGGGTCACGAAAAAAGTGGCGTTATAGCTGGTGCGGACAAAACTGAGCAAACTGAAGCCGACGAAGTCCGTAACATGTTGCACCCCCGGAGTATTCATGAGGATTTTCTCGACGTCGCCGGTGACCGCGGTGGTGCGCTCCAGTGAAGCGCCGCTCGGGAGCTGCACATTGACGTAGGCGTAGCCTTGATCCTCGTCGGGCAAGAAGCTCGAGGGGATGCGGTTGGCAAAAAATGCGCCGGCCGCGCAAAAGGCCCCCAAAAATACAATCACCACGACGGTCTTTCGGACCAGCACGCCGCTCCAGCGCACGTAGCTGTCCGTGCCTCGCTCGAAGACGCGGTTAAACCAATCAAAAAATCTCTGCAAGAGTCCGCGGCTCGGTTCCTTGGGGCGCAGCAGAAGCGCCGCGAGCGCCGGGCTGAGAGTGAGCGCATTGAACGCGGAGAGCAGAACGGAAATCGCGATGGTCACGGCGAATTGCTGATAGAGCTTGCCGGTGATTCCGGGAATGAAGGCCGTGGGCACAAAGACGGCGGAGAGAACCAGAGCGATGCCCACCACCGGCCCGGAGAGTTCTTCCATGGCTTTGAACGCCGCGGCTTTCGGCGTCATGCCCTCTTCGATGTGACGCTCCACGCCTTCGACCACGACGATGGCGTCGTCCACCACGAGACCGATGGCCAGCACCAAGCCGAAGAGAGAAAGCGTGTTGATGGAAAAGCCGAAGACGGGGAAGAGTATAAACGTACCAACCAGCGAGACGGGCACGGCAAGGAGCGGAATCAGTGTGGCGCGCCAGCTCTGCAAGAAGAGATAAACGACGAGGATTACGAGCACCAGTGCGATCACCAGCGTTACGACGATTTCCTTGATGCCTTGCGTGACCGCGCGCGTGGTATCCAGCGCGATGTCGAAATCCAGGTCTTCCGGGAAGCGCTGCTTGAGCTGCGTCATGAGCTTGGTGACGCCCGCGGCGGCTTCCACCGCGTTCGAGCCCGGCAGTTGATAAGTGGCGATGACGGCGCTGGGCTTGCCGTTATAACGTCCCGCGACGCTATAGTCCTGCGCGCCCAACTCGATGCGCGCGACGTCGCGCACGCGCACGATCCCGCCGTCAGGAGTTTCGCGCACGACGATCTGCCCGAATTCTTCCGGGGAAGTAAGGCGGCCCTGCGCGAGAACCGAATAGGTAAATTCCTGGCCCTTGGGAGCGGGTTCGCCTCCCGCCTTGCCGGCCGGGTTCACGGTGTTTTGGGCTTGAACCGCGCTGACGATTTCCGGAACGGTGATGCCCAGCTTCGCCAAGTGGTCGGGTTGCACCCAGAGGCGCATGGCGTACTGGCCGGCGCCGAATACTTGCACATTGCCGATGCCTTGGGAGCGCAGGATGGGATCGGCGAGATTGATGTACGCGTAGTTCGCCAGGAATTTGGCGTCGTAGGTTCCATGCGGCGAGTACACGGCGATCAGCATGAGAGGCGCGGTTACCGACTTGCGGACGGTCACTCCATAGTTGATGACGTCAATGGGAAGCTGGGAAGCAGCCAGAGTTTCACGGCTTTGCGCCAGGATGTAATCCGTGTTGGGATCGGTTTTGGGGTCGAAGTTCACGATCAGACTGGTGTTGGAGTTGGCGGTGGCGTTCAGCGAATACATGTAGTTCATGTTGTCCACCCCATTCATTTGCTGCTCGATGGGCGTGGCCACGGCTTGCTCCAGAGTCTGAGCGTCGGCGCCGATGTAAGTGGCCAGAATTTGAATCTCGGGTGGAGCGATGCTGGGAAACTGCGCGATGGGCAAACTCAAAATGGTAATGGAGCCAACAATCACCAACACAATGGAGATCACCATCGCGACGATTGGGCGATTGATAAAAAACTTTGACATGGGATTACCTTCCTTGCGGTTCCATGGCAAATGGCTTGGGGTTTACCTGTATGCCCGTGCGGACCTTTTGTACACCCTCGGCGACCACGCGCTCGCCGGGCTTCAGTCCGTCCGCGATAATCCACTCGTTGCCGACACGATCACCGACGGTGACCGTGCGGACGTTCACTTTGTTCTCTCCATCCACCACCGCGACTTGATAGCCGCCCTGCAGCTCGGAGACGGCGCGCTGCGGAACGAGTAGCGCGCCTTCCTGCGTGCGGATAACCGCGCGGACTTTGCCGTAGCCTCCGGGGCGCAGAATATTTCCAGGATTGGGAAACAGACCGGCGATGCGAATCGCTCCTGTGCTCTCATTTACTTGGCGGTCGGCAAAATAGAATGTGCCTTCATTCGCGAAGGTGGAGCCGTCGGCCAGAATCAGTTGAAGGCGCAGATTCTTATCGGCGGCTTGGCGGGTGGTCTCCGTGGGGAAGCGCTTTCTCCAGCCGAGATATTGGGGTTCGCTGACGGTGAAGTAGACCTTGATCGGGTCGACGGTGGACACGGAAGTGACCGGCCCGCTGGCAGGATTAACGAGGGCGCCGACTTGCAGTTGGGCTTGGCCGGCGATGCCATCGATGGGCGCGACGAGCCGTGTAAAATCGAGGTTGATCTTGGCCGTTTCGACGGCAGCTTCGGCCGTTTTGATTTGCGCCTCGGCCGTAGCTACGGTTGCTTTCGCCGCTAGATTATTCTGAATGGCGTTGTCGAGATCCTGCTGGCTGGCGGCCTGCTCTCGCGCAAGCGGAGTGTAACGGTTGACATCGAGCTCAGTTCGGCGTTGCACCGCTTCCGCATTAGCCAGCTGGGCGGTGGCTTGAGCGAGTTGCCCCTGCGCTTGATCGAGCGCGGCTCGAAAGGGGCGCGGATCGATCTCAAAGAGTAGCTGGCCTTTGTGAACAAATGCGCCTTCCTGGTAGCCCTGCCGCACGAGGTAGCCGGTGACCTGCGCTCTCACGTCGGCATTTGTGAATCCGTCGAGCGTGCCGATCCAATCGCCATAAATCGGAACATCCTTCTGCTCAACCTG
>DAITPO010000122.1:0-10744 GCA_036833535.1 Candidatus Acidiferrales bacterium | reverse complement strand
ATCATGGCCGAAGCGATCATGAATCATAAAGGCAGGCCCAACTTCAATGCCTATAGCGCCGGTAGCCATCCATCGGGTTCGGTCCGCCCCGAAGCGCTGCGCCAACTCGAAATCGCCCATCTCCCGACGAATGGCCTCCGCAGCAAAAGCTGGGACGAATTCGCCAAGCCCGGCGCCCCGCAAATGAATTTTGTCTTCACCGTCTGCGACAATGCCGCCCGCGAAACCTGTCCCCTCTGGCCCGGCCAACCCATCACCGCCCATTGGGGCGTCCCCGACCCCGCCGCCGTCGCCGGCACACCCGAACAAATCGAGCGCGCCTACCGCGAAGCCTTCGTGATCCTCGACCGCAGGATCAGCCTGCTCCTCTGCCTGCCGCTCGAAAGCCTCGGCAAGCTGGCCACAAAAAAAGAACTCGACCGGATCGGCCTCCAATGACCATCTCGCGCCGACTCATAGCCGAATTCCTCGGCACCGCGTTCCTAGTAGCTGCGGTGATCGGCTCAGGAATCATGGGCGAACGTCTCGCCGCCGGGAACGAAGCCCTGGCCCTGCTCGCAAACACCATTGCCACTGGCGCCGCGCTCGTAGCCCTCATTCTCGCTTTCGGCCCCATCAGCGGCGCGCATTTGAATCCCGCCGTGACTCTCTCAGTGGCACTCGAGCGCGAATTCTCCTGGCTGGAATCATGTCAATACGCGTTGGTCCAGATCCTCGGCGGCGTAACCGGCGCCGTAGCCGCGCACCTGATGTTCGGCCTCTCACCGGTTTCTCTCTCGCATCACGCTCGTAGCGGCCCAGCTCAATTCCTAAGCGAGTTCATCGCCACATTCGGCTTGATCTGCGTGATTTGGGGATGCTCGCGCTCCCGCCCCGCCGCGGTTCCCTACGCCGTCGGCGCCTACATCACCGCAGCATATTGGTTCACCTCGTCCACTTCCTTCGCGAATCCCGCCGTCACGATCGCAAGATCGATCAGCAACACTTTCGCGGGTATCCGTCCTGTCGATGCACCGCTATTCGTACTCGCGCAAGCAATCGGCGCAATCAGTGCCACACTTCTCTTTCGCTGGCTAGTCCCCGGCAGTAGCACAGCCACTCCTGGCTGTGCGAATTTCAACAACACTACTGCAGAAACACCGCAGGCCCGTTCAGCCGCGCTAAGAACAAGCTAACTTCAAGAAGCAAAGGAGACATTCATGGACACAGAAAATATCAAAGACGTAGTGAAGGAAAAGTACGGCGAAGCCGCCAAGCGCGCCGCGTCAGGCGCCGGCTCGGCCTGCTGCGGCACATCCCCGGCATCGAGCATCAGCGGCTGCGATCCCATCACCTCTAATCTCTACGCCACCACCGAAGCCGCCACCGTTCCCGAAGCCGCTCTGCGCGCCTCTCTCGGCTGCGGCAATCCCACTGCCCTAGCCCAATTGCAGCTCGGCGAAACCGTTCTCGATCTCGGCTCCGGCGGCGGCATCGATGTCCTGCTCTCCGCCCGCCGTGTCGGCCCGACCGGCAAAGCCTACGGCCTCGACATGACCGACGAAATGCTCGCCCTGGCCAACGAAAACAAGCTCAAATCCGGCCTCACCAACGTCGAATTTCTCCGCGGCGAAATCGAAAACATCCCGCTCCCCGAAAATTCCGTGGACGTAATCCTCTCCAACTGCGTCATCAATCTGTCCGCCGACAAAGACCGCGTCCTCCGCGAAGCCTTCCGCGTCCTCAAGCCCGGCGGCCGCTTCGCCGTCTCCGACGTGGTCGTCCGCGGTGAAGTTCCGCCCGAAATCCGCCGCAGCATCGAACTCTGGGTAGGCTGCGTAGCAGGCGCCCTAAGCGACGCCGACTATCAGCAAAAGCTGACCGACGCGGGCTTCGAACAGGTAGAAATCGAGCCAACCAGAATCTACAAAGTAGAAGACGCCAAAGAATTCCTAAAATCCACCGGCATCGACGCCGAAGCAATCGCCCCACAAGTAGAAGGCAGATTCGCCAGCGCCTTCATCCGCGCAAAAAAGCCCACAAGCCCGACGCGTTGCTGCGCCCCAACTTGTTGCCCGCCAACCTCTTTGTAGAGGAGGGTCTGCAGACCCTAAAACCTGTCCCAACGTACAGTTACCTTAACTGCACAGCTCGGCCCGCCGCTCTTGCCGCTGCCAGAAGCCAGCGCCCAAAATGGACTCAGTTCGAGGGGTCACGCAGTTCCATCCAACCGGCAGGGGCGAACAATGAAATTTACGACCAAGAATCGTGCAGGACTGATTTCCGGCATCGTGGCATCCGTGCTGCTCTCATGCGCCGGGCCATGCTTCGCGCAGAACGTCGCCGACGCCGCGCGGCAGGAGCGCGACCGCAAGCAGCACTCCTCGCGCCGCTCCAATCACGTCTACACCAACGAAGATCTGAAGCGGAAGCACATCCTGGTTCCCGAGGATCAGGAGCGCGCCCTCGAAGCGCGCCGCAACGCCGCTTCCCCCGCCTACGATGCGAACAACAATTCCGCGACGCCCAACGCGCCCGCAAACGCATCCGGCGTCACCGCGGGCGAACCCACGATCAGCGGCGCGCCGGTAATTTCTCTGCTGCCCTTCACACTGCCGCAAGCGCAGGCATTCGGCGAATTCGCTCCGGCGCTCTCCGCGCCGCTATTTGCTTCGAAGCATCTCGCGCTGCCCGCGGCTCCACGTGTCCGCCGCGCGCATCCGATGCTCGTCGATCTGCTGATCATCGATCTGCAAAAAAATCAGACGCTGCCTGCGGCTCCGGAATTTCCCGCGGTGCCGGCGCCAATGCATTCGGACGCGAAAATATTCGCGGCTCCGGCCACTCACGCTCCAACGCACGCTGTGGCTCCGGCCGCAACGCAGACCGCGGTTCGCGTGCAGCGCGGAGATTCGCTCTGGAAGATAGCGGAACAGCATCTCGGCAACGGCGCGCGCTGGCACGAAATCGCAGAGCTCAATCCCGAGATCGCCGATCCGAATATCATTCACGTAGGCGAGACGATCCGCTTCGCAGAGCAGGAGACCCAGAGCGCAAGGCGCTTCATCGTGCGCTCCGGCGACACGCTCTCGAGCGTCGCGCAGGCCGAATTCGGCAGCGCCCGCGCGTTCACTTGCATCGCCAACGCCAATCCGAATCTCCGCAGCGCCGACGTAATTTTCGCTGGCCAGTCGCTCGTGTTGCCCGATACCTGCCCCATCGTTCGCTAGCAAGCCCGTATTTTCCGCAACGAGAACGGCGGCCCATCGCCGCCGTTCGCTTGACTTCGCTACCCCGCTTCGCTAATCTCCCCGCTGCCTAGACGCATGTTCCTTCTGTTCCGCGTCGCGGCTCCCTCTCGAAATCAAAATCAGAGGTCGGTCCCTTTCAATTCAATCCGCACGCAGCCGAGGAGGTCGGCACTAACGATGAAAAAGTTTAGTGGGGTTTTGATTGGACTTTCACTGTTTCTAGGAATGGCGTGTGTCGCCCAGGCTCAGGAAAACAGCACGATGCCTGGTCACCATCCGCCGAAGATTCTCAGCATCACGCGCGAATTCGTGAAGCCGGGCAAGTCCGGCAACGCGCATGACAAGACGGAAAGCATGTTTGTCGCGGCGATGACCGCGGCAAAGCGGCCGGCGCATTACCTGGCGATGGATTCAATCACCGGCAGGTCGCGCTCGCTCTTCTTTACCGGCTACGATTCCTTCGAAGCAATGGAGAAGGAGACTCTCGAGGAAATGAAGGACGCCACTCTTTCGGCAGCGCTCGATCGCGCCAACGAAGCCGATGGCGCGTTGCTGGAGTCCACCGAAAATTCCGTGTTCTTTTACCGCGAAGACCAGAGCTTCAACTCCTCGGTGGACATTCCGCATATGCGTTACTTCGACATCGAGGTTTTCCGCGTTCGCCCCGGACATGAGAAGGAATGGGACGATGCGGTGAAGCTGGTCAAGGACGCTTATGCAAAGGGAATGCCGGAAGCTCACTGGGCCATGTACCAGGAATTGTACGGTACGCCGGGCAGCGAATACATTGTGATCGTCCCGCGGAAGTCCGCATCCGAAATTGACATGGACTTTGCCAACAACAAGAAATTCACGGATGCGATGGGCGAGGACGGGATGAAAAAGCTCAGCGAACTCTCGGCCTCCGCGATCGAGGAGCAGATGACCAACCTATTCGTCTTCAGCCCGGCCAAGAGCTACGTCGACGAGAGCTGGATCAAGGCCGATCCGGACTTCTGGAAGCCCAAGGCGAAGATGGCGGCAAAGAAGACCGAGGAGAAGAAGGCCGACGAGAAAGCCGCGAAACCTTAGTAGTAATGCGGCTCGTCAATCGTAATTCCGCAGCACAAACTGCTTGAGACGAAAAGAAAAAGCCCGTCCCGCTTAGCGGGACGGGCTTTTCACACCCCGGGAAAAAACTACGCAGCTTTCTTCAACAACGGCTTGATCTCAATTTTCCGGGGTAGAGCTGCGGTCAAAATCGGCGCATGGATTTCCAGTACGCCGTGATTGAATTCCGCAACCATCTTGTCGATGTCGACGCCCTCCGGGAGCGGCAAAACCCGCTCGAAGTTTCCATAGATGAACTCCTGATGCAAATAGTTCACCTCCTTGTCGGTCTTGGCGAACTTGCGCTCGCCGCTGATCGTGAGCATCTTCCCCTGCACGCTGATCTTGACGTCCTTCGGATCAACGCCAGGAACCGCAACCTTCAGGAAAAACTTCTTCGCATCGGGCTCGATCCACGCCTCGACCACCGGCGTGAAGGGCACTGTCCCTAAGAGCTTCTTCTCGCCTTTCACCGGCCACTCCGTCAGCAGCCGATTGAAAATCTCATCGAAATTCTGGCGGAAATCAAACATCCCCCTGTAGAAATTCTCGGGCTCCGTGAGCCTGAACATTCATCACCTCCACTGCGGGTCACGGCGGCCCCTCCGATGCATTTATCTCCGCCGGACCTCTGAGAATCCAGATACAATGTGGCGCAATCCCAGGGGCTTGTCCGTGTCTCGCATCACCGTGGCGCGTGACAGCAGTCACGGAACAAGCGCAGGATTACGAATACGTGTAAGCCGACGCGCGTCCCGGATGAAGCGGTGCGGCGGCGCGTTCCGCGCAACAGGTTGCCACAGGAGGTTGCCATGTCGAAGAAGTTGATCGTCATTCTCGCTCCCGTGTGTCTTGCTCTCTCATTTTTCGCGCCGGCGAGCGCCGCACAGGAGAAACCCAAAGACACGCAGGAGAAACCGTCCGCTGAATTCAAGATCCCGCCGGAGGAGGCGAAGAAGGCAAATCCGCTGAAGAGCGATGCCAGCACCATCGCAGATGGGAAAAAACTCTTCAGTTCACAATGCTATCTTTGCCACGGCAAGGATGGCGACGGGAAAGGCGAGCTCGCGGAAGACATGAAGCTCAAGCTGCACAACTACCACGATGCCGCCGCGCTGAAGGACAAGACCGACGGCGAACTGTTCTACATTTTGTCGAAAGGCAAGGGCGACATGCCGAGCGAGGGCGACCGTCTCTCGGAGACGCAGCGCTGGCAATTGATCGCCTACATTCGCTCGCTCGCCGGCAAGCCCATGCCCGCCGCCGCGAAAGAGGAAAAGAAGCCGGAGTAGAGTGGCTCGCGGCCAGATGAATCTCAAAATTGACAACGTAAGAACTTTGACCGAATAACTTTTGCTTACTCCGCCCGCAGAGCTTCGACAGGATCTACCGTCGTTGCTCGGCGCGAGGCCAGGTAGCTTGCCAGGAACGACGTGGCTACCAGGATAATCGAGACGGCGGCGTAGCTGAACGGATCGGCCGGGCTCACCCTGAACAGTAGCGACGACATCAAGCGCATCAGCGCGAACGATGCCGCGAGTCCGCAGACGACGCCCACGCCGGTGAGCCACAAGCCGTGGCGCACAAACATTCCCGTCAACGCCCGCTGCTGCGCGCCTAACGCCAATCGAATCCCGATTTCACGCGTGCGCTGCGAAACCGAGACCGCAATCACTCCGTAAATCCCGACGATTCCCAGCAGCAGCGCCATTCCGCCCGCTACGCCGAGCATTACCAGCGTGAACGACGTGCGCGCCATGGACTTCGAGTAAAAGTAATCGACTGTATGCACCGAGGCGAGCGGAAGATTTGGATTCACCGACCAAACCGCCTGGCGGACTTCTTTCAGAAAGCTCTCCGAACCTGCGCGCGGACTGCGAATCAGCACCGCCAGGTCGCGTTGCAGCTGCGTTTCGTCGCTGTAAAGGTGGCCCGCATTGAAGGGCCAATAGACGGACGCGGGAGGTTCCTTGTTGACGCCATCATCGTACACATCGCCGACGACCCCGACAATTTCGCGCCATTCGCCGGAGGTGCCCACGCGGACGCGTTTACCGAGCGCGCTCGCGGGATCGCCCCAAATCTCGCGGGCGATATTCTCGGACACAATTCCGACGGGAGTTCGCTTGTAGATGTCGTCCCACGTGAAATCGCGGCCGCTTATGAGCGGCGTTCCCAGGGTCCTGGCCACTCCCGGCGAAATATACTTGAACCGGCGAACCGGCGGTAGCTCACCTTCGGCGTAGTTGTGACCCTCGATGAAGATCGGATCGAAGCTCCCTTGATCGTCCATCGGGACAGTACTGGAGTATGCGACCGACGAAACGCCGGGGATCTCCGCGATTGTTCGCGCAATTTCCTCATCCATGCGGACGACTCGCTCGTTCTCTGGCACCTGTGCTTCGGGAATCGACAGCCGGAATGTCTGCACTTCGGCGGGCGAAGTAAATCCCGGATGAACCTTGGTGAGAGCGCGGAACGTGCGGATCATCAGCCCGGAACTGATCAGCAGGACCAGCGCGAGCGAAACTTGTACGACGACCAAAAGGTTTCGTGCGCGATGTTGTTCGCGACTCTGGCTCAAAGCGCGCCCGCCTTCGCGAAGGCCGGTGCCGAGATGCGTGCCCGCATACTTCAAGATAGGAATCGAACCTACGAGCAGGCTCGCGAAAAGCGAAATTCCCAAAGTGAAGAGCAGCACCGGGATATTGATGCCGATCTCATTGATCCGCGGCAAACCCGCCGGAGCCATCGCCACCAAAACTCTCAACACGATATAGGCAAGGCCCAACCCCAGCGCGCTACCCAGCAGACCCAGAATTACGCTTTCGAAGAGCAGCTCCCCCGCGATGCGTGCTCGTCCAGCACCGAGCGCAGCGCGCACGGCGAGTTCCTGCCGGCGGCCTTCGACGCGGACAAGCAGCAGATTCGCGACATTGGCGCAGGCGATCAGCAGCACCATGGCGATCGAGCCCATCAGGACCCACAACGTTTTGCCTACATCGCCGACAAGAACCTGCTTAAACGGCCGCAGGTTCGGCCCGATGCGGGCGTCCTCGAAAATCTTGACGCTGAAGCCCGGCGGTGGCGGAAAGCTGTGATTGACGATCGGCAACATTCTCGTCACGTCGGCGCTGGCGCTTGCGATCGTGGCGCCCGGCTTGAGTCTGGCCACCGCTTGGTAGCTGAAATTGCCGAGCTTTGTCTTGTTGCGATCGAATTTGAACGGAAGGATGACGGCGGGATCTTCCATGTCGAGGAAGTGGAAGCGACGCGGCAAAACGCCGATGACTTCGCGGGGTTTGCCGTCAACTGTGATTGTCTGACCGATGATGGAGGGCGAGCCGCCAAACTTGCGATGCCAATAGCCATAAGTGAGCACGGCAGTTTCCGGCGTGCCCGGCAAATCGTCCTCGTGCGTAAACCAGCGCCCGACCATCGGAGGAATGCCGAGTATCGGCAGCGTGCCATCGGTGACATCCAGCGCACGCACCTGCTCAGGCTCGGCGACGCCGGTGACGCTCACCGAATCCTCGGTATAAAGGCCGATATCCTGAAACGTGCGGTTTTGTTCCCGATAGATGAAGTACGTGGAGGGTGACGCGATCAGCTCGGAGATGTTGAGGCCCGGAGCGGAGTGCCAGACGCCGATTAATTCTTCAGCGTGCGGATAAGGCAGAGGCTTCAGCAACACGCCCTCGAGAACGCTGAACACGACAGTGTTCGCGCCAACGCCCGCAGCGAGAGTGATCAGCGTGATGGCGGTGAATAGCGGTGCACGGCGGAGCCTGCGAAGAACCACCCTGAGCTGCTGAGCGAATGAATCCATGGGGCCACCCTCCAGCGGTCTGCGCCTGCGCGAGGGCCCCGGCTCGCGCGATGCGTTCCTGCAGTATTGATACGCGGCCGCCGAGAGGAAAGTTCCGGCGAATATTGAGTTTGATACCGGCGCGGCGGGCGGCGCCCCCTTGGGAGAAAAGGCAACGGTAAACGCAAGGCAAATGCAGATCCCTCACCCTGAGAAACGGGTTCGGGATGACATTCAGCTTACGGCACGACTGAGGTCGTACCCTGACGAAGTTAGTGCGCTTGCGCAAAGACTCTTAAGGTGCTTGCGCAAGGGTATCCGGCTGCGAAACCTCGGCTCTCCGTGCTCGACGGAAAAGCGTCGCGTTCGCTGTGTCGTCATGCTGACGGATGCTGCAGGATATCCACCAAAGCATGCAAGCGTTGTGAATCAGCCGGACTCTTCGCAGTGGCGGCGCTCTTTTCCAAGGACGGCGCCATCCTCTGCAACTTCGCGAGTGTGCTCTTGCTCATGTGCGAACTCTCCGCGCTTTGGATGGCCTTCTGCAGAGCTGCGATGCGGTCCGCCGGCAAAGCCTGCGAGCGCTTCAACTGATCTACGTACGCCTTGGCCACAACCAACTGCGCAGGCCACTCGAGCTTCTGCTGGTTCTGCACATTCAGCAGGGCCACACGGGCGGCCTTCGCCGCGTCAATTTCGTTCTGCGTCAGAAACTGCGTCGGCGTCAGCTCGAAAACGTCCAGCCCGCGCGCGATTTCCGAGCCGTAGATGGCGCCGTTGTACCAATAGGCCGACCAGTCGCCGCCGAGTACCATCATGTTCGCATCAATCGGCCCGCGGTCGAAGTAGGCAATCTCGGTGGGGTGAGCCGCATCGGTGAAGTCCATGACGGAGACGCCGCCTTGATACCAGGCCTGCACTTCGATATCGCGCCCGGGAACGGGGATCAGCGAGCCGTTATGCGCCACGCAGTTCTCCGTGTCTCCCTGCGCGGCCGGCATCTTGTAATAGCTCGCGAAGGTCAACTTGTCGTCCTTGAGATGGAAGATGGCATCCGCGCCCCATTTGTTCGGGTCGTTGGGACGGCACCGCGCGCCGAGCCCGCCACCCCACTCGTCGGTAAACACCACCTTCGTCCCATCGTTTGAGAACGAAGCCGAATGCCAGTAGGAGTAGTTCGGGTCGTTTACGGCGTCGAGACGTTTCGGATGAACTGGGTCTTTGATGTCCAAGATGATCCCATTGCCGGAGCACGCGCCCGCCGCCAGCCCGATCGCCGAGTACACCGTGATGTCGTGGCACTGATCGGTATCGGCCGGCTTCTCCGCACCCTTGCCATGGCTACCGCCGTTGCTCAGACCGTTTATCGCGCCCGTTCGCGGATCGACAAAGACACGAGGGCTGGACACAATTTTCGCATCCTGCGGGGCCGCAACGGGGACCTTGATCACTTCGATACGAAACAGCGCTGTGTTCGGATCCTTGTCCGGCGTTTCGCCCGAGCAGCCAGCCAGTTCTTCCGCTTGACGCACAAACGATGTCCCCGACACGTAGATATAAACGTTGTCCTTATCGTTCGGATCCACCACCAGCGTATGCGTATGCGATCCGCGGCAAGTCTGCACGGCTGCCACTTGCTTGGGGTTCTTGATGTCCGAGATGTCGAAGATCCTCACGCCGCGGAAGCGGTCCTTTTGAGCTACCGGCAACCGCTTATCTTTTTCATGCCCGGGGAGCGGCGGAGGTTCCGGCGGAAACCCCTCCGTGCCGCAATCGATGCGTCCATTCGGCATCTCCACCGACATGAACAGCAGGTTTTTGTACACCGACACATCGCCCTGGCCGCCCGGGCACACCATCGTAGTCAGCAACGCGGCCTTCGCCGGATCGGAGATGTCATAGATACTCACTCCGTAAAAATTCCCTTGGAAAAGATGGTTGCCCTCGAAGGCCATGTCCGAGTTCCCGAAAGCAAGCTGCGCAATAATCATCTGCAGCTCTTTCGGAATCTTCGTGAGATCACCCGGGCCGATACCGAGCTGCCCAATTGTCTTCGCCACCTTCGGATCATCCGGATTATCGACCCCGAGTTGGAACGCGTCGGGCTTCTTGAGCAGCAGCAGGTGCTTTAAGCCCATTGATGTTTCGCCCGCGTCATATAGACCCGGCGTCAGCTTGTAGCGCGGATCGTTCGTATCCGACCCTGTCATTCCTGGCGGCAGCGGCTGAGCCGGCTGCGGGGCAAACGGATTCTGTTGGTCATCTGCATCCTTCGTGGGTTCCTGCGCCGGTGGCGGGCTTGCAGGCGCCTGCGCTTTTATGCGGCTCGCGCCGGAACATAAAATAAACGCGGCCACCGCCACACGGAATGCAACATTGGGCAATCGGTTCATCGTTTCTCCTCGGTCTGTTTTTTCTCTAACATCGCCTGCATAATTTTGATCTCGGCGCGCTGCGTGTTGTCCGCATCGGTCGCGAAGTTGAAAATGTCGGCATCCTGCCCCGCGCCCGCGGTGTCGAACAGATCCTTTACCATGATTAACGCGCCATTGTGGTGCTGAATCATCCCGGTCAAAAATAAGTGATCGAACTCCGCGCCCTTCGCGTTCCGCAGCGC
>DAITPO010000121.1:0-10763 GCA_036833535.1 Candidatus Acidiferrales bacterium | reverse complement strand
GACTTCAGTCGTGCCGCAAATGCCGCAATATCAATACGGCTTTAGCCGCTGAGGTTTTGTTTTTCCGGTTCTCACATACACTGCTCTGCCCTCCCGCAGTTCGGCCATGTTTGCTTTTTGTATTGGGCGATTCAAAACCAGGAAATTCCCAGCAGCAACCCAGCAGCGTTATCCCTCTTCCTCAAACTCCCCCATCTGCATCGTCAAATATCTCTCATACCCCAATTCCTTGATCTGATGCACCTGCGCCTCGAGCCAATCCACATGGCTCTCCTCGTCCTTCAATAGCGCCAAAAACAAATCCCGCGATCCGTTGTCCTTCTCCTCCACGGCAATCTGAATCGCCGCGTTGTAATCCTTCACCGCCGCAACTTCCAATTTCAAATCGCTCTCCAGCATCTCCCGCACATCTTTCCCCACAGTCAATTCCAGCGGCTTCATCGAAGGTGATCCATCAAGAAACAGAATCCTCTCCATCAAAGCCTCGGCATGCTTCATCTCGCCGATGGACTGCTTCTTGATGTACTCCGACAGCCGCTCGTATCCCCAGTTCTCGCACATCTCCGCATGCAAGAAATATTGGTTGATGGCGGTCAGTTCTTCCCGCAGCGCCTTATTCAATTCCGCGATGACTTTCGTCGAACCTTTCATAGCGCGCAGTATACCCGAAGGAGCCTTACGCCGCATCCTCCATCGCTATTTGTAAATCACATCGTGTGCGTGCTTTTTCTGGATCGCATCATCTTCCGCCTGCGTCACCGGAACATTCTTCTCTCCTTCGCGAACAGATTCATCGCGCATGAATTCTTCGAAGCCGGGTGCGGAAAAAACAGCGACGAACTGAATGGCATCACTTCCCGTGTTGGAGAGTGAAATCCACGTACCGGAAGGAATGAACACAGTCGCGCCCGCGTGCACCACTCTAGCGGCCTCGCCCAAATGCACCTCAGCAGTTCCGCTCTCCAGATAAAGGATTTCGTCCGCTCCGGGGTGCCGGTGCGTGACGATCTCCGCCCCGGGCTTGAGGTCTCCGGTCATAAAGACCAGATGCGAAGAGCTGCCATTCTTCGGATCCACCTTCAAGATGAAAGTCTCTCCCGGATCTGGGTGTCCGGGCCAACCCCTCAGAACGCGCCGCTCGCCTTCGTTCTTCTCAAGCATAAGCGCCGTCGTCTTAGTTTCGTTGGTCGCCTGCGCGGTAGTGATCGGCGGCGCTGTAGCACAATTGCACACCAGCAGCGTAAGGATCCCGATGATGACGCGGGCAATTCGCATAACGCCTCCTGGCAGTCCGTAAGAACCGGATCCTGCTCGCAAACGCGAGAAGTTACTTCACCCTTTGTTTGAGTACAACGACGGGACTAGTGTAATACTGCGTCGTAATCAACGACGACGCCGATGATGCCTGAGCTTGCACAGCTGCGAGATTTCGCCACGCGCTACACAGCGGCGTGGAGCAGTCAGAACCCCGCCAGTGTCGCCGCGTTCTTCGCTCCGAACGGCTCGCTCAGCGTCAATGGCGTTCCCTCAGTCGGACGCGCTGCCATCATCGAAGTCGCGCAGGGATTCATGGCCGCGTTCCCCGACATGCAACTGCTCATGGACGGTATTGTCGTCCAGGGCGATCGCGCCATTTACCACTGGACGTTCATCGGCACCAACACAGCGCCAGGCGGCACAGGCCACCGCGTTCGCTTCAGCGGCTTCGAAGTTTGGAAATTCGGCGACGATGGACTAATCGCGGAATCGCAAGGCGAGTTCGACAGCGCCGATTACCAGCGCCAGCTCGCTCACGGCGCCAACCACGCCAGCTAGGCCCGCTCGCAATTTCGAGACTTTGCAGGCGCCGCCCGAAATGAGAGACTTGCCGCCGATGAAAGTCCTCAGTTGCCGTTTCCGTGCGCTTCTTACGCTCGCTGCGCTGGCAATGATCGCGCCAGCGCTTTGCCCGCAATCGCCGCCTGCGATCAACGCCGATCGCTTAATGGAGCACATGAACGCGATGGGCGCGATCGGCAAGGATCCTGCCGGCGGCATCAGCCGCGTCGCTTACACCGATGCCGATCGTCAGGGCAGGGAATACGTCATCGGCTTGATGCGCGCCGCCGGCCTCACCACGACCATTGACGCAGCCGGAAACATCTCCGGACGCCGCGCCGGCACCGATCCGCAATTGCCGGCGCTAGTGACCGGCTCGCACGTTGACTCCGTCCCGCAAGGCGGCAACTACGATGGCGTCGTAGGCTCGTTGGGCGCGATCGAAGTCGCACAAACTTTGGCGGAAGCGCACGTCGCCCTCCGTCATCCCTTCGAGGTCCTCATCTTTCAGAATGAAGAAAACGGATTGCAGGGCAGCCGCGCGATCTCCGGGGAATTGCGCGAGGAGGATTTGGCGCAAGCCACACGCAGCGGCAAAACTCTTCGCGATGGCATCGCCTACATCGGTGGTGATCCCGATCACCTCGCTGCAGCCCGCCGAAAATCCGGCGATGTTTTCGCCTATCTCGAGCTGCACATCGAGCAAGGCGGCACGCTAGCGGCAGAGAAGCTCGACATCGGTGTTGTCGAAGGAATTGTAGGGAATTCTCGCTGGGATGTAACAATCGATGGCGTCGCCAATCACGCAGGCAGCACTCCGATGAATCAGCGCCACGACGCTCTGCTGGCCGCCGCGAAATTCATCGAAGCCGTGAATCGCGTCGCAACCGGCATCCCCGGCCTCCAGGTAGCGACTGTCGGGAAGATTCAAGCTATCCCGGGCGCTTACAACGTGATTCCTGGAAAAGTAATCCTGGGTCTCGATGTCCGCGACCTCGATGAATCCCGCATCGATATGCTCTTCGCCAAAATGCGCGACGAAGCTCAGCAAATCGCACAAGCCAGCGGAACAAAATTCAGTTTCAATCAAATCGTCGCGGATCAGCCCGCGCTCACTGACCAGCGATTGCGCAAGCTAATCGCAGATTCTGCCAAGCAATTGAACCTGACCACAAAGCTTCTACCCAGCGGTGCCACTCACGACGCTCAAAGCATGGCTCGCATCGCTCCGATCGGCATGATCTTCATCCCCAGCATCGCCGGCATCAGCCACGCCCCGGAAGAATTCTCTCGCCCACAGGACATCGCCAATGGCGCAAATGTTCTTCTTCGCTCCGTCCTCCAGCTCGATGCTCAGAGCTGGTGATCGAGCCCACAAGCTCGCCTCTCTCCGACGCAGCGTTAACTCCCGGCCTTCTCCGGCTGCACGTAAGGCTTCGTTGGATCCACAAGGTAGCCTTCGTTGTACCGGTCATGATGGCGAACCCACGCCATGGTGTGCTTCAGCCCCTCTTCGTCGCGGCCTTTAGGCACCATGTCCAGGAAGTTGTACGTCCCCAGCAAAATGTCCAGCCCGCGCGCATACGTCGAATACGTGTGGAAGATGTTTCCGCTCGCGTCCTTGTAGAAGACGCTAGCCCCGGGCCGCTCCTCGCTGGGGAACTCCGTCAGCTCGTAGTTGTAATACACCTTGGACGTTCCATCTTCATTCTTTGCAAAGGAAACCTGATAGTCCGGGTTGAAATCGCTGCCGAACGAGGACACCCACTTGAATTTCCACCCCATGCGCTTCTTGAACGCATCAATCTCCGCCAGCGGCGCGCGCGACACCACCACGAGCGTCACATCGCGCTGTGCCAGGTGCATCGCCGGACCATCGAAGTGATCGGCCAGATAGGAGCAACTCGGGCAGCCCTCTTTCCAACCCGGCCCAAGCATGAAGTGGTACACCACCAACTGCCCGCGCCCACCAAAGAGATCGGCAAGCGTCTCTTTGCCGCGAGGCCCCTCGAAAACATACTGCTTCTCCACTTTTTCCCACGGCAGCTCACGGCGGTTCCGGCTCAATTCATCCCGCAGCCGCGAGAATTCCTTTTCCTTGGTCAAAAATTCCTTGCGCGCCGCGGTCCATTCGTCGTGCGAAACCACTTTATGCTGCTGCAGAGCGATTTTGCTGCTGGCCATCGTGACTCTCCTTGAATTTAAATTGCGACCGAATTTTGCGGCCGAAATTCTTCGCGCAGAATTTTTTGATCGCCAGCGCCGCCAACCCGCCGCTCGATGTCGCGCCTCCGGCAATCACCACCGCGGTTCCCATGCACGCTGGACACATACGCTCCTCCCGCTCATCGCGAACAACAATCTTCGCGACACCTACCCCGCCGCTTTTCGCGACCCCGAAACCTCCGCGAATTTCCGCACGCGCTCGTTCATCGACGACCAACCTTGCCCCACGCCTTCTCGATGATCAGCCTCAATGAATCCCAGCGCCGTGTGCCGGAACGAAATCAAAGTTCCGCCCTCTTCCTCGCTCAACCGGTACTGCACGTTCGAGACGAATGGATAAGACGCAAACAACGGCCCCGTGAATTCCAGCAGCGTCGGCCGCTTGATGGCCTGCACGTGTCCCCACAAGTGCCCGTTGTTATCACCCAGGTCGCGGTACCACCTTCCTCCCGGCCACGCTTCGATTTTCATTGGCATCTTGATGCCGTCGTGCCTTTCGTTCTGCGGCCCGATCTGTTCGAGCAGGGCAGCGAACGTCACCTCGATCGGCGCGCGCACGTGAATTTCCTGCGTGATAGTCAGCATCAAGTCTTCAATGCTCTTTGGTGTCGGATTCATGCTTCCCCCTTGGATTTCAAGTCCGCACGGCCTCGATTCATCTTCGCCTCAGCCCGTTCCTTGATTCGATTCAACTGCTGCCCCCAGAGGCGCTCAAATGTCCCCGTCCACTCGTGCACAGGCCGGATCGCCTCCGGGTTGGTGCGATACAGTTTCTGCCGCCCAACGCGCCGCACGTACACCAAGCCCACGTTTCGCAAAACGCGCAGGTGCTTGGATACAGAAGGCTGCTCCAGCCGAAGAGTTGCCACAATCTCCCCAACCGCCCGCTCGCGCAGCGCCAGATAACTCAATATCTCGCGCCGCCTCGGTTCAGCTATGGCGTTGAACGCATCCGAGGTCGTAGCGGCTCGTGCCATGCCCGGACATTACATTCCCATACAGGAATATGTCAAGCAAATTTTCTGCTCTCCCCGATCGCCCCGCGCACGTGGCGTTTCAAGTAGCACAGGCACTCCTGCCTGTGGCTTTGTCTAACCGTGCCGCCGATTCGCCGTAGTCCGCACACCACCGCGGGAAGAAGCTAGCGAGAATCCCAAAGGTGAGCCGCAGCCTCCCGTCAGGCCGGAAAAGTTCCACCAGCGATATCGAGGTTTTTGACGTACAGCAAGCTAATGCGCCCGATGTTCGCCGGGAATTACGATGATGTATGCATCCGGCTGCCCAGCCCGGATCAAATGCGGCATCTCTGCAGTAGGTGGAGGCGAGCCGATGTCTTTGTCGGTAGCATAAGGCGCATAAAACATGAGGTGCGGCGGCAGCGGCACAAGCTGATTTTTCTCCGCGATGTAAAGAAACCCGGCCGAAGACATCATGTACACAATCCCCGGCTTCCGCGGCGCAAGAAATTTCCCGCTCTTGTAACCCTCGTCGATGTCCGCATGAATCTGCTCTTCGCTCTTGCCCTTAGCACGTTCCTCCTCGACAAAGATCCGCGCAGGCAATGTCGTCGCGCTCCCCTCCGCGTCAAAGCACGTTGGCTCCAGGTTCAAGGGCGACTGCCGGTCCACAAAGCAAGAAAACCCGTTCGACCCGTCGCGCACCTTCACATACCCGCTCTTCTCCAAAACATACACCGTAGCTTTCCCCGAAATCTCCACAGGCGCCGCACTCTCCGCCAATCGAATCCGCTCCTCCCGCGGCAATGAAAAATCGTAAGCCGCCTTAGGCTTCTCCGCCTGCGCAAAAGCGACGCCGCTCGTTCCAATCAGCACCGCAACAACCAGAAATCCTTTCATGTATCGCCTCCCCGCCCATCATCAGTCCGCAATCACAACCTTCGCTGAAAATCGCTCACAACGTGCTGGAATTCTCTTATTCTTCCTCTCAAATTTGAAATGCCTCTGTTGATTTCCTTCGCGCTATTTGATTTTTCTCGCGTAGGGGCGGGGCTTGCTCCGCCCGCGGGCGCAATCCCTTCGAAAATGTCGGCCATTTGCCTTCGCGCAACCCGATCTGGCCATCTCCATATTCCATCGGCACCGTTAATTCGCACGACGCCAACAAAGCCATTTCAAATTTGAAATTCTCTCGACGACCTTGTACCAACCTCGTCGCCAGCTCGCGTCGTAGGTGCGTCCGCCTAGGCGGACGCACCCGTTCCGGGTAGTCTCGCCTCGCTCCGCTTCCTCTTTTGACGAACGAAACCCCGCAGGGTATCGCCACACCTGCACTTTTTCACTTTGCACGGAGCTGCTAGGCAAATTTTCTAGACTTTCGGAAGGATTCAACCGGGAAGGCACCGCTGCGCGGATTCTAAATCAGGGCGCTACGCCGGACTCATTATTGGCCTGAAACATCCTCACCACCGAAGCTCTCCCCAGCACCATGAACGTCAGGACGCCGAGCACGGTCCCATACGGCACCCCGAGGCAACAAATAGCGGCGATCACCATGCAAAATGTCCGCGACTTTCGCTTCTTGATGCAGAAGGCCACCCGAAGCTTAGCCGCCGCGAACGCCGCCACAATAAGAAAAACGCCCAGCCCAACCCCGGCGATAATCCACCCGATCGCCGCAGGAATCGCTTGGCCCGGATTGCCTGCCACCAGAGGTTTGTGAGCAATGATCGTGACCACACTGACTCCTAGCGTCACATACAACAGAGCGAAGAGTGCGACGAACGCCGTCATCGCCGCGGTGATCACGTATCCGAACGACAGCAGCTTAAGATGCTCTTCATCAATCACAGCCTGGCGATCTATTTCTTCGGACATGAGCGGGCCCCTCGCAAACGCAGAAGCTCCCTCGGACGCGCTGCAGACTATCACACCCGCGAGCCCCAAATCCCAGCAGCACCGTAGCCTGAATTCGCTCGAAAATCTTCGGGCCCCTCCTTGCGGTGCAGCCCCTGCACTCATGCGGAGGGAAGGAGCGCTTCCGCGCCTTTTGCGTCCCGGTGGTTTGTATCGGGATGCGCTCCGGAAAAAGCCTCGCCTTTGAAGATGTGCTATAGCTATTAAGTTAGGATTATCACGGAATCCGATTGCACCGTGACCATGCTTTTGTTGCCCGAATAGTATGAATCTGTATTATTTTCAATTTGATGGCGAGGGGACGCCGATCGCAGCCGTCGGAGTTGGAGAAGAATCTCCGCCTGGTACGGTGATAGAAGGAAAGCCGGTCACTGCTCCAAGAGCGCAGTTGCGCGTGCGGCCTTTGTCCTGCCACGACTAGCGACGCACCAGCTCGCAACGCAGCGGCCGGCGACAAAAACCCCGCCGGGCAATCACCGCCGTCACTTGGTCGTGTCGGTCGAGGCTGCGCGCGCGCGGGCCTTGGCGATAATCGCGTTGAATCGCGGTTCGCCGTGCAACGGCTTCAGATCGGGATCCAGCAGCATCAAGGCAGCGGATAGCGGCGATAGATCGTCAAATTTTCGCAGATAATCGATGGCCGCGTCTTTCTTGCCTTGCGCCGCCTCCACGCACGCCAGAACGTACCAGACTGACGCCACCATATTCTGGTCCTTGAACTGCCGGGCGCGTTGCAGCGTATCCTGATAAATTGGCTCGGCTTTCGCGGCCTGTTTTTCAACGAACAGAATCAGTGCCATGCCGGCGGCCGCTTCAAGAGTCGAGGGATCGTCCGCCCCAAGCGTGCGCGTTCGAGTGTCGAGAACCTGGCGAATGCCAGTCTCTGCTTCTGCGAGCTTTCCCTCCATCCTGTCGATGTCCGCCACAGAGGCCAGGCTCGCCGTGGTGGCGGGATCGTCGGGACCGTGCGTGCGGCGGTTGACTTCCAGGATTTGGTTCAAGAGCACGTCGGCCTGAGGAATGCGGTTGGTATTGCGATAGAGATAGCCCAGGTAGCTCATGGTGTCGAGCGTGTCAGGATGCTCAGGCCCGAGCACTCGGCGGCGGATTTCCAAAAGCTGGTTGTAGAGCTGCTCGGCCTGGGCGAACTGACCGTTATTGAGGTAAGCGCTGGCCAGGGTGGCCATAGATTGCAATGTATCGGGGTGCTCGGGACCAAGGACGCGGCTGTGCGCTTCCATGACCTGCTTGGACATGACCTCCGCTTGCATATACTCACCCTCAAAATTCAAGGTGTCCGCGAGCCCTTGCTCGGAGAACAAGGTGCTTTGATGGTCAGGGCCGAGAATGCGGCGGCGGAGGTCGACTACTTGCCGGAAAAGCGCCTCGGCTTGCGGATATTTATTCTCGGCCTGATAAATTCCGGCGACATTCCCCATAGCCCGAAGCGTGTCGGGATGTTCGGGACCGAGGACGCGCTTATAAATTTCGTAGTTCTGAAGATAGAGCGGCTCGGCCTGCGTGTACTTCATCTGCTGTTTATAGAGGTTGGCCAAATTGTTGGTGGCCATCAGCGTGTCGGGGTGTTCGGGGCCGTGCACGCGGCGGGAGATATCGAGCGCCTGCAAGTTGGTCTGCTCGGCTTCCTTAAGTTTGCCTTCCGCGCGGTAAACCAGCGAGATGTTGTTCAGCTCGGGTATGAGCTGCGCGGAATCGGCGCCAAAAAGGCGGCGTTGGACGTCGAGTACCTGCTTGTCGGTGGCCTCGGCCTGCGCATATTTCCCTTCGTACCAGTAAGCAGAGCCGAGATGGCTTAGGGTGAAGAGTGTGTCCGGATTTTCGGGGCCGAGGATGCGGCGCTGGTCTTCGAGATTTTTGACCAGTAGAGATTCAGCCTCGGCGTATTGGCTTTGCTGCTCGTCGATCTGTGCAATTAAGCCGATGGTTTTTAGCGTCGCGGGGTCTTTCGGCCCCAGCGTGTCACGCTGTAATTCGAGCGCGCGCTCGTACTGCTTGCGCGCCGCGGGAAAGTCGCCAAGGTCCAGGTACGTTTGTCCGATGGTGTCGCGGATGGAGGCCTCCACTTCCGGCTGATTGGCGAATTTGCCTCCAATGCGCTCGGCTGCGCGATCGAGCGCGGTGCGAACTTTGATATCGGGATCGGGGCGCGTGTTCGGACTCGCTTGCGCGTCCGCGCCGGCCTGGGAAAGCAGATCCTTCTGCAGGAAATCGGCGACGGCTTGCGCGGTAGCGGTTTCGGCTTGCGCGCGGCGTTCCGCGCGGCGGGCGCGCACGGCCTGCCAGGTGCTGATCACCACGCCCACCACCAGCGTGAGCAAGACCACGCCGGCGCCCACGACCAGCGCTTTATTGCGGCGCGTGAATTTTTGCAGTTGGTAAGTGGTGCTCGCAGGCTGGGCCGCGATGGGCAGGTCGTCGAGATAGCGGCGGATGTCTGCGGCGAGTTCGGCGGCCGAACCATAGCGGCGCGATTTGTCTTTTTCGAGCGCCTTCGCCACGATCGTCTCAATGTCCCCGCGATAAGCCCGATTGATCGAACTCAGTTTCGCGGGATCCACCTGCTGGATGGTCTTGACGATCTCGGTCATATGCCGCGAGACGTCGTAAGGCAGCTTTCCGGCCAGCAGCTCGTAGAGAATTACGCCGAGGGCGTAGACGTCGCTGCGCGTATCGAGCGCATGCGGATCGGCCATTACTTGCTCGGGGCTCATATACGCGAGCGTGCCGACGAGCTGTCCCATGTCCGTCTGGCGCGTCATCTGCATATCGCCGTCGGTCACGCGCGCCAAACCAAAATCGAGAATCTTGGGCTGCCCGAGATCATTGACGAGGATGTTGGCCGGCTTCAGATCGCGATGGATGATGCCGCGCTGGTGGGCGTGTTCCACAGCTTCGCAAATCTTGATCATCAGCGCCAGGCGCTGGCGCGTGTTCAGCTTTTCGGAATTGGCGTAGGCAATGAGCGGCAGGCCGTACACGATTTCCATCGCGAAGAACGGCTGCGAGCCGAAGCCGGCATCCGCGGTGCCGGCCTCATAAATGTCGGCGATGCCAGGATGGTGAAGGCGTCCGAGAGTTTGAAATTCGCGCTCGAAGCGGCGCACCAATTCAGGGCTGGCGAAAGCCGTCTTCAGGACTTTGATCGCGACTTTGCGCCGCGGCTGGTCCTGCTCGGCTTCGTAAACGGCGCCCATGCCGCCTTCGCCAAGCAGGCGAACAATGCGGTAGTTGCCGATCTTCGTGAATTTCCGGTCGGTGGCGGGCGGCGCGGAGGAGGACGGAGATCCGTCGATCGTAAGCGTTCTCTCGAGGTCCGGCGGCTCGGGCTGAGCGTTCGAGGGCTTGGGTTCGTCGAGCATCAGCTCTAATTCCCCGTCATACGGAAGCGCCGCCAAGTATAGCGCACCACTGAGCATGCATCTGGCGGGTATTCGTTCCCTCTCGAACGCAGCGGAATTGGAGGATAGGGTCTGAATTTGAGATCAACTGGAGTTCATCTCTTGATGGAAGTCCACGCCAATTTATGCCGGGAGCCTCGCATTCGTTGCGGCAAAGCCGCAGAAGCACGGAGGCAGCCCCCGCATTTATGAGGGGAGGAGCGCTTCAGCGCGCCGAAAAGGAGTCGCATGTAAGAATGCGCTTTAGCGCTGGGCCGTTCGGGACTCGGGCACTTGGGCTTTCGAATCCAATCCGAAACTAAGACACTACCGTATGGTTGCCGGAGGCCGCCGGTGCTTGGTCGCTTGTTCGTAGCCGTAGCCAATCTCGATCAATAGCTTCTCGGACCATGGTCTGCCGAGGAATTCGATGCCCACCGGGACGCCG
>DAITPO010000120.1:8927-10876 GCA_036833535.1 Candidatus Acidiferrales bacterium | reverse complement strand
GGGAGACTTACCGGGTTTTGCGGCCTGGGGCGGTGTTTGCGGGAGTGGATAGCCGAGATGGGTGGATTATGAAGGTGATTCATATTGGGGATGTGATGGTTTTGGTGGATCCGGATACGTTTGGCGGGAGGTTGGAGAAAGTGGGATTTCGCGATGTGCGGGTTGACGCGATTGAGCGGAGATTTCGGTTTCGGGGTACGCGGGCTTGACTCGCCGGCGGGCCAAAATGTGGAAGCGTCTGAAGACCCTCCCCTACTGCGGCGCGGCGGGTTAGAATTGCGGAGTTGAGAAACTGGAATTAGGAGGCTGGGATGACGGCGGCTACTACTGTTGCTGGGCGCGGGGAATTTAAGAATGAGGCGTTTATTGATTTTTCGTCGGGTGAGAACCGGAAGGCTATGGAGGCGGCGCTGGCTTCCGTGCGCTCGCAATTTGGGCGCGAATATCCGCTGACGATTGGCGGGGAGAAAGTTCTTACTAAGGAGAAGATTCAGTCCACGAATCCTTCGAAGCCTAGTGAGGTGATTGGGATTTTTCAGAAGGCTACTGTGGAGATGGCGAATCAGGCGGTGGAGGGGGCGCACCGGGCATTTGAGAAATGGAAGAGAGTGCCGGCCGAGGAACGCGTGGCTTGCCTTTATCGCACGGCGGAGATTTTGCGGAAGCGGCGATTTGAATTGCTGGCTTGGCTTACGTTTGAGATTGGGAAGACCTGGCCGGAGGCGGACGCGGACATCGCGGAGTTGATCGATTTTTGCGAGTTCTATGGACGCGAGGCGCTGCGATTGGCCGGGCCGCAGACTTTGACGCCTATGCGCGGGGAGAAGAATTATCTGCGCTACATTCCGCTGGGAGTTGGCGTGGTGATTCCGCCGTGGAATTTTGCTGCGGCGATTATGGGCGGGATGACTTTGGCGTCGATCGTTACGGGGAATACGGCGATCGTGAAGCCGTCGAGCGATTCGCCTACGATTGCGGCGATTTTTGTGGATATTTTGTATGAGGCTGGAGTGCCGCGAGACGTGGTGAGCTTTTTCACCGGGCCGGGGTCGACGGCTGGAGAGGCTTTGGTGACGAATCCGAAGACGCGCTACATCGCGTTCACGGGATCGAAAGAAGCGGGATTGCGGATTGCGGAGCAGGCGGCGAAGGCGCAGCCGGGGCAGGTGTGGATCAAGAGGACTGTGCTGGAGATGGGCGGGAAGGACGCGATTATTGTGGATGACGAGGCGGATTTGGATGCGGCGGTGGAAGGCGTGGCGCTTTCGGCGTTTGGTTATCAGGGGCAGAAATGTTCGGCTTGCTCGCGGGCGATTGTGGCGGAGAAAGTTTACGACAAGTTTCTTGAGAAGCTGGTGCCGCGGGTGAAGTCGATCAAGGTGGGATCGCCGGAGGATCCGCAGAATTATATGGGGCCGGTGATCAACAAGGGCTCGATGAAGTCGATCATGGAATATATCGAGGTGGGCAAGAAGGAAGGGCGATTGGTGGCTGGCGGGAATGCGATTGGGAATGATGGATATTTTATCGAGCCTACTGTGATTGCTGACATTTCACCAAAGGCGCGGATTTTTCAGGAGGAGATTTTCGGGCCGGTTTTGGCGGTGACTAAGGCTAAGGATTTTGAGGATGCTTTGCGGATGGCTAATGATTCGGAGTTTGGGTTGACTGGGGCGGTTTATTCGAAGAATGCGAAGAAGATTGAGCGGGCGGCTGAGGATTTTCATGTGGGGAATTTGTATATGAACCGGAAATGTACCGGGGCGATGGTGGGGGCGCATCCGTTTGGGGGATTTAATATGTCGGGGACGGATTCGAAGTCGGGCGGGGCGGATTATTTGTTGTTGTTTACGCAGGCGAAGACGATCGCGGAGAAGGTGAGTTAGGAAGAAAACCGTTGCATGTGGTGGACGAGAGTGGTGGTTCTTACCGGGGCGGGCGGAGCAAGC
>DAITPO010000120.1:7185-8827 GCA_036833535.1 Candidatus Acidiferrales bacterium | reverse complement strand
GGGTGGCCTGGAGGGACGAAAGGAAGGATGGGATTGAAGTGCCAGTGGAAGAGCGATACGAGGCAGAGCCAGGCGACGGGAACGAATATTGCGACTTGAAGAATGATGGCTAAGCGGCCGGCGACTTGAATGCCGCGCGCGTTCATCGCGGCGAGGATGATGAGCACGAGCGCGGCGCCGGCCCATTTTTCGTTGGGCGTGATCGAGATGTAGTCTTTTATGTAGTCCATGAAAAGCACGCCGTAGAGAGAATTCAGAAGGAACGTGCCGCTCCAGTTCCACCAGCCGCATTGAAAGCCCCAAAAATCGCCGAAGGCTGCGCGAGACCAGCGATAGAAGCCGCCTTGCACGGGGAGAATGCTGTTCATTTCGGCGGAGGCGAAGGAGATGGGGATGCTCCAAAAGAAGGGGACGAAGGTCAGGAAAACGAGAGCCATGCCGGGGCCGGAGCTGGAGAAGATTTCTTCGTAACCGAAGGGGCCGCTGGCGGTGTAGCCGTAGAAGAGGGCGAGGAGAGGGAGAAAGCCGATTTGGCGGACGGCGCCGGGGGAGAGGCGGGGTTGGGGAGGAGATGAGGCGTCGGCCATGGTTGGGCGAGAGAGGCCGCATGATAGTGAAGCGTTGGGGGCAATGCAATTGGAAAGGCGGGAGGGAGGGCGAAGGCAACGGCGCCGACAAGAGAAGAAAACGCAGATCCTTCGTCCGCCAAGGCGGATTCAGGATGACAGCAGTGTCTATTCGCTGCGATCTAGCCACCGAATTGCGTGCATAGCGAGAAGACAAGGGAACAGATTGCCTTTACAACGAGGCGAGAACGCGCGCGATCGAGGCATAAAGGGCGCAGCAAGCGGCGCCCCTACGACCGAAAAGGCATGTGCGGCGACAATGAGTTTGGGGCGGCAGAAAATTATTTCTGTGGTCGCGTGGCGCAGAATCGGGCCGTTTTATCGGGAGAATCTGCTTGACCGCGATTGGGGTACAGCGGAGAATTGCAGCCCTGAAATTCCTCAGTCCGGGGTGTGAATCCGGCCGGGAGCGGTCGTCCATGCGTGTCATTCGTTTTGCTTTTATTGCCCTACTACTGTCGGCGACCTGCGCGCAGGCGCAGAATCTGCGAGTCGTGCCGCGCATCTCGAACCGGCGCGCCGCCTGGGAAAAGAAGATGCTGCAGCTTCCGAGCTTGGTGCATCCGCGGCCGGCGCAGGCTGCGGCGGTGCCGGGTCTCGAGGAACCCACCGCACTGGCGTTCGATTCCTCCGGGAATCTTTACATTGCCGCGCCGGCGCTGCAGCAAATTTTGAAAGTGACGCCGCAAGGCGTGGTCTCGGTGTTTGCCGGAACGGGTTCGGCCGGGTACACCGGCGATGGCGGGCCGGCGGTGGACGCAACTTTTGAAGATCCGTTTGGCGTGACGCTGGATGGAAGCGGAAACGTGTTCATCGCGGATACGAAGAATAATGTGGTCCGCGAAGTGACCACCGACGGAAACATCAAGACGGTAGCGGGCCCCGGACCAGTTTGCACCACCGGGGCGACGGACGCTGTGGGAGACGGGTGCCAGGCCACGGCTGCCACGCTAAATCAGCCGGAAGGCGTGGGCATCGATGTAAACGGCAATTTGCTGATCGCCGATACGAGCAAC
>DAITPO010000120.1:3701-7085 GCA_036833535.1 Candidatus Acidiferrales bacterium | reverse complement strand
GGATTCACGGCAGATAACGTGCCGGCATTATCGGCGACTCTGGACCAACCGATGGGCGTAGCCGTGGATGCCAGCGGAGACCTCTACCTCGCCGATGGGGTCACGAACGAAATCCGGTTAGTCAACCACACAACGCACCTCCTCACCGACGCCGCCGGCAACGCTTTCGGGCCCTCGGCTTACAGCGGCGACGGCGGCCCGGCGACGAGCGCGACATTTTTCACGGTCCGGGCCGTCGCGGTTTCGCCGACGAACGGGAATCTGTATATCTCCGATATGTTTGACAGCCAAGTGCGTACGGTGGACAAAAACAGCGGAATCATCAGCACGTTCGTGGCGCCGACGATGACGATCCCGCAGGCCTTCATCGAGCTCGATAAGCAAGTTATCAATACTTCCACCACGCAGACGACGACTTTCACCAACACCAGCGGCGCGGCCCTTACCATTTCATCGGCCCTGGTTCAGGGAGCGGGTTACACAGAGACGGACAACTGCGTAGGTCAGACGTTGACGCCGGGGCAATCGTGTTCGGTGTTCACGACATTTACGCCCACGCAGGTCTGTGAAGTGGACGCCAACAACAACGGGATAAACAGCGGGGTCGTATTTCTCGAACACAACGGGCCCGGGGGATTCAGCTTTGTCGAATTCGTTGGCGATGGCGCGGATGCCGGCGGGCTATCGGTCACCGATCTGACGAATGATTCGCTTTCGCCGGCGAGCATCGCGCAATCATTGGTCGGAACCGGCATAACCATCAGCAATGTGACCTACAACGGTGCGCCGCAAGCGGCGGGGACATTTTCCGGCGGGCAGAACATCATCGGATTCGATAGTGGAGTGATTTTGAGCGCGGGGAGCCTGGCGAACGTGGTGGGGCCCAATTGCGAGACGGGGATTTCGCGCAATAACGGACTGCCCGGCGATGCGGACCTGCAAGCGCTGCTGCCGGCGAATTCTACGGCCACGATGGACGCCGCGGATCTGGAATTTGATTTCGTGCCCGTGGGCAACTCGGTGAATTTCAAGTACGTGTTCGCCTCGGATGAATACAACGAAGAAGTGGGATTTTTCGATGACGTATTCGGGCTTTTTGTGAATGGAGCGAATGCGGCTTTGCTGCCGGGAACGAATACGGCGGTGTCGGTCAACACGGTCAATGATGGAGATTCGAGGGACTCGTCGATTCCGATCTCGAATCCACAATTTTTCATCAACAACGACTTCCAGTTTCCGACGGCCGCGCCGCTGGATACGGAGATGGACGGGATGACGGTGGTGCTGACGGTAAATGTCGCGGTCAACGCCGGGGTCACGAACCACGTCAAGTTGGCGATTGCCGATACCGGCGATCACGTATTCGATTCGAACGTGTTCATCGCCGGCGGGAGCTTGAACAGTTCGCCGCTGAGATTGTCGGTGGGAACGTTGGCGTTCGGGAATGAGGCGGTGGGCGCGACCAGCCCGCCGCAAACGGTGTCGCTGACGAACGGGGGCGCGAGCGCGGTAGCCATCGCGAGCATCACGCCCTCGGCGGGATACACGGATACCACCACCTGCGGCGCGTCACTGCCGGCAAATCAAAGCTGCAACGTGACCGTTTCGTTTGCTCCGACCGGGGCTGGAGCGGTGCAGGGACTATTGACGGTGACGAGCAACGCGAATGGGCCGAACACGGTACAGACGGTGAGTTTGTCGGGAACGGGCGTGACGCCGCTGACGATTGCATTGCCGGCCAGCGTGACGTTCCCGGCGCAGGCGCAGGGAACTACCAGCGCGCCGATGATTGTAACCGTGACCAACAACGCCACAAGCGTGGTAAACGCGGTGCTGAGCACCGCTACCACCACCGGGCCGTTTGCTGTTGCTGGCGGGAGTTGTACCTTCGGTGGTGCAGGCATCACGCCGGATAATTCGTGCACGATTCTGGTGACGTTTACGCCTACGGGCACCGCGCCCAGCTCCGGGACCTTGGTGATTGAAGACAATGCCACGGGGAATCCGCAAACGGTGACTTTGAGCGGGACGACTTCGGCTCAATCAGTCACTGTTACTTTCACTCCGCCTTCGCTCACTTTCCCGGCGCAAGCGCAGAACACAACGAGCGCGCCGATGACTGTGACGGTAAAGAACACGAGCACGAGCGCGACGAATGTGACGTTCTCGAATATTTCTACGACGGGACCGTTCGCGGTATCGGGCGGCACGTGCTCCACTACCGGGCCGGGAATTGCGCAGAATGCGACTTGCACGATCACCGTCACATTCACACCCACGGGCACGGCGCCGAGCAGCGGGAATTTGTCGGTTACGGACAACGCTGCGGGCAGCCCTCAGTTGGTCCCGTTGAACGGGACGACTACGGCGCAACCGGTCACGGTGACTTTTACGCCGTCTTCGCTGACTTTCCCGGCAACGGTGCAGAACGTGACTAGCGCGCCGTTGACGGTGACGGTGAAGAACACCAGCACCAGCGCGACGAACGTAACGTTCTCGGCGATTTCTACGACGGGACCGTTCGCGGTTTCGGGTGGCACTTGCTCTACTACCGGACCGGGAATCGCGCAGAACGCGACTTGCACGATCACCGTGACATTTACGCCCACCGGAACGGCGCCAAGCAGCGGGAATTTGTCGGTTACGGATAATGCTACCGGTAGCCCTCAGCTGGTCCCGTTGAGCGGGACGACGGCGGCGCTCACCGTGACGTTCACGCCGCCTTCGCTGACTTTCCCAGCGACGGTGCAGAACGTCACCAGCTCGCCTTTGACTGTGACGGTGAAGAACACGAGCAACACCGCGACAAACATCACCTTCTCGGCGATTTCTACGACGGGACCGTTCGCGGTTTCCGGCGGCACGTGCTCCACGACGGGGCCGGGAATTGCGCAGAATGCGACTTGCACGATTACCGTGACGTTTACGCCTACGGGCACGGCGCCGAGCAGCGGGAATTTGTCGGTTACGGACAATGCTACCGGCAGTCCTCAGTTGGTTCCGTTGAGCGGGACGACGTTTATACAAACGATCTCGCTGACAACCACGCCGCCGAGCGTGACGTTCCCTGCGCAAATCGTGAACACGACCAGCGCGCCGATGACCGTGTCGGTGAAAAATACGAGCAACTTCGCGACGAACATCACCTTCTCCAATATTTCGACGACCGGCCCCTTCGCGGTTTCGGGCGGCACTTGCTCCACGACCGGCCCCGGCATCGCGCAAAATGCCTCGTGCACGATTTCCGTGACGTTTACTCCGACGGGCACGGCGCCGAGCAGCGGGAATCTGTCGATTACGGACAACGCTACGGGCAGTCCGCAGTTGGTGGCCTTGAGTGGAACGACGACAGTGCAGACCATTTCGGTGACGGTCACGCCGGGA
>DAITPO010000120.1:0-3601 GCA_036833535.1 Candidatus Acidiferrales bacterium | reverse complement strand
GGCAGGCGACGGCGGGCCGTTCGCAGTTTCGGGCGGGACTTGCTCGACCGATGCTTCGCCGTTAGCGGCGGGAGCTTCGTGCACTATCGCGGTGACGTTCACGCCCTCAGGCACGAATCCCAGCAGCGGTACACTGACGATTTCAGACAACGCGCCGAACAGCCCGCAGAGTGTGCCGTTGAATGGCACCACGCTAGTGCCGCAGACCACGGTCACGGTAGCGCCGACGAGCCTCACCTTCCCGTCGACGCTGCAAAACACCACCAGCGCTCCGATGTCGGTTACGGTCACCAACACCAGCAACAACGGCGCGGTGATCAGCTTCCCGCAGATCTCAGCCAGCGGACCGTTCGCGGTAGCCAGCGGAAGTTGCATCGATACCAACGGCGTGACGGTGGGGAACTCCTGCACCATCAATGTCACCTTTACGCCCACCGGCACCGATCCGAGCAGCGGGACTTTGACGATTACGGATAATGCAATTGATAGCCCGCAGACGGTGGCGCTGAGCGGGACGACGCAATCGCCGAACACGTTTACGTTGACTGCGGGGGGGAACGGCAGCACCAGCGCGACGGTGAATCCGGGAGATACGGCTGTGTTTCCGATCGTGCTGACGGGCTCACCGGGGACATCCGGCACGGTGGATTTGAGTTGCGAGCCGAGCACGCCGACGATTACCTGCTCGGTGACTCCGACAAGCATCGTGCTGACAGGGACGGGATCGGTGAATACCGGCATCTCGGTTACGACGTTCTGCAGCGGGACGCCGCCGGTGGCCGGGCCGTCGGGACGATGGGGAGAGCCGCGACTGTTGCTGATTCCTGTGGCGTCGCTGCTCGGGTTGTTCCTGATGATCTTCGTGTTTGCGCGGACAAACCGCAGGCGTTGGGCGCCGGCGCTGGCGGCGGTTGTGTTCCTGGCCGTGGGCGCGGCGGGCTGCAAGAGTCTTGCGAAGGGACCGAACGGGAAGACTTTGCCGGGCACTTACACGTTGACGCTGACGGGCACGCTGAACGGCCAGTCGCAGAGCATAAACCTCACGCTAGTGGTGAAGTAGAGGCTCTGCGCCAACGACGAGCGCGGCTAGCGTGCCGGCGCGATCTCGAAGAGATGCGCGCGGAATGGCTCGAGGCGGACGTAGAGGCCCGGGCCGCGGAGTTCGTCCGCGTCGCGTAGATAGACTGCTTGATTGAGTTGATCGTTGAAGCGGTAGCGGCGGCCGGGCGCGATGCGGTCGCCAAGATGAATGCGGGCTTGCGACGCTGCGTTCGCCAGGTTCACGACGATCAGCTTCCAGCAATTTTCCGTTTGCCAATCGTAGACAATCAAATTTGAAGCCGTGCCATCGGCGATATCCTCGGCGTCGAGGCGGCGCCATGCGCCTGCGTGGAAGACTTGCTCGTTCGAGATTCGCAAGAGCTGACGATAGAGGTTTTCGATCGCAGGATCAGCGGGCTCCGAAGCTGCGTGGCTCAGCGCGATGGGGAGACGGATGCGGCGGCCTTCGAGCTGGCCTTGATAGTAGAAGCGCAGGCCCGGGAGCGTGGCGATGAGCGTCGCGACGGCGAGAAGCTCCTCGGAGCTGAAATCCGCGGCGCTGCGTTCTTCGTCGTGATTCTCCAGAAAACGCGCGAGATGGCTCTGGTAGGCGAAATCGCCGCTGATGCAAGCGCGTACGTTGGAAGGATCATCGGCGCGCAGGGCATCGTAGAGCGGCTTGTCGTATGCAAAATCGAAGCCCAGATCGATGAGGCGGCGTTCGGTTCCCCAGTAGGATTCGGCCAGCAGAATCGCATCCGGCAGCGCCGCGCGGACATCGGGCCAGAATTCGCTGGCGGGCGGGGCCGTGCCAGTCAGATGGTTCTCCCAAGTTTTGGCGAAGATGTCGTTGAGGACGAGCATGGCCATATCGCAGCGAAAGCCGTCGCAGTGCTTTGCGATTTCTCGCAGCACATCGAGTAGGGCGGCGCGCGTCGGCGGATGAAAGTGATTGAGCTGCGCGACGTCGCGCCAGGGCGGGAAGTAGGGATCTTTGGCGCGGGCGATGAGGCGCGTGCCTGAAAACGTCTCAGCGCGATAGAAGGCCGATGGATCGCGGGCGAAATCGTCGGCCGATCCCTGAATGAAATATTCGGGGTGCTCGAGAATCCAGGGATGGTCGAGGGCGACGTGATTGGGGACGAAATCGAGGAGGAGGCGCAGGCCGCGGGCGTTTAGCTTGGCGCGCGTGGCGTCGAGCGCGGCCCAATCGCCGATGCGCGGATCGGGTTGGTAGCGGCGGATGGAATAAGGCGAGCCAACGACGTCGTCCAGCGTCGCGCCGGGAAGCGCCTTTTGAAAATTCGCGAACGAAGAGGCGTCGCCGCGGAATTCGCGGCGTGATTCGGGGCTGCGCTCCCAAACGCCCATCAGCCAGATGAGATCGAAGCCGAGGCCGGCAAGGCGATTCCATTCGGAATCGGGCACGTCGGCGAGAGACACGCGCCGCCCGGCGCGTTGCGAAAGATCCTCGAGCCACGCCCAGGTGTTGATTTCGTAGAGATGTGGATGAGGGCGGAGTTTGTTCATCGCGGCGCGGGAGCCGAAGAGACTTCAACGGTCCGAGCTACGATGATGCCATTATTCGTAGCGCAGCGCGACGATGGGATCGACGCGCGTGGCGCGTCGCGCCGGGAAGTAGCAGGCGAGGAACGCGACGCCGAGAAGCATCACGGCCACGCCGAGAAACGTGAGCGGATCGCTGGCGTGAATGCCAAAGAGAAACTGGTTGATCAAGCGCGAGAGGAACCACGAAGCGATGCCGCCAATCAGAATTCCGGCGCCGACCAGCGCGAATCCCCGAGCGATGACGAGCGAGAACACGTCGCGCCATTGCGCGCCCAACGCTACGCGGATGCCGATTTCCTGCGTGCGCAGATTGACGGAATACGACATGACGCCATAAACGCCGATCGCGGAAAGCACCAGCGCCAATCCGGCGAGCAAGCCGAGGAGCATGGTGCGAAATCGCTGCGCGTCGAGAGAATTGGAGATGGATTGCTCCATGGTGCGGACATTCACGAGCGGCTGATTTTTGTCCACATCGAGGATCGCGCTGCGCAGCGATGAAGTCATCGCCGTGGGATCTTGATTGGTGCGCAGCGCGATAGTCAGCCCGAATAGCGGCAGAACGGGCTGCATGTAGGGCACGTACATCTCTTCTTTGGCGTCAGACTCCAGCTTTTGCTTCACATTGCCCACGATGCCCACCACTTCCATCATCGGAATTGAATTGTCCGGCGTTTCTCCGATTTGCAGACGCTTGCCGAGCGGATTTTCACCGGGGAAAAATTTCTGCGCCATGGCCTGATTCAAGACAACTACCGAAGGCGCAGTCAGCGAATCTCGCTGCTCGATCGCGCGGCCGGCGATCAATGGGATGCCGAGAGTTGTGAAGTAGCCCGGACTAACCACGCGATACCCCGCCATGATGTAGTCGTTCGGCGTCTTAGGAGCGCGGCCTTCAATGTTGAAGTGCAGCACGCCACCTTGGCCGGAGACTGGCATCGTTGTTCCAGCGCCCGCGGACTTCACGCCCGGTAGCCCGCGGACGCGATCG
>DAITPO010000119.1:0-11082 GCA_036833535.1 Candidatus Acidiferrales bacterium | reverse complement strand
AGCTCAACCGCCGCAGGGCTCTCTTTGTGCTGGCCAAGATCGATGAAATCCTGGGTTGGGAGAAAGCCATCGAGCGAGAGCGTGATACCCGGTTTGTGGAGCTCGGTCGCTACCTGTGTGAAGTCCGCTCCGGGCAGTATTGGCGGCTCGACAATCTCAAATCCTTCGATGAATTCCTTGAGAAACGGTTTCCCGAATCCCGGCGGAAAGCTTACTACCTGATGGCAATTCATGAGCATCTGCCACGCATTCCCAAACCGGAGCTCCGAGAGGTGGGATGGACGAAGGCCACAGAGCTCGCCAAAATCGCACGCAGGGAGGGACAGCGCTTCGAAAGTGCAATCTGGTTGCACAAGGCGCGCTCGATGCAGACCGAGGAGTTCAAGCGCGAAGTGGACCGCCACTTGACGGGCCAGGAGACGGAGCCGTGGGAGATCCTCTACTTCAAGGTGTACAAGAGCCAGCTCCCAGTGATCGAGCAGGCGCTCGAGACTGCGGCACTGATGCTCGGGACGGACAAGTCGCGGGGTTACTGCCTGGAGATGATCTGCGCGGACTTTTTGGCGGGAGCGAGCCTGGAGGCCGGCGCGGAGAGCACATTGTTTTTGGCGCTCGCTCGCCTTATAGGCGCTCTTCCTGTCGCGCAGAGACTGCAGTTGTTGGAAATCGTGAGGAACCGTCTTGAACCGATTCAGAGGGAAGCAGTCGCGACTGAGGCTTGAACCCGAAGCGTATTGCCAGCTCGCCCGCGACGTGCTCGCGCGCGACGGGTGGCGCTGCCAAGACTGCGGCACAGCACAAAATCTTCAGGTCCACCACCTCCGCCCCCGCAGCCGGTTAGGGGATGACGTGGAAGAGAATCTCATTACGCTCTGCGCGGGCTGTCACCGAGCCAGACATCTTCATCGCTAAAGACAACAGAGCGAATCGGGGCGCGACGGAACGAGCGAAAATCGACATTCAATCTAGAAGGCATGAGAAATGTCGCGTGAAACTCATGGCCAGTTTGGATAGAGCAGCGGTTTCCTAAACCGCGTGTCGGGAGTTCGACTCTTCCCAGGCCCACCACTCTTACTACAAAAGATTCAATCGATTAGACGTCCTTCGAAGATGTGGCCAGAAACCCGCAATGCGGCGATTGCAGTAAAATTGAGGTAGTCACGATTTGAGGCGGAAGGGTTGTAGCGGTCGATCTGGGAGTTCATCGAGTCTTAGAACCATCGTCGCTATCACGAAGGGATCGGGAACGTCGCTCCGGCCATGTGTACTACGGCCGACGAGAGGCCATCCTGAAACGGAGACAGGAACAAAAACGCGTCACGCTCGAAGAGAGGTTTCAGTACAATTGCAGCCGCTCGAAGGAAATAAACATCGGTGCACTCAGCCCGAAACCGCAGCTACCCAATGCGCCTTCTTACTCTCGAACCTGCTGAAGACGAACACCGAATGAGAGCTGCAGAAGTAGCATGCCTAGCTCCGGCAGCGCGGCGACGATGCTCTGAAGACCAGCGCCGGGCCGAATGGCGACGGCCGCATGAATACGGTGGGCGATGTGGTGGAGCAAGTGTTTTCTGCCGACAAGCGCTATGTTGATCGGCTCTCTGACCGGCCGCTCACCGACACCGCCTCCCTACCAAACGACGACATCGAAGCTCTCTTCCAGTTCGGCGAGCAAAGCCGGAAGGATCTGCGGGAATGTGTTGAAAAGTTTCCCATCGAAGAGTGGGATGTCCCGCAGGATCACAAGATGTTTAATAAAATCCTGACGGCGACTCCCGAAAAAGTTATCGCGCACATTGTGATGCACGAAAACCGCCACTGGGCGCAAATCGCGACGATGTTGCGCATGAACGGCCTGACCGACGCCTTCCGGAATTTCTATTCAGCTCGGTTCTCGGCGGCGGACTGAGACCGGACAACGACACGGCGTGAAATTGCGGGGGCGCGGTTGAGCCAGCGCTAGACCAACGTGCCTTCCACGATGCTGACGCGCGACTGCGTTGGCACGATGCGCGCCAGCTTCAATCCCGACGCCTCATAAATCGCGCGAAATTCGGCTTCCGATCTTACGCGCCCGCCGGTGCAGACGAGCATGTTTACGTCATTCCCCGTCACGCCCTTGCAGATCTCCGATTGATCGATGCGCACAGGATAAATGCCCTCGACGATCAAAACTTTGCCGCCCGGCCGCAGCGCGCGCCGGCAATTTTTCAAAATCGCTGTGGCCTGTTCGTCGTTCCAATCGTGAATCACGTGCTTGAGCAGAATTGCGTCGCAGCCTTCGGGCACGTCCTTGAAAAAATTGCCGGCCACCAGCGAACATCGCTCCGCGAGCCCCAGATCGCGGATTTTATTCCGAGCCCGCGCGATCACGTGCGCCTGATCGAAGATAACCCCGCGCAGCTTCGGATTCGCCGTCACGATTCCCGCCAATAGTTCGCCATCTCCGCCGCCCGCATCCATCACGGCGCCGAATCCCGAGAAGTCATACGCCGCCACCACCGCTGCGACAATCTGCTTGGTAAACGATGCCATCGCTGCATCGAACATGGCCGCAACTTCCGGGTGCTCTTCCATGTACGCGAACGAGTCCTTGCCATAAGCCTTTGTAAATCCCGGATTGCCTGTTTCCACGCAATACAAAAGCTCGCTCCAGGCCGTCTGCGTCAGCCCGCCGAAGAGCAAAATCCCGGCGCGAACCGACCCCGGTACCTCCGATCGCAAGCAAGCCCCGATCGGCGTGAGCACAAATTTCCCCGCGCCGTCCTCTGCGAACACGCCCGCGCTAACGAGCAGCCGCATCACGCGATGCAGCGCCCCGGCATGCGCCCCCACAGCCGCCGCAATCTCCGCCGATCCTCTCGCCCCATCAACCATCGAATCAGCGATCTTCAGCGTGGCCGCCACGTACAACGCCGACGAAACAAAAAATCCGGTAGCCAATCGGAACAAAGCCATCGGCGGCGGCAATTCTTGAGTCGAAACAGTCGTAGCCATGAAACACCCTCCCGCTCGGACAGATCTCCGCGCTATTAAGCACAACCGCCCTAGCTGGAAAAGGTTACTCCACTGAGGTAAGAATCGAAACTCAATGCCGGATCCATTGGTCTCGGCTAGTGCCCAAGCCGAAGTGTTGTCATCATGAAGGCATCCGGCAAGGATGCCTGAAGTATCTCAACGACGATTCGGCGCAATCATGGAAACCAAGCCCACTAGGTTCGTGGGCGGGCTAGCGCCGATCGAGCGCTGGGTGGCGTACATCGCGGCCTACTACTATGTAGATTACGTCCTCGGCTATGTTTGTGGCGTGGTCGCCGATTCTCTCTAGGTTTTTCGCCACTAGAATCAACTCGAAGGCTGGGAACACCACGGCGGAATTTTCCATCATGTAGGTGAGCAGCTCGCGAAACATTTGATCGCGGAGCAAATCTACCTGATCGTCGCGGGCGAGAACGCTGCGGGCCAGATCGACATCGCCGCGCACCAGCGCGTTCAAACTATCGCGCACCATGCCCTCGGCAATTTCGCTCATGCGCGGCAAATCCACATAAGGCTTCACTTGCGGATGGCGCAAAATCCGCAGTGCCGACTGCGCGATATTCACCGCCTGATCGCCGATGCGCTCCAGATCGTTATTGATCCGCGAAACCGCCAGAATAAATCGCAGGTCCACAGCCACAAGCTGCTGCTGCGCCAGCAAGCGCGTCACGCGATCGTCAATCTCCATCTGCATTTCATTGATGGCGTTCTCTTCCTCGAGCACCGTCTCCGCCAGATGCTCCTCGACATCGAGCACCGCCTGCACGGCCTGATGCACGGCCCGCTCGGCAAGGCTGCCCATCCACAGCAGCCGCTGCTTCAGCTCCTCAAGATCATGTACGAAGTGGCGTTCCATATTCCCTCAGCGTCTCATCCGAAGCGTCCGGTGATGTACGCTTCAGTCCGCGGATCCTTTGGCGTGGTGAACAGTTCCGACGTCACGCTCCGCTCGATCAATCTCCCGTCGAGCAAAAACGCCGTGAAATCGCTCGAGCGCGCCGCCTGCTGCATGTTGTGCGTTACGATTACCATCGTGCAGCTATCTTTCAATTGGAACATCAACTCTTCGATCTTCGCCGTAGTCACGGGATCGAGCGCCGAGCAAGGCTCATCGAGCAGCAGCACTTCCGGATCGACCGCCAGCGCGCGCGCGATGCACAACCGCTGCTGCTGCCCGCCCGAAAGCGCATAAGCCGAATGGCTCAGCTTATCCTTTACTTCTTCCCACAACGCCGAGCGCCGCAAACTTTTCTCCACCAATTCCGACAGGCTGCCGCTATAGCCGTTGATCCGCAATCCGTAGGCTACGTTCTCGAAAATCGATTTCGGAAACGGATTGGGCCGCTGAAACACCATCCCCACGCGCCGCCGCAGCTTTACTACATCCATCCCCAGAATATTCTGCCCGTCGAGAAGGATTTCGCCCTCGAGCCGGGTGTGCCGGATGGTTTCCTGCATGCGGTTCAGATTTCGCAAAAATGTGGATTTGCCGCAGCCGGAAGGCCCGATCAGCGCGGTCACGCGATTCGTCGGGACGTCGAGGCTGATATCGTACAACGCCTGCTTCGCGCCGTAATAAAAATTGACCTTGCTGATTTTGAAGCGCAGTGGCGGTGCCGCCTCCTGCGCGCTCTCCGTTTTCGCGGGTATCGCAGTTTGCATGGCTCTCACCGTGGCGGCTGCACCCGATGCTCCCATACTTAGTCCTTTAACTCTAGTGCCTCTAACCTCTCGAGAACGACGCGCTCCGCGACATCAAGAACCGCGAAGCGATGTTCACCAGCAGCACCAATCCCAGCAACACCAGCCCCGCCGCCCAAGCCTGCCGGTGCCAGTCGTCATACGCCGAAAGCGCGTAGTCGTAAATCATCACGGGCAGCGACGCAATTGGCTGATTCCATCCCGGGCTCCAGAAGCGATTGCTTAACGCAGTGAAAAGCAGCGGCGCCGTTTCTCCGGCCACGCGCGCCAAGTCCAATAGCAGACCGGTCATAATTCCCTGAAACGCCGCCGGCACAATGACTGTCGCAATCGTTTTCCATTTGCTCGCGCCCAGCGCCATCGCGCCTTCGCGTAAACTCGTCGGCACCGCACGCAAAAATTCCTCCGTGCTGCGCACCGCAATCGGAATCATCATGATGCCCAGCGCAAAACCGCCGGCGAGCGTCGAGAAGTGATGCATCGGCACCACCACCAGTGCGTAGGCAAAAATCCCGATCACGATGGAAGGCACGCCGTTCAGCAAATCCGTGGTGTACCGCACAATGAACGAAAATGTCTTCCCGCCAAACTCCGCGAGATAAATCGCCGCCAGTACTCCGATTGGCATTCCTATAAGCGACGCCAGCAGGAGCAATTTTCCGCTGCCCACAATCGCGTTGGCCATCCCGCCGCCCGCTACCCCCACTGGCGTCGGAAGCTTGGTGAAGAAGTCTAAGGTCAATGACTTCCCGCCGTTCCACAAGAGATACCCGAGGATCAAGCCCAGCACCGACACAGTCACCAGGGCGCACGCGCCCGTCAGGCTCAGCATCACCACGTTCAGCGATTTTCGCCAGATCGTCCGAACGCTCATGCCTGCGACATCCCCTTCTGTTGCGTGCTCACGATTAATATCCGCGCGAGTCCGTTCAAGATGAAGGTAATCAGAAATAGCACCAATCCCAGCTCGATCAGCGACTGCACGTAAAGCGTGCCGACCGCTTCACTGAACTCGTTGGCGATCACTGCCGCGATCGAATAGCCGGGGGCAAAGAGCGAGCTGGCGATGCGCGGGTCATTCCCGATCACCATGGTCACCGCCATGGTCTCGCCGAGGGCTCGCGCGAGGGCGAGAAATACCGAACCGAAAATTCCCGTTCGCGCGAATGGCACCACGACTTTCCAAGTCGCTTCCCATCGCGTCGCACCCAAGCTCAGCGCCGCCTCACGCTGGTCCGACGGCACGGACAGCAGCACCTCGCGCGACACGGAAATAATGAACGGCACAACCATGATCGCCAGCACCAGTCCCGCCGTCAGTATTCCCACGCCGTACGACGGGCCCTGAAACAACGGCAGGAATCCCAGCGTGTTGCGCAAGGCCGGCGCGATCACCGAGCGCATCAGCGGCACCAGGATGAAAATTCCCAACAGCCCGTAGATCACGCTGGGCACCGCCGCCAGCAAATCAATCATGAACGCCAGCGAATCCGATATCCGCCGAGGGGCCAGCTCTGCCAGGAAAATCGCTGCGCCCAATCCCAATGGCACGGCGATCAACAGGGCTAGCGCCGAAGTCACTACCGTCCCATAGATGAACGGCAGTGCTCCAAAATCCCCGGCGACAGGATCCCACGTACTCGTGAAGAAGAACCTCCAACCGAATTCGTGCCGCGCCAACGACGAATCAATCCACAGCCGGTACACAAGCAGCGCGGTAATCAGCAAAATGCTCGCCGCGAACACGAGAGTGATGAGGTGAGCGATCTCATCGCCTTCCGTGAATCGCCGTAAAAAGGAACGCGGCCCCGTATGCACCGGGGCCGCGGGTTCCATTGTGCTCGACGCGGTGGCCATCACTATTGGATTTGCGAAATCGCTTTCAGCTCTTTGGCTATCACCGGCTTCGGTAGCTTCGCGTAGGCCAGTCCTTCGTTGTATTCCTGGCCGTCGGTCAGCATCCACTTCAAAAAGCCCTTGATCGCATCCCGCTTAGTCCCGTCCGAAATCTTTTCCGGAATCAGCAACCAGGTGAAGCTTGAAATCGGGTATGCCGTAGCGCCGGGCGCGTTGGTAATCGAGACCCGGAAATCATCCGGCATCGACTTGGCCGCTCCCGCGGCCGCAGCCGAGACGCCCGCCAGATCCGCCTTCACGAATTTCCCGTCCGCGTTCTGCACTTTTCCGTAGGTCATGTTGTTCTGAATGACGTAGATCAACTCAACGTAGCCGATCGCACCGGGGGTCTGTTTCACCAGCCCCGAGACGCCTTCGTTGCCCTTGCCGCCAAGTCCCACCGGCCAGTTCACCGAAGTCTTCTTTCCAACCTTGCTGGCCCATTCGGGACTTACCTTCGAAAGAAAATCCGTCCAGATGTAGGTGGTGCCGCTGCCATCCGAACGGTGCACCACCACAATGTCCGTCGCCGGCAGATTCACACCCTTGTTCGCTCCCGCGATTTCCGGATCGTTCCATTTCGTGATGGTCCCGAGGAAAATTCCCGCCAGCGCCTTCTGCGTGAAGTTCAAATCGGTGCTCACGTTCGGGACGTTGTACGTGGGCACTGCCGCGCCCAGCACCGTCGGGAAATGCAGCACGCCGACTCCGCGCTTCTCTTTGAAATCCTTGATCTGGTCGTCGTTCATCGGGCCGTCCGACGCACCAAAATCCACGGTTCCGTTGGTCAGTTGCGCGATGCCCGCGCCCGAGCCCACCGAGGCATAGTTGATCTGAATGCCCCCATTTTTCTGGTGGTAGACGTCGAACCATTTCGAGTAAATGGGGTAGGGAAATGTCGCGCCCGCCGCGTTGATCAGCACCGGCGCGTCGGCCATTACCACGCCCGCCGCCGCGAGCGACAGCAGCAGCACCGCTAGAGCGAATCTCTTCATCATTTTCGCTGATTCTCCTTTCTTAAATTCTTTCGAGACTTTGTTACAACAGGGTTACAACCGCGAGAATTCCAAGTGAACGCGCGTCTCAATCCGGTACGCCCGAGAAGAAAACAAGGGGCCAACGAGGGGGATCGCCGGCCCCTTGGGGGCGTTGTCGGTGGGGTGGTGCATCAGGTCTGTGGTTCGGGGTGTCATGGGTCGTGTATAGCGTGGAGCGGTGGCGAAACTAACTCAGGCGGGTGAACAGCGCGTCAGCAAGATATGAATTCTAGGTTACATCCGGCAGTTGTTGGGGAGGGCTAAAGACCCTCCCCTACAAATTGAAATCCCTAATCCGCAGGGACTTCCGGCACTACGGCAATCCTTCCCTCCACGTCCGCCTGGGAATCCATCTGCAGCGCACGTCCATGGCGCACATCCAATCCGCGCACCCAGAACAAAATATCCTCAGCGATGTTTGTCGTGTGATCCGCAATCCTCTCCAGATGCCGCGCCGCCAGCACAAAATGCAAATTCGGCGCCACCTGCGACGCGTCTTCTCTCATCCCCGCCAGCAAACTCTCAAAAATCTGATCGCGGTAACGATCCACCACGTCGTCGCTCTCGAGCACTTCATTCGCCAGCGCCACATTCCGGAAAATCAGCGCCCCGAGGCTCTTGCTGACCATCCCGCGCACCGCCGCGGCCATAGGCAAGAGCTCCGCTGGCGTATCGACTCCTTCCATTCCCGCCAACGAAATCACGCGCTGGCAGATATTCACCGCCAGATCGCCGATGCGCTCGAGGTCATTGTTCAATTTCAGGCTCGCGACGATCAATCGCACCGCGCCCTCGGGCAGATTTCCGCCGCGCAGCAAGCGGATCGCGTGCTCGTCGATGATGATCTCCATCTCATTGATCCGCGGCTCAGTCAAAAATACTTCGCCCGCCAATTTTTCATTGCGATCGAGCAACGCCTCGATCGCGCGATTCACCGAACCCTCCACCGTCCGCGCCATCGAAACCAGATAATTCACCAACGCCGCCTGATAAATTCCTTCGACTCCCCCATCCACTCCATTGACCGCCGTAGCCATGCTTCCTCCCCGCGGCTCAACCAACACTCTCCGCGTCCAAATCTTATCAATCGCGAGTTACACCCAAATGAACCCAAGGTGAATCTTCCGCCACGGCCCAGCCGTTCTCTTCTTCTCTCCGCGCCCTCAGCGTCTCTGCGGTGCTATCATTCCGCGGCCATGCCCAAATTCACAAAACTCATCTACCTCGCGCTCTCAATTGCCGCGATCCTCGTATCGCCGAATCCCGTCCGCGCCCAATCCGAAACTCCCGAAACTCCTCTGTGCACCGTCCTGAAAGACCCGCGCGCTTACGATCACAAATACGTCAAAGTCCGCGGCACCATCCGCCTCGGCTACCAGGATTTCACCCTGCACTCGAGCGATTGCGCCACCAAGCCCGACATCTGGCTGATGTTCGCCGGAGACGTGGCCACGCCCATCGAGTCCACAGCGGGCGACACCGATCGCGCTCCCAACCAAAACATCGTCTTCGCCGGCAGCTCGTTCGCCATCACGAAGGACGACAATTTTCTAAAGCTCTTCTCCCTAATCACCGCCCGCAGCGACAAAAATCCGCTCTACCGCGTCACTGCCACGCTCACCGGCGGCTTCTTCGCCGCGGGTAGCAAGCTTCTAACTTCCGGCGGCACGAAGCTCACCTCCGCTTACGGCCATCTCAATTGCTGCAATCTGCTGCTAATTACCGCGGTCTCCGACGTCGAATCCGATCCGCCCGCCAGCTCCGCGGTCGACGGCTTGGTCGTTTCCGAGTCGGGAGACCCGGTCGCCGGCGTGAGCGTGCTCAACAAAACGCCCACGCCGCAACCCCAGCTCCGCGCCGTCACGACGAACTCCGAAGGCCGCTTCCACTTCGACTACCCGGCCCAAGTCCTGCAATTTCGCAAGGACGATCTCCGCCCGCTCACCGAGCTGCTTGATCTCAGCGCGAATGAAATCCGGGTTGTCCTGCACGATTCCAAGCAGACCGACTGGACCATCCAGACTTGCACTGCGGCGCAACAGAATCAGAAACGCATAGGCAGTGATCCAACTTTCGAATTACCCAGCGGCGCGAAGTTCCGCAAAGAAGGAAAACGCCCACCGTTCACGTACTACATCACCTACGGCGCCGACATCAGCGGCCTGAAAATCTCGTACGATCCCAAAGCCGGCGAATCCGAGCCTCGCGCCGACTGGTTCCTAACCGTTTCGACAGATGAGCGCTGGATCAAAGATGCCGCCGGAAAAGTAATCGGCATCGACGCCGAAGGCCTATGGGCCAACAACAATCGCTGGCGCTACACCACTTTCCGCAATCAAGCCGCCGCGCAATACGCCACCACCGCCACCACCGCCACGTTCTACAACCTGGTGATGACCTCCGCCTGCCAAGCGCCCGGCGTCGCAACGCCCAATCCGTAGATTTTGCAGTTGTAGGGGAGGGTCTTCAGCCCTCTCACCGTTCGGCCCTGGCTCGACCTACTCACGAACGAGGCGAGAGTCGCCAATGCGATTGCCGTCATCCAATCCGACTGTCCCGCTGCGATTCGAATGAAGTTCGTGGGAGGCCGCCGATGGAACTCAATTTATCAGATGCGATTTTGATTCTTGGTAAGACACCTCCATGTCTCGATCTTCTATTGCGAGACCTCCCCAACGAATGGCTCCGCGCGACCGAAGGCAAGGACACGTGGAGCTGCTACGATATGGTCGGGCATCTCATTCATGGCGAGCTCACGGACTGGATTCCGAGAATTCAGATCATCCTGGAGCACGGCGCGAACCGCGCGTTTGTCCCCTTCGACCGCTTCGCGCAATTCCAGAACGATCAGACAAGACCAATCGGCGAGCTGCTCGACCGCTTCAAATCTCTTCGGCAGCAAAATCTTGAGCAGCTAACGGAACTGCATCTGACTCCGCAAGATTTCGACCGCAAGGGGATGCATCCCGAACTCGGCCCGGTCACGCTGGGCGAATTGATTTCCTCCTGGGTCGTGCACGACCTAACCCACCTGAATCAAATCCATCGAGTAATGGCCAAGCAATACTCCGAAGCGGTAGGCCCGTGGAAGCAATACATGTCCATCCTGAACCGATGATGTTTTGTGCGTTTTTGTTCGATTAGAAACTACCTCCGTCGTTTGTTTTGTTGGGGTTGCGGCGATTTCTAATCGTAACAGTATCGATTAGAAAAATTGGTGCGGCGGATCGGGGGTCGAAGCTTCGTAGCGCCGGCTGGCAGCTGGCGCTACGGGATTACGTCGCTAACGGAACCGAGAAGTGGAATTGGGAGCCTTGGCCTACCGCGCTGTCTACCCAGATACGGCCGCCGTGAGCTTCTACTATGTGTTTGGCGATGCTTAGGCCGAGGCCTGTGCCGCCTACCTCGC
>DAITPO010000118.1:0-11218 GCA_036833535.1 Candidatus Acidiferrales bacterium | reverse complement strand
TGGCGCGCCCGGGGAGATTCGAACTCCCGACCCTCTGCTTAGAAGGCAGACGCTCTATCCAACTGAGCTACGGGCGCGCTGGCTTTTCTAATTCTAAGACATTCATGGCTCACTCCGGGAAAGTTTTGGCGTGATGATCGTTGCGCGACGGCATTTGGTGTTCTCAGGCGCGCCGGACCGCTGGCGTTTGCTGCAACTGGTTCTTCACTGCGACGCTCAGGCGGCGGATTCCTTCGCGAATCTCCTCCGGGCGAGCGTGCGAGAAGTTGAGCCGAAGATGGCGATTGCTTTCCTCGCCTAAGCCATCCGGAGCGAAGAAGGAATCGCCCGGAACAAAGGCAACGTTTTGCTTCAACGCTTCTTTGAAGAGCTCGTTCGCGTCCATTCCCTTCGCCAGCGTTACCCAGAGGAACAGGCCTCCTTTGGGACGCGTCCAGGTGACTTCGGTTGGGAAAGTTTGCGCGAGGGCCTCGAGCATGACGTCCCGGCGCTCGCGATAGACCACGCGGAGGCGCTTCACATGTTCGTCGAGGAAGTTGTCGCGGGCAACTTCGTATGCGACGACCTGGGCAAACGTGGAAGTGTGCAAGTCCGTGCCCTGCTTTAGCTGCGCCAGTTTAGCGATGACTTCGGGCGGGGCTACGATCCAACCGAGCCGCAGGCCGGGGGCCAGCGTCTTGGAAAAGGTGCTCAGATAAATCACGTTGCCGAGCGTATAGCCGCTATCGCGCGGCACGTTTTCGCGATCGAGCACGACCAGCGAAGGAAGATGCTCGCCTTCGTAGCGCAGTTGGCCGTAGGGATCGTCTTCTACGATCGGGATGCCATAGCGATCTGCCAGCAGAACGAGCGTGCGCCGGCGGTCCTCTGCGAGTGTGGTCCCGCCGGGATTTTGAAAGTTCGGCAGCACGTACATGAATTTCGGCCCGGCGCGAAGCGGGGCTTCCAGCAGATCGATGCGCAATCCGTCCTCATCGCACGGAACGCTCAGGTATTCCGCTCCATACGCGCTAAAGGCTTGCAATGCTCCCAGATACGTCGGCGCTTCGACGAGGATGCGGTCGCCTAGATTGATCAACAATTTGCCGATGAGGTCCAGCGCCTGCTGAGAGCCTGTGGTGATCAGAACATTTTCGGTTTGCGCTTTGATGCCGTAACGCGAGGTGTGGCGCGCGATCATGTCGCGCAGAGGTCCGTAACCTTCCGTTTCGCCGTATTGCAGTGCCGCTGCCGCATTTTTTTCCAGCACCTTGCGACAAGCTTCTTCGAATCGTTCGATCGGAAAAAAGTCACTGGCAGGAAGTCCTCCGGCGAAGGAGATCACTTCGGGATTTTGCGTCAGCTTCAGGAGCTCGCGAATGGCGGAGCTCTTGATGCCCTTGGTGCGCAGTGCGTAACGGGATGTCCAGGCGGTCGACATGAAATCTACTTTCCTCTCTTGGCGGTTTCATTCCATGCAGTTCGGACTCTGATACGCACGAGATTGTGTACGTATCATAGACCGAAAGACAGCGGCATATCGCTTTGTATCTCTGCATGTGCGCGAAGGCTCGCAGGCCAAATTGAGTTGTGATCGCCGGCATTGCTCCGGGCCCGACCGGACGCGAGGCTAGCGAGCGAAGGCGTCGAGTTCGGCGCGGCTCGGTGCCGCGGACTGCGCGCCGCGGCGTGTGACCGAAAGAGCGGCGGCGCGGTTTGCGAATTGGCATGCGGAGGCGATCTCGGCGCCTTCGGACAACGCGACGGCCAGCGCGGCATTGAAGACATCGCCTGCCGCGGTCGTATCCACCGCGTTCACCTTCGGAGCTGGCAGCACTTGCGAGCCGTCCGCGGTAACGAGCGCGACGCCTTGCTCGCCGAGCTTCACGATCACTGCCGGTGGCCCCGTCGCGCGCAATCGCCAGGCCACGTCGAAGGCCTCTTGAGGATTCAGGCGGCGCGGCGAAACTCCGGCGAGGATGGCTGCCTCGGTTTCATTGGGAGTGAGAATGTCCACGTTGGCCAGCAGCTCCGCGGGCAGCGCGGATGATGGCGCGGGAGCGGGATCGAGAATCACGCGCGCTCCGGCGCGGCGAGCGGCGCGCGCGGCGGCCACGACGGTCGCAAGTGGGCTTTCGAGTTGCAACAACACATAGGCCGCGCCATCGAACCGGTTCGCAGCCTCCGCAACATCTTCCGGCGAAAGTTTTCCATTCGCGCCCGCCACGATGACGATCGAATTCTGCCCCGAGTCCGCCACGAAGATCAGCGCGATTCCCGTGGTGCAATCCTTCGTCACCAGAACGCCGTTCACGTCGCAGCCGGAGCTGGCGAGATTCTCGCGAAGCTGACGGCCCAGATCGTCAGCGCCGACTCGCCCGAGCATCGCCACGCGCGCTCCGAGCCGTGCCGCCGCGTAGGCTTGATTCGCACCTTTGCCTCCCGGCACAGACAGAAACGTGTGGCCGATGAGCGTCTCGCCTGCGACCGGAATGCGCGGGGCAAATGCGACGAGGTCCATGTTCAAGCTGCCGACTACTAGGATTTTCGAAGTCACGCGATTCTCCGCAAGACGATTCGCTTGGCCGGTGCAGAAGGCCGCCGCGTTCAACGCGGCAATTCCGACAGCATACTATCGCGAGGAGCGCGCCGCGGTCAGCCGGAGTTTTTTGCGGACGATCAGAAAACGCTCCGCGTTCGATGCCGACGATTGATTGCTAGTCTCCTCGGTGAGGCCGTTTCGCGGCTTCGCTAAGTCTTCGCTCTAATCGGGACATGTGTCCGAATAGAAACGGCCGTAACTACAACAAAACAAACGATAGGGGTCCGTTCTAATCGGGACATTTTAACGAGCCTCCGGCAGTCCGTTTTGGCGGATTTCGGGGCGAAGTTTTGGCGCGATTTGCGGGGTCGTTGTGCGGCCTCCGTCGCGCAATTTGGTGGTTTCCGGAAGGAGGGAGTTGTGGGCGTTTGCGGCAGTCATGGCGTTGATATGGATAGCATGAAGCGTGGGCGAGCACAAAGGTACGGGGTGCGGAATTGCGGAGCGGAATGGGAGAATGGAGATTGCAAATTTCAGATTTGAGATTTCAGATCGAAGAGAAGAGCGCGGCACGCGGCACGCCACGAACGGAAGTGCGTTCAGAGCGAGGGTGGGGAGATTTCAGAAGGCGTTCCTTAGATCCTGCCAATTCACGAGGCTGCTGGAGTGCGGAGATGGCCCGATCGGGGTGCGCGAAGGCGATTGGCCGCCGATTTCGCCGGGGTCACGCCCGCGGGCGGAGCAAGCCCCGCCCCTACGCCGGAGGACGCTGTCGCGTCGCACGACGGAAACAGTGAGTGATAAATTTTTCGCCGAGCTGAGGGTCGCGCAGCGCTATGGTTTGTCCTTGTCGTCCTTGGGCTTCTCTTTCTTTTGCTTGTCGTCCTTCGACTTTTGTTGCGGAGCTGGCTTGTCTGGCTTGGGTTGCTCGGACGGCTTCGCCGTGGGACGGTTTTCTGGTTGGGGAGCGGGCCGAGGCGGCTGCGGTTTCTCCGCGGGCGGAGGTGGTTGCGGACGAGCCGGCGCTGGTTTCTCTTCCGGCTGAGGAGTTGGCCGATTCGGCTGCGGCTTCTCCGCGGGCGGAGGTGGTTGCGGACGAGCCGGGGCTGGCTTCTCTTCTGGCTGAGGAGCGGGCCGAGTCGGCTGTGGCTTTTCCGCCGGCGGCGGAGGGCGACTCGGCGGTTGCGTCTCGGCCGGCTTTGGCGGAGGCGCGGGCTTCGGTTGCGGTGCGGGTTGCGATGGCGGCACACGATCCGGCCGTGCGTTCGGATTGGCCGCGGGCGGAGGTGGCGCAGGCTTTGGCTGTTCATTGGGCTGGCGATTGTCCGCGCCGCCCGGCCTCGCGTTAGGATTTGCGGCCGATGGAGGAGCCGGGGGCCTCGGCGCATTCGACGGCGCGGGCCTTCCTGCTGCGGCAGGTGGCGGCTGACCGGGCTTGCCCACTCGAGTTGGCGCGCCCATCGTGCGGACTGTAGGGGCGATCTTGACTGGAACCGGCGGCGCCGCATTCGGCTGGGCTTTTGGCCGGATTGAGCTCAGCTCTGAGGCGGCCAGCGGCTTGCCGTTGTTTTTCGCGAGCGCGGATTGCTGCGCCGCAAAAGAGACGGGCGCGGGCGGCGGCGCGCGCTTCGCTACTACCGGCCGCGCGACAAATCTCGCGGGCGGCGTTGGCGCTTTGGCAACCCCTGCGCCGACTACCAAGCTGCTTCGTTGCGGAGCGACCCCGGCACCGACGGCCGTGCCCACCGGCGCTCGCTCGAATTGCCGTGCATCAACTTTCTGGATATTTTGACCGACGGGTCGCGCGGAAACGAAAGCGTCACGCGACGTCGCGGTCACAGATGTGCGATTCACGTAGGTCACATTTGTCACGTTGCGATTCGTCTGGTAATTGTTGTAGACGTTCGTGACGTAGACGTTGGTGACGTTGGTATTCGTCACGTTGACGTTGGTCACGTAGCGCGGGCTCACCGCATACGGCGGCACGAAGACCTCGCGCGGCCCCAGTGGGAACCACGCCACTCCGGCCCCGCCGCCCGGCCCGCCGACCCAAGCTACAAGAGCCGGAGCGTAAACTGGCCGCACTGCTACAACTGGTCCCGGCAGCCATCCCCAGACGCCGCCATAAACAACCCAGCGTCCGTAGTGAAACGGCGCGAATCCCCAGGGCGAGTCGTCCACCCAGGTCCAGCCCCACGGCGAAATCCAGACCCAATGGCCGTAGCGGTAAGGCGCCCAGCCCGCGGCGACGCCGGTGGGAACCCACATCGCACCATACTCCGGCACGTCGCGCCACCCGCCGTATTCGTCCAAGTCTTCGTAGCCGGTCATGTCCGGCGAAACGTAGCGCGGCACGTTGTCCTCGCGGCGATTGCGGTCGTTGCACCAATTGTCGAAATCGTCGTTCGGGTAGGCGTCGTCCACTTCCGAGTCCAACTGATCCGTGCCGGTCATCGTGGCAGTTTGTCCGGAGCGAACGGCAAAAGCCTGGCCGCCGCCGGTCACTTCGCCTTCGCCGGCGCGAACGGTGACGTAGGTTGCGTCGCCGTTCTCATTCACTTCGATGCGGTAGTCGCCCGGGCGCAGCAGCGAGAACGCAATATTGGGAGTGTCCACTTCGAAGGAATCGTCTTGATCGAGGCGCCGAAGATGAATGCTGATGGTGCCTTCGTTCACACTGATCTGCGTGACGTTGTCGTCCAGATTCAGAATCGTGAAAGCGGTGTTGCTGCTCAGGCGAATGGCGGCCGACCCGAGACTTATCTCGGCGAGCGAATCCTGATCGGACCAGAGTTTGTCGCCGATGGTGATCGGCCGGTTAATTTCGGCCGCGCCCCAATCGTCTGATCCGGCCGGTTGAAATGAAACGGAGCCGCGCAGGTAGCCCAATCGCCCGACGCGACCCGGAGGATCGTCGTCGGCCGCGGCGCTGCTTGGCAAGCAGGCCAAAACAAATGCAATGGCAAGTAGTGCTGTGAGAATATGCGTCAGCTTTGAGCGGGTGATCATGAGCGTGTGCCTCCAAAAGCACCCGAAAGGCTATGCCCAGCGGGTCTTTTATGTCTCCTATATAAGAACTTCTGAACATACGTAGCAAGCGATTTATGTGGTGCTGACGAGGACGGCGATGGCTGGCTGGGTGATGTCCCGTCACTCAGTAACTATGATGCTAGGGCAAAAGCGCCGGTTGCGCCGCGGGCGCGATCGCACAACTTGCACCGCCGCGTAAGCTGCGTTCGCATGAGGGCGCCGGTCAATCGACGCGCTCTCCGACGACCCTTCCGTTCAATCAATTCCTCGGCGAAACCGCGGACCCGTATTTCCCAGCTATTTTTTTGTTCTTGATTCAAGTTCGCGCGAAGCGTCGTCGATCTTTGAAACTAGATTTCCAACGGCACGAGCTCACGGGATGGATGTACACTGGTCGCCGTTTTCAAAACGAGAAAGCGGAATTCTGCAACTCGGAGACCTGTGATGCAACGCCTTCTTGCCCTTGTGGCTCTGCTGTGCGCCTGCGGCAGCGCGAGCTTCGCCCAATCCACCGCCGCGCCCGCGGCGCAGGAAGCAGCCAAGCCCGCGCCTCCTGCGAAGAATGATTACGGCAAGAGCGAGAACTGGCTCTGCCGCCCCGGCCGGCAAGATGCCTGCGCTGTCGACCTATCCACAACGGTGATCTCCGCCAGCGGCAAATTGACGCCTGAATCCTGGGCCGCCGATCCCAACGCAGCAATCGATTGCTTCTACGTTTATCCAACGGTCTCGACTGATCCCGGCGGCAATAGCGACATGATCCCCGGTCCGGAAGAAAAAGCGGTGGTGCGTGCGCAGTTCGCGCGGTTCGCTTCCAAGTGCCGGCCGTTTGCGCCCATCTATCGTCAGGTCACTCTCACGGCGCTGGCCGCCCTTCTGAGCGGTGCGCCAATCCCGGTGGATCGCGCGCTGGCGTACAACGACGTCTTCGATGCGTGGAATTACTACCTCGAGCATGACAACCACGGACGTGGAGTTGTGCTTATCGGGCATTCGCAGGGCGCCAGCGTGCTCACGCAACTCATCAGGGACGAGATCGACGGCAAGCCGGTGCAAGCGCGAATCATTTCCGCACTGCTGCTCGGAACGAGCGTGTCTGTGCCCAAGGGCAAAGATGTAGGCGGCGTTTTTCAAAAAATGCCGCTCTGCCACGCAGCCACGCAAACGGGATGTGTGATCACTTATGCCTCGTTTCGCGCGACTGCTCCGCCTGGTGCCAGCACGCGCTTCGGCAAAGCGGCGGGCGAAAACACGATTTCCGCTTGCACGAATCCGGCGGCGCTCGGAGGAGGCAGCGGCGAATTGCACGCTTACATGGGAACGCATGGCAGCGGCATCGTTGCCGATGCGGAGGCCGAGCCGGGACCCTGGGTGAAACCCGCGCAGCCGATCGGCACGCCGTTCGTGAGCTTGCCGGGTTTGCTCACCGCCGAGTGCGTCTCGAACGACAGCGGTTCCTATTTAGCCGTCAGCGTGCACGGCGATCCTGCGGGCCCTCGCGCCAGTGACATCGTGGGCGATGTGGTGGTCAACGGGCAGGTTTTAAGCGAGTGGGGGCTGCATCTGATCGACGTGAACCTGGCGATGGGCAACTTGCTCGACATCGTCGGACAGCAGTCCAAGTCCTATCTTTCAATTCCGCCAAAGAAATAAGCGCCGATTCGGGCGAAAACCTTCTGGACATGGTAGAGCGGGGGTCCCGGCCTCGCTGCGAAGCCCGCCTCTTGAATTGGGCGTCAGGAATCGTGTGAGAAACGGAGAAACAAAACCTCAGCGGCTAAAGCCGCAGTATTGTTGCGGCATTTGCGGCACGGCTGAAGCCGTGCCCTGACAAATCTCGAGGTTCTCACACGGACTCTTCGGCTCCTGAGGTACAGGTTGCTTCCTTCGAGGCGCTGTTTCCACCGTAGTACCTCAGTACCATAGATTCGCATTGCGTGACGGCGCGAAAATTGAGGCACGGCGCGGTGCCATCTGGCGACGCGTCCGCAGATTCCGGGGATCTGCACCTCCCGCCTGGGGAAAGTATGCCGTCGAGCGCGAAAGACACGGAAAATCGAGTTGCCGAAGCGGGCGGTCAGGTCGTTCAGTCGAATGCCGCCGAGTCGTCCGGCGCGTCACAAGCATCACGCGGCATCGCCGCAAGCTGCGAAATTCCCCTCGAAGTTCATGGCTCGCAAAAGGCGGGCACGCAATACCACACTGTCACTCCGTTCCATGAAGAAACGCGAACAGTCATAGTTTTCCCGCACGGCTGCGTCATGCGGCTGTCCACTGCGGTCAACGTCGGCCAGATGCTCGCGCTTACAAATCAAAATACGCAGGCCGGAATGCTTTCGCGCGTGACGCACGTGCGCTCGTATCCGAATCTCAAGAGTTACGTCGAGGTTGAGTTCACGAAAGTCGATCCGGGATTCTGGTCCATCGATTTCGAAGAGGAGAGCGCCGCGCAAGGATATATGCCGGCGGCGAGCAACGCCCAGCCAGGCTCGACGAAGCCCGATGATTTTTGGGGCTCAAGCGCGAGCGCGCAATCCGCTTCACCCGCGCCTCGCCCGGAGGTTCAGGATCGCGTTCGTCCCGTCGAGCCTTATACGCCCCTCCCACAAATTAAAGCGCCTAGCGCCGCTCCGCAGGCATCGGCGGCGGAACGCATTAGCGCGCCCCCGCACGTGAAGGAGGCCGCGCCGGTGATTCCAGTGGCGAAAGCGCCGGAATCGTCGAGTGTAGCTCCGGAGAATAAAGTCCCGGACGAAGCCCCATCGTCGCAAGCGTGGGCCGAGCTGCTGGTGATGGAGCCGCAGCAACAGCTCAGCGCGAAGGAACTGGCGTCCACGCGCAGCGATGTCGAAGAGAGTCTCGCTCCTGCACAAGAAGAGGACGGACACGAAGCATCCCAGCAATTGGGCAGCGACTCGGGAGAACCTCCCACATTCGATCTCAACAAGGCTGAGCCTATTTCCCCCTCGGTGCTCAAGGAGTTGGAAAAACTGGCCCTTGAGCATGTCGCCGAGAAGCGGCCCGGGCCTTCGGTGGCCGGCGAATCGGAAAGCCATGCCGCATCCGACGCGTCGTCTTCCGGCAAAACGCGCACACAACCGACAGCGCCGAAGTCCACCGCTCAGCCGCCGCAGAGCGGAAAATCGAAAGACGCGCGCCGCTCGACGAAGCCGAGTCCGCTGCACTCTTTCACCGCCGGGATCACTGACCACGAGGCGACTCCGAACCCTCTACACTCCTTTACCGGCGCGCCGCCAGTCGGCGGGACATCGCAAAGCCCGCTGCATTCGTTCACGCCGCCGCCTCCCAGCGCCGATCCTCTCGCGGGAGTTGTGGACGGAATCAATCCTCACAAGACGCAGTCGCTGGCGGATCACAGCCCCGATTCCGGTGCAGAATCTGATTTCGGAAATTTCCTGCGCGACCCCGAACCGCGCACCGCTTCGCAGGCGGTCTTCACCGGCCCGGCAGATAGCGTTGTTCCCAGACTGTCGGAGGCGCATCAATCGCTTGCGCCGCTCAAGGCCAGGAAGTCGAAATCAGGACTCGTCCTCGCGTCATTGGTGATAATCCTGGCGCTTATCGTTGCCTGGTGGTTTTATCCGCTGCGCGGTTCTACGCCGTTGAACAATACGGTCCCAGCAGCATCAGCGCCGTCGCCGACGAATTCTCCGTCGCAGTGGCCTTCGCAATCCCCTGCTGACGCAGCAACGCTCGATTCTCCGGCTGGGCATCCCGCTGCGATCGAATCGCAGCCGGCCACTTCGTCGGTTCCGGCTCCGGTGGAATCGAAGCCCGAGCCCGATAGCGGTATTCGAGAAGTGATTCCGGTTCCACGCATTTCGGCGAAACCATCCGCGACGACAACAAAGCCGCAGCCGCAAGCCACGAACAGCCGCGCATCTCTGCCCGCGGTGACGCTGGCCGCGCCGACTTCCTCGGGCAACGCCAATGCTGGCGTTAGCGCCGAGCCGCCGCCGGATCTTTCGCCCGCAGAAGCCGCGAAAGGCCGCGCCGGCAATTTCCCAGGGATCGTCGGCAGTTCCCCCGCGAATGTTCCTGCGCCGGCCGTTCCGACCGCGCCAGCTTCTGTTGGTGGCCGCGTGAAAGAGCCGCGATTGATATCGTCGGTGACGCCGGTTTATCCGCAGGCTGCCATGCAGGCCAACGTACAGGGCGACGTCAAGATTCAAGCCACGATTGATGAAACGGGCCGCGTCACCAAGATGAAAGTTGTCTCCGGACCAGCGCTGCTTCAGCACGCGGCAATGGACGCCCTGCGACAGTGGCGCTACGCGCCGTCGATTCTCGACGAGAAGCCAGTCGCCGTCGACATGGTCGTAACCATCCGCTTCCACCGCTAGAGTGCGCGAATTGCGCTTTGGTAGCGCCGGCGTCCCCGCCGGCATCTGACGACGACAATCTCGCTAGTGGCAGGATTCACGCGCGGACTGAAAAGCCAACCAACAGAGCTGATTTATCTCTTCGCTCCGGCCGAAATCGCGGCCATGGCCTATATATGCGGTCGTAAGATGCCGGCCCCTCGTAGCTCGGGGTAAACAGGGACGCAGGCGCTACTTACCTTGCGATCGAAAAAAATCAGGATTTCGGCGGAGGCGTGTTGATGATGCGTTGAAATTCGGGGTCGTCGTGGATGCAGGCTAGATCATTATCGCGGGCGGCCCATTCGGGATTGTTGTAGCCGGCGTCCACGGCTTTCTTGAGCGTCGCCAGCGCTTCGGCCTTCATGTTCAGATTGCCGTAGGTGCAAGCCGCGTTATAAAGCGTGAGCGCGTCGTTGGCGCGCATGGCCACGGCTTTTTCGGTTTCCGCAACGGCCTCGCGCGCGCGCCCCATCGCGGCGTAGGAAGTCCCCAGCAATGCATGAGCTCGCGCGTCTTCCGGAACTGACTCGAGTTGGTGCTCGAGAACGGCAACGAATTTTTCCTGCAGTTTCGCAGCCCTGTCTTTGTCACCCAGCCGCTGCAGCGCGAGTTGGAAAGGGATATAGACGTTGTAATCGTCCCCGTTGCCGGCGATCGCTTTGTCCACTAGCTCGGCAGCCTCTTTGAAGCGATCGGATTCGTAGAGCGCGCGTCCCAGCGCGCCGTAAGCGCCTTCGCAATCCGGCTTCAGCTCGATGGCCTTGCGGCCCCACTTGATCGCTTCGTCGTATTGCTTCTGCGCGTAGAACATGCGCGCGCGTGCCGAAATCGCATCCGGCAAATCGGGCTGCAGTTTGAAGGCGCGCTCGGCGGCGCGAAGCCCGGCTTCACTCCAGGTTTCATCGTTTCCGCGCGACTCAATGAGCAGGCCGCAGACATTCGCGATTCCCGCGTAGGCCTGCGCGAAATCCGGATCGAGACGAATCGCGTTCTGATACATCTGCATGGCGAAATCGAGATTGCCCATGCGCTTGTAATTCCGGCCGCGGAGGAAATAATCGTAGGCTTCCGCGTTCTCGGTAGGCTTGCGCGTAATAATGGTTTCTTCCTGCGGAGTAAGCGTGATGCGCAGCGCCTGCGTGATATTGCGCGCGATTTCTTCCTGCACTTCGAAGACATCCTTGAGTTCGCGATCGTAGCGCTCGGCCCAGACGGGATAATCGCGGCTGGCATCCACGAGTTGCGCGTTGATGCGCAGGCGGTTGCCGGCACGCCGCAGGCT
>DAITPO010000117.1:0-11260 GCA_036833535.1 Candidatus Acidiferrales bacterium | reverse complement strand
GAAGCTCTGCCGGGTAGACGAAAATTCCCATCAGCGAGGAATCGAGGTAGACATTTTTGCGCGCGGTGAGCCAAATGGCTTCACTCTGGTGCGGATAGCCGCCGTGTAGGAGGACGAAGGTGACATTTTCGTAGCGCGGATCGCGGAGAATATTTTCGAGGCCCATTACGCTGCTTTCTTCGATCATATAGAAATCACCGCCGCCGACCGAAGTGTGAATTTGCACCGGGAGATGAAGGCGCGCGGCCTCTCGCAGCAGATAGCGGAAGACATAATCCTGAAAGTCGTGGTACTCGGCGAAGGTGGGGATACCGCTCTGGCGATACTTTGCGTAGATGGCCGAGGCGCGCGATTCTTCGGGATCGTCGAAATGAAGCGAACGGAAATAGGCAATTTCGAATTTGATGCCGACCCCGCCGTTGGCTTTATCGGCTTCGACGATGCCGGTGACGAATTTGAGATAGTCGTGGAAATCGCTTGGGAGATTTTCAAGATGCGCCTGCCTAAGATTGCGGGCAAGTAGCTTGCGCTCGAGAGGCAGGTTCAGTTTCTGATCGGGATTGCGTGATTCGAGTTGCTGCGTGTCGAAGGGGAAAAGAAAATTATCAACAAAGAAAACCCATCGGAATCGGGCGGGATCGAGATAGGGCGGCATGGAAACGCGATTGGCGATGGCAGTCTCGATGCCGACTTGATCGAGGATGTGGGAGAAATAGCTCGCGCCAAGTTTCGCTTTGGCGGCGGCTTTTTGATCCACGAGCCATCGCTGATGATCTGGGGAAAAATCGGCATAGGGATAGTTGAACAGAAATTTTACGGCGTCGAGGATTTCGGTGTTTTCGTCGCGGAGACGCAGCGGAGCAGAGCTGTCGGAGGGAATCTCCATGGCATCGACTTCGGGGTCGTTCGCGTAGCCGGGGTGGCCGTGATTGTCGAAGGCGCGGATTTGTTCGATCTCGGGAAGAAGGCGATTGTAGATTTCTCTCACGTCCGGGCCGGGGAGAGGGTGAGCTTGGGCGCGGACGCATGGCGAAGACACGGTCAGGATTGCGAGTGCGGCGAAAGTCGCCATCGCGAGATGGTGGCGGCATAGCTGCAGACAGGCCGATGATTGTTGCTGGAGTTCGAGTCCGCAGGCGTCCCACGGAGTTGATTTGACGTTGAGGTCGCCGGAGGGCGCAGCAAGCCGCGCCCCTACGTTCGGAAAAATGCGGCGGCGCTTGGGCTTAGAAGCCATAGCGCAGCATAAATTGAATCACGCGGGGCGTGCCTGCCATTGTAGTGATGGCGCCAAAATTTGGACCGCTCACGTCAACGAACGACGGATTATTGAAGTTCGGGTGATTCCAGAGATTGAAAAATTCGGAGCGGAATTCCAGCCGCTGATTTTCCGTGAACGAAAATGTCTTGCCGATGGAGAAATCCCAGTTCTGCTCGAAGGGCCCGCGGAAGATATTGCGACCGAGATCGCCGTAGCCTGTTGAACCGTCAGGACCGACAACCGGAGCAGGCAGGAACGCGTTGATGTTCACGTAGGCGTTGAGGCGCGATTCGGTGCTGCCGGACGTATACGCGGAGTGAGCGTTGAATCCCGGCGCGATGCTGGCGGTGGATTGGTCGGGGCCGATGGGAGTGAACGCCGAACCACCAGCGGAATCGACGATGGTAAATGGGCGGCCGGATTGGAATGTGACGATGCCGTCCACGCTCCAGCCGGCGAGCGCGGCTTTCTTGAAGCCGGTCTCCTTCGAGAAGAATGGCAATTGATAGGCGTAGCTGACGATGAAGCGATGCGTGCGATCGAAATCGGAGAGGCCGCGCCCGTCTTTGAGATTAGTCTGGTCGTTGATGACCGTGTTGAAAGCGGTCGTGTCGTTCGAGACTTCATCGATGGAGCGCGAGAACGTGTAGGCGGCCTGAAAGTACAAGCCGCGGAAACGGCGCGTGACGGAAGTTTGAAGCGAATTATAAGTGGAAGTGGCGTCGTTACAGAAACACTGCATGCCCATGGGATTCAGGCCGAGGACACGGGAGCGAGCCGTCGCGTTCGCCGTAGTATTTTGAGAGATTACGTAGGGCGTGCCGGAGGGATCCGTGAGAGTAATCGTATGCTGCGCGTCCACTAGGAATGGTTGAATTGGCGTGCTGACTTCGCGCAGGTGCGTGCCTTTTGTTCCGACGTAGCCGATATTGAAGACCCAGCCGTGCGTGATTTCACGCTCGACGGTCAGATTCCATTGTTGCGCACTGGGGGAGAGGAAATGGAGAGGAGCTTCGAGCGCGATGAGGAATTCGCTGTTGCCGCTGAAGACCGGCGTTTGCGTGGTGTCGTTGGTGGGCGTGTTGGTGTTGTCGATGACGAAGCCCTGAAAAACGCCGAGCTGTGGCACGAAGTCGGGACTGATCACGCCCGCGGGCGGAAGAATCGAGAAGGCAGGCAGATTGGCAAGCATGCCGGGCGGCGGCGAGCCGAAGGAACCGGCGAGGAACGGAGAGGAGAACCCGAAATTGTCCACCGTGCCGTTGTCTTCGCGCTCGTAGTAGATGCCGTAGCCGGCGCGCACGGACATTTTGCCGTCGCTGAAGGGATCCCAAGCGAGGCCGATGCGCGGGCCCCAGTCGGATGCGTAGCCGTTGGTGCGCAGCGTGGATGAGCCTGTTCCAATCAGGCCAGGAATATTCAGCTTGTTCACGCCTTTCGGAAAAATCCAGGGCTCCTGGCCTTCGGCAACGAGGCTGGGAACGAGATTGGCGATCTGGCTTGTCGCGTCGGAGACGGCGCCGTCGAGTTCCCAGCGCACGCCTAGGTTCAGGGTGAGATTTTTTCGGATCTTGAAATCGTCCTGAGCGAACAGGGCAAAGTTGTTGATGCGGTACTCGTGATTGGTGACGCCGCTGCCGCTGCCGGTGACTACGGGTAGGCCTCTCAATAAATTTTGGAAATCGGAAAAGCCGTCCGCAATTGGCGGCGGTGGGAATGGCACGAAGACCATGAGTCCGTTGAAAAGCTGAGGATAGTTTTTGTCGAGAAAAATGCGATCGGCCTGGCCGCCGAATCGCAACTCGTGGCGGCCGAGATTGGCGGCCACCGTATCGAGGAACGTAAAGTTGCTCTGATGGGATGAGACGTTGGCGGCGGGCGTCGGACCGAATTGAAAGCTGGCCAACTCAAAGCGAGGAATATTCGTATCCACATTGCTGTTGGGGCGATTGATGCCGATGTCGCTGAGGCTGACGACGGGGACATTGTCCGTGTCGTTCGCGATCCGCACGAAACCGAAGCGGAAATCGTTCACGAGGCGAGGCGAAAAGGTGTGGGTCTCGGAGATGGTGACGAAGCGATCGTGTACGGGAAGGAAAACGGGAAAGTTGAGATCGCCGGGACTGATGGCGGCGCCAAATTGCGAACCGAGAGCGCCGGCACCATAGGGCATGAAGGAATGGAAATTCGAGAAGAAGAACCTGGCGCGGAGGACGTCGGTGCCTGCGTTGAAATTGCGGTCCCAGCTTGTAGTGAATTGATCGTCGTTAAAGGTGCCGGCGTGGCTGACGAACAGGCGCGACTGCTGCTGATCGAGCGGTAGAGTGGGATCGAGAGGCGGCAACGAAGGGAGCAGCCAACCGCCGCCTGCCCCGCCGAATTGATTGTTCTTAAGATTCAAAAGATTCACGACGACGGGATCTAACGCGCTCGGATCTTGGGACCCCGAAGGAAACATGAGCGCGAGGCTTCCCGGAGAGCGGTCTTGGGGAATCGTGGGAATGAAGGTGCTGATGAAAGTGCCGGGCGAGATTCCGTTCTCTTGGCGCGTGCCCTGATAATTCAGGAAGAAAAAGCCCTGGGAGGCGTGAGGGCCGAGAGGGCCGCCGACACTTCCTCCGAAGATATTTTGGTGCACGACGCCGCGAGGCTCGCCGTCAGCATTGGCGAAATAATCGTTCGCGTCGAGGGCGTCATTTCGAAAGTACTCGTAAACTGAGCCGTGGAAATTTTGCGAGCCGCCGCGCAGAACGGCATTGATGTTGCCGCCGCCGTTGCGGCCTTGCGTGGCGTCGTAAAGACTCGTCTGCACTTTGAATTCTTCGATGGCCTCAGGATTCGGTAGCGGTGTGTTGGTCAGTTCACCGAGGTTGTAGTCGCTGACGCTGATCCCTTCGATTTGGACGTTGTTGTAGCCTTCGCGCTGGCCGTTGACGTTCATGCGGACGTCGCCGCGACCGAGCGAGCCCGCAGCAGTGAGGTCGGAGGAAGCGCCGGTGGAGAGCGCAAGGAGTTGCTGAACGTTGCGAGTGGGCAGCGGAAGATTTTCGAGAGTCTGCGAGCCGATGGATTCGCCAGTGGTTGCGCTGGTGGTTTCGACGGCGGCTACGCCCGAGCTTACTTCGACGCTCTGTGCGATCGTGCCGACCTTGAGCGTCAGCTTCATGCGCGTCGTTTCAGTTACGCGGACCTCGACGTTCGTGGCTTTCTGCTCCGCGAAACCCTTCGCGTGAACTTCGACGGTGTACATTCCGACGGGAAGTAGCAACGCGCTGAAACTGCCGTGGTCATCAGTAAAAAGCGCGCGGAATTGGCTTCCTGATACCTGCTCGATGATACGAACTTCGGCGCCGGGCACGGCGGCGGCGCTCGAGTCTTCGATCGTGCCGCTGATGGCGCCCGTCGCGCCGCCCTGGGCAAAAGCGACGGCGCAGGAGAAGAAGACGATGAGCACGCCGGGGACGAAGTGTTTCATGGCGGTGACCTCCTCACCTCATGGAGATGAATCTTACTTTCCGGCGCCGGTATTGGCAGCCGCATTCAATGCCGAGGCCTCTTGCGCGCGACGCCGCGCGAACCAGTATGCGATGGTGATGAGCACGAGAAACGGCGCGAATGCGGGAACTGTGTATTGCAATCCATCCACAAAAAAAGTGCTTACGGTGATACCGACGAGCGCCGCGATGCCGAGGATCGTGGAATAGGGATAGAAATGGATGCGCATGGGAAGTTTCGCGATGCGCTCGCGGCCGAGAGCGCGGCGAAAGGCGATGTGCGTGAGGAGGACGACAATCCAGACGAAGAACATTCCGGCAACGGCGACGCCGTAGAGCGCCAGAAATGCTTTGCCGGGGGCGTAAATGGCGAGAAGTATCGCGGCGACCATGCCGGCGGAAGAAACCGCGAGAGCGCGGCGCGGCACTCCATTTTTGGCCAGTTTCGAGAGCGAAGCCGGAACGTACTTGCCTCGTGCGAGTGAGAAAAGCATGCGCGTGGTCAGATACAGGTCGGTGTTGCAGCTCGAGAGAGCCGCTGTGATGACGACGATGTTCATGATCGTCGCGGCGAAGGGAACACCGACGGAGGAAAACGCGCGAACGAACGGGCTGGCGGTGAGGCCGGTGCCGGCGCCGGTCTGATTCCAAGGCGTCATCGCGAGCATGACGGTGATGGCCAGGACGTAGAAGAAAATCAGGCGGAAGACGATTGTGCGCATCGCTTTCGGGATGGATTTTTCGGGATTCTCGGCTTCGCCGGCGGTGACGGCGATGACTTCGACGCCCATATAGCTGGTCACGACGAGGGTGAGAGCGAGCCAGACGCCGAGCCAGCCGTGCGGCAGGAATCCGCCGTTCGCTGTGAGGTTGGTCAGGCCGATCGGATGGTGAGTTCCGATGCCGAAAATCAACGCGGCGCCGACTGCGATGAAAACGAGGATGGCGACGACTTTGATGAGCGCGAACCAGTATTCGATTTCGCCGAAGCGGCCAACGTGCATCGTGTTGAGCCCCACTAATCCTGCGGAGACTGAAACAACCCAGATCCACTGCGGGACATTGGGAAACCAGAAGGAAAAATAGATCGCGACAGCGGTGACTTCTGCGCCGATGGCGATCATTTGCACTAGACCGTAGGTGGTGCGGACGGCAAAGCCCGCCCAACGGCTCAAATACGTTTCGGCGTAAACACCGAACGAGCCTGCATCGGGATGCACGACGGCCATTTCCGCGAGCGAATAGGCAACGATCATGGCGATGACCGCGCCTAACAGATAGCTGACGATCACGCCGGGGCCTGCGAGGCGGATCGTGACGCCGCTGCCTAAGAACAGGCCGACGCCGATCGCGCCGCCGATGGCCAGCATTGTGAGTTGCCGCTGGCTGAGGCGCCGGCGCAATTCCTGAGAGCGTGACGGTGAGGAGGAGGAACCGCTGTCCGGGCCAACTAGCACTGCCGATTCAGCGGGGCCGTTAGGGCTATCCATTTGTGCTCAGCTTTTGGAGAACTTCGCTGAAGCGCTGAATTTCTTCGGACGTGTTGTAGTGCACGAGGGATGCGCGGACCGCGCCGCTATCCATGCTGAGCGCGAGACGTTTCATGAGCCGCGGGGAATACATGTGACCGTCGCGCACACCGATTTGCGCGCGGGCGAGTTCATCGGTAACTGCCTGCGGAGAAACTCGCGGCAGATTGAAAAGAAAGGTTGGCACGCGCTCACCGACGCGCTCCTTTTGGCGAATTCCGTAGACGACGGCGCCACATTCTTCGAGAGCTCGCAGGACTTCGATCGAAAGAGCTTCCTCGTATTCGCGAATGGCGGCCATGGCTTTTGCCAGATTTGCGCGACGTGAGTTCGATGCGCCGTCCCCGCTGATTTGTTTTCCCAGCATTGCGAGGTAATCGATCGCGGCGGTCATGCCGGCGACGTTCTCGTAGACAAATGTCCCCGCTTCGATTTTGACGGGAGGCTCATTGGGGATGAAATCTTCGCGGAACGTGGGGAGTTTTTCGAGCAGTTCGCGGCGGCCCCAGAGAAAACCCATGTGCGGGGCGAAGATTTTATATCCGGAGCAGGCGAGATAGTCGCAGCCCCAGGCTTGCACGTCGATGAGGCCGTGCGGGCCATAGTGAACGCAATCGAGGAAAAGTTCGGCGCCGGCATCGTGCGCGAATTTCGCGGCGGCGGGGACATCCACGATCGAGCCGAGCGCGTTGGAGGTGACGGTACAGGCAACGAGACGCGTCTTTGAGTTGAGCAGCGGCCACAAATCTTCGGAATGCAGATTGCCATCGTCGCGCATCTTCCAAAAGCGGAACTTGGCGCCGGCGGGTTCGAGGGCCATCCAGGTAGCCACGTTGGCCTCGTGATCCATGTCGGTGATAACGATTTCGTTGCGTTCGGAGAGCATCTGGCCGATCGCAAGGCTGACGATGCGAATGAAGGAAGTCGCGTTCATGCCGAAGGCAACTTCGCTGGGATCGCGCGCGTTCAGCAAATCGGCGACTGCGCGCCGGCCGCGGTCGATCGTGGCGTCCACTTCCTGGCTCTGAGGGTAACGGCCGCCGCGCTGGACGTTACATTCAAGAAGATGGCGATTCACTGCGTCAAAGACAATTTGAGGGATCTGAGCGCCGGCAGCGTTGTCAAAGAAAATGAAGGGGGCGGCATGCTGGAGCGCGGGAAACGAGGCGCGAACGGACTCGATCGGAAATCGGGACGGCGTTTTGGTGTCCGGCGTGCCGCCGAGGGTGGTGCGCATGGGTTCCCGGGCTCCGATGTGGCGGGACGTGCGGCCCCGCTTGGTGCTCTTCCCTCACGGCGGAGATGAGCGTAGGGCAAAACCTATACCGGCGTGGTTGGCATGTCAAGAGAATGGTTCCTGTATGCGAGCGGTATACGTTTGACACGGGAGCCGAAGTTGTGAAGAATGCTGTCTGGACAGCAAGGTGCCCCGGAGGAATCGTGGCGAAAACGGCAACCCGCGGGAAATCTCAACGGCGCGTCGCAGTGTCCATCTCCCCGCTCTTTTCTCCTGGATCGCCCGCGACCAGTGGCGCCTCGACCCTCAGTGAGAAGGTCTATCGCGCATTTAAACGCGACATCATTCACAGCGTTTATCAGCCCGGCGAAGCCTTGAGTGAGAAAGCGCTTGCGGATCGCTATAAGGGCAGCCGGACGCCGGTGCGCGAAGCGGCCGTGCGTTTGCAGAACGAGCGGCTGCTGCGGATTGTGCCGAATCGGGGCTACTTCGTCGCGCAGATTACTCTGCAAGTTTTAAATGATATCTACGAATTTCGTTGCGCGGTGGAATGTGCGGCGGCCGAGTTGGCAGCCATGAAGGGCGTGGACGCGGAATCGCTGCGCAAGCTGGGCGAACTGGCGCTAGTGACTTGCAGCCCCGACGATCGCGACAGTTGCGTAAAGTTCATCGAATCGGATACTGCGTTTCACGTGATGATTGCGCGGCTCTCGCGCAATCAGATGCTGGTACAGGCCGTCGGCGAAGCGCGCAGCCAGATGGAACGCATTATGTTTGCTGCGATTGATATCAATTATTACGGCGAAGCGCCGGGCCGGGAGCATCGCGAGATCTTGAAGGCCATTCAGGAGCGCGATCCCGAAGGAGCTCGGCAACGGATGTACGAGCACATTATTCAGTCTAAGGATAAAGTGCTTGGGCTTACGGGATTTGCTTCCCACCGCAGTTGATACATCACTCCATGCAGGCCCACCAAGAGGGTGTTTCCGAGTGAAATTTGCCTCGTAGAGAATCTCGCGTGCTCTACAGCGCCTCTCGATCGGCAGCGACGTGGTATCTTCGTGCCGCAGTCAAGCTCGAAGTGCTGCAGGCTTGCGGCTGTAGCTTGCAATGGCGCTGCACAAAAACGCCGGCGGGCTGCCAGCGCTGCGGGAGATCGCGGTGAAACATCGCGGGGCTGTGGCAAAAAAACGGAAGAGAGCATCCGCGCAGCAGAGCGCGATCATTCGCAAGATTATTCGGCTTGAGGAGCGGGTGTGGAAAGTGGCCCAGGAAAGACACGCGGCGCGATTCGCGGAACTCGTGCCCGCCGATGCGGTGATGATTTTTCAATCGGGGATTGTGACGCAGCCGGAGTATCTAGCGACCATGAAGGAGCGGACCATCTCCCGCTATGAGCTTCGTAACATTCGTGGATTCATGCCCAATGCGACTACCGTCATCCTTTGCTACGAGGCTTTGCGGCTTGGCGAAGAAAGCGGACAGGCGTTTCCAATGAACCCAGTGATCGAAAGCACGACTTGGATCAAGCGCGGGAAACGCTGGGTCGCCATTCTGAATCAGGAAACGCCCGTTCGGGCGAAATAGAATTCCCTACCCCTGAAATTGCGCGTTACTGGTGTGCGCCCGCCGGAGTCAGCGATTTCAGCGCTTCGTCGAGATAATCGGGGGCGCCTTCGACTCGCTCGAGATGTGGATAGCGATTGCCGTCATGATATTGAATCTCGTGGGTCTCGAGCGTGTTGGCGTTCAGCGCGGACAGTTTGATCGGCGCGGAATTTGATTTTGAATCGTGTACGGCGCGCTTCAGTTCGTCCACGGAAAATTGGCGGCCGTTGACGGCGACGATTTTGAGGTAAGGGCTGATGCCGGCTTCGAAGGCGGGCATGCCGGGAATCGCATCAATTACGGTGCCGTCGCCCTTAACGTGAAGGCCGATGGATGACGTGAAGTCGGCGCCGCCGGCCTCGGCGTCTCCGGCGGCGATGAATTCGTTGGGTTCGTCGTTGTAAACGAGTTGCCAGCCGCCGCCAGTGATCCCGCCGATTGGAGCGTGAGGACCGGTAGAATCCAGGCGCTCGCGCAGAAAGCTGCGCCAGTCGTACGGCGCGATTCCGTTCAGCGTTGCAACTACATCGTCAAACGTATAAGTCTTGATGACGGGCTCGCCATCAGGCTTGGCGTAGAAGGCGTGGCAGAAATCATCCATTGAGCGGCTGTCGTTGGTGAGTTTGCGGATTGTTGCGTCCACATCGAGCCAGATGAGGACGGCCTCGGGATAAAAATCCACGCTGCGGCGGTAGGAACTCCACTCGGACACGGAAAAATAGAGAATTTGCGCGGCGTTGGCGGTATTTTGCAGCGAACGCCAGCGGCGGCCGGCGCGATGGTCGAGCATCGCAGCAGTCTCGGCGAAATGCTCGCGAGCCTGCGCCGGTGTTACGAGTCCGCTGCGAGCGGTCAATAGCTCGCCCAAAAATTCCGTAAGCCCTTCGTAAACCCACAGCAGTTCGCCTTTCATCGGCTGCTGGAAATCGGGCGTGGCCAACCCTTCGGGGCGGCGGAATTGGCCGTTCCAGGAATGCGTGAATTCGTGAGGGAAGAGCCCTGCTTCAAGGAGGCGCGCGTTCGGATCAAGCAAAGTGTGCTGACGGATGCGATCGTCGCTGCTTTCGTGGTGCTCCTGGCCGAGGCCCATGGTGTTATCGCTGAGCGTGAGGAGGAAATGGTAATCGCGATAGTGATGCGAGCGATAGAGGGCATCTGCTTCGGCGACGAGGCGGGAGTAATTTTCGAGCAACGCGGGCGGAACATCGAGCGCCCAGGCATCATCGGAGAGCACATCTAACTCGTGCGGCGGCTTGATCGCGGGATTCAGCGGATAAACACGCGTGAATTCGCCGGCCTGCACGGGTGAATCGATTAGCAGATCGAAAGCCACGGGTGAGAACGTAATCGAATTGCCGGACTGGCTCGCGACGGGAAGCGCGGTATTGAATTTCCATCCGTTCGGCAGAGTGAGAGACGGATTGTACGTTAGTTCGGCTGCCGGCCATCCCTTGGGATACAGCGCTACCTGATTCCACATCAAGATGAAGAGCTTCGCGGCGCCGGACGCGCTGAAATCGATTGTTGGGCCCGGTGGCGAGAGAAGAAAATCGAGCGATGCCTCGATTGAATTCGCACCTGCCGGGACGTCGAGATTGAACGCGTACATGTCGGCGTCGTCTTGTTGCCAGGGGATTTCTTTTCCGCCGGAGGAGAAATGCAAGCCTGCCAAATTCCAGATCGGGCCGTCAGGAGAGTGATCGGCGGGCATCCATTTCGGATAATAAAGAGTGAGCGGACCAGGCTGCGCCGGGAATTGCAATTTCGCGTGAAGAACACGCCGAGGCGCGTCAGTGGCATCCACCGAGATAGTGATTGGGCCGGGCGGCGGAGTTTTGGCGCGCGCGGATGCGCTGAGCGCGAGGCACACCCCGATGACGAAAATAGTGAGGCTAAAACGAATTCCGCTCTGAATGGTCATTGAGCCCTCCGCGTGCGGATGATACTCGCTAAAGGCAGCGATTCAGGAATTCACAGCGAACAAAAAAGCTGCTCCGGAACCGTCGCTCCGGAGCAGGCGAAGGAATCGTTTGTAATCACGAAGCGAAGGCCGGCTCGGTCTTCAAAACGTGAACTTGCCCATAAATTGGATGTTGCGCGGCCCGCCGACGCCGAAGTGAGAATCGAAGCT
>DAITPO010000116.1:5131-11359 GCA_036833535.1 Candidatus Acidiferrales bacterium | reverse complement strand
GGTGCGTTTCGGGTGTGGTCGCGGGCGTTCTCTTGTGCGTTTTGGGTGCGGCAAGTATCGCGGCGCAGACGCTCAAGGACGAGACGCTGAAGGGGATGAAGTGGCGGCTCATCGGTCCGTTCCGCGGCGGACGCGTGCTGGCTGTTACCGGCGTCGCGAACCAGCCGAATATCTATTATTTCGGCGCGGTGGCCGGGGGTGTTTGGAAGACTGCTGACGGCGGGCTCACTTGGTCGCCGATTTTCGATAAGCAACCGATTGCCTCGATCGGTGCGATGGCTGTCGCGCCCTCCGACCCGAATATCATTTACGTCGGCACCGGCGAAGCGTGCATCCGGGGCGACATCTCTTTCGGCAACGGTGTATACAAATCGCTCGACGCGGGCAAGTCCTGGACGCATATCGGCCTCGATGACACGCGCCACATCGGCAGCGTAATCGTCGATCCGCACAATCCCGATATCGTTTTCGTCGCCGCGCTCGGTCACGCTTTTGGCCCGAATAAAGATCGCGGTGTGTTTCGCTCTGCGGATGGCGGGAAAACCTGGCAGAACGTCCTTTTTAAAGATGAAAAGACCGGCGCGATCGACATCACCTTCGACCCCAACAATTCGCACGTGCTCTATGCGTCCCTGTGGCAAGCCCTGCGCACACCGTGGAGCTTCGAAAGTGGCGGACCCGGCAGCGGCCTGTACAAATCGAGCGATGCTGGCCTGACGTGGCAACGCCTCGCAGGGCACGGCGTGCCGGAGGGCGCTCTCGGTCGCATCGGCATCGCCGTTTCTCCCGCCGATTCGAGCCGTATCTATGCGCTCATCGAAGCTGAAAATGGCGGCCTCTATCGTTCGGATGATGCCGGAGCGACTTGGGAGCGCATCAACGAAGATCACCGCTTCCGTCAGCGCGCCTGGTATTTCACGCACATCTACGCCGACCCGAAAAACGCGGACACGGTCTATGTCCTCAATACGGGCATGTTTCGCTCCACAGATGCCGGCAAATCATTCCAGATTCTGCCCGCGCCGCACGGCGACCGCCACGATCTCTGGATCGATCCCACGAACGCGAATCGCATGATTGAAGGCGATGATGGCGGCGCGACGATCTCCACCGATGGCGGCAAAACCTGGAGCGCGCAGAACAATCAACCGACCGCGCAGTTCTATCACGTCGCTACAGACACGCGATTTCCGTACTACATCTATGGCGCGCAGCAGGACAACTCGACAGTGGCGATCGCCAGCCGCAGCGATAATGGCGCGATCGGCCAACGAGATTGGTACGACGTGGGCGGCGGCGAAAGCGGCTACATTGTTCCCGATCCGCGAAATGCCAACATCGTTTACGCGGGCTCCTACGACGGCCTGATCACGCGCTTCGATAAATCCACCGGCCAGACGCAGGTTGTTTCCCCGTGGCCGCTCAATCCCATGGGTTCCGGCGCGAGCGAATTGAAGCACCGCTTTCAGTGGACCGCTCCGATCGCCATCTCGCCCCACGATCCGAACACGCTCTATTTCGGCGGCGAAGTTCTATTTCAAACTAGCGACGGCGGCGCGACCTGGAACATCATTAGCCCCGATCTGACGCGTAACGACAAGTCGAAGCAGCAAGTCACCGGCGGCCCAATTACGAAAGACAACACCAGCGTCGAGTACTTCGACACAATTTTCGCCATAGCCGAATCGCCCGTTGAGAAGGGCGTGATTTGGGTTGGCTCCGATGACGGACTCATTCACTTGACGCGCGATGGCGGTCAGAACTGGAGCAATGTCACGCCGAAAGATTTGCCCGAATGGGGCACGATCAGCATCATCGATCCATCGAGCGCGGATCCCGGGACCGCGTACATGGCCGTCGATCGCCATCGGCTCGATGATTTTCAGCCGTACATTTACTCGACGACGAATTACGGCAAATCGTGGACGCGCATCGCGAATGGATTGCCGACGACGAGCTACGTTCACGTCGTGCGCGAAGATCCCAAACATTCTGGTCTTCTCTTCGCCGGAACGGAAACCGGCATCTTTGTTTCCTTCAACGCGGGCGGGCACTGGCAGTCGCTGCAGTTGAATTTGCCCGTCGCGCCGGTCCACGATCTCGCAATTCACGGCGATGATTTGATCGCCGCGACGCACGGTCGCGCGTTTTGGATCCTTGACGACATCGCGCCACTACGCGAAATCACCGACGCGGTTCAATCCGAGGATGTTCATCTCTACGCGCCGGCCGCGGCGGTGCGGTTCCTTGGCGGGTCGGATCACATTCCGCCGAACTGGCCGCTTGGCGCGAATCCTCCCGAAGGCGCGATCATCGACTACGCTCTCAAGTCCAAGCCGAAGGACACAATCGAGTTAGAAATTCTCCATAGCGACGGCAATCTAATCCGAAAATATTCCAGCAAGAAGAAGGAAGAAGAGAAGCTGCCCGGCGAAGAAGTCGAACCCGAGGAGTCCAAAGATCTGTTGCCGATTGAGGCCGGTCTCAACCGATTCGCATGGGATCTGCGTTACGAAGAAGCCAGCAAAGTGCCCGGAACAGTAGCCTGGGGCGGCGGAACCGACGGGCCGCGCGTGCTGCCCGGAACCTATCAGGTCAAGCTCACCGTCGCGGGCAAGAGTTACACTTCGTCGGTCGAGGTCAGGCTCGATCCGCGAGTCACCACCTCGGCGGAAGATCTTAAGAAGCAGCTCGATCTCGCGCTGAAGATTCGCGAGCGAGTGACCGCGGCCCACGATGCCGTAAACGAAATTCGCGATGTCCGCGCGCAACTCGAGTCCTTGCGCAAGCGCCTGGCCGGCGATGCATCCCATGGAGAACTCGCCAAAGCCGCCGAAGATCTCGCGAAGAAGCTGACTCCGGTTGAGGAATCGATCATCCAGCCAAAATCAAAAGCCTCAGAAGATCCGCTGAATTATCCGATTCAAGTCGCCGATCAACTGATGGCACTCGCGAGCACAGTCAACAGCGCCGACGCCGCACCGACGCAAGCTTCCTACGATGTCTTCGACGAGCTGAACCGCCGCCTCGATGAACAGCTTGCGAAATGGAAAGACCTGAAGGAAAAAGATCTCTGGTCGTTCAACGATCAGGTGCAGAAAGCAAATATTCCGGTCGTGATGGTCACGCCGCCGAAGAAAGACTAGCGTCGCATCCTCGCGCGAGCTTGAGCACTAGGCGAGCGTGTCATATGATTTCAAATTGGAAATGACCGACGAATCAAACGCATCGCGGAAAGAGACGAGCCGCCCGGCCACTTACTGGATCGGCGAAGGCGGCGGCTGGCTTCTGAAACATGTTGTCGACGGTCTCGCCGCCACCGGCATCACCCCCAACATGTTCACTTTTCTTGCGTTGGCGGTGAATAGCTGGGCCGCGGTGCTTTTTGCAATGGGCCGCTTCCGGCAGGCCGCTGCGGTTCTGTTCCTTGCAGGTTTTCTCGATATGGCGGATGGGCAAGTGGCGCGGCGCGTCGGCCGCGTCACGGCCTTCGGCGCGTTTCTTGATTCCACGCTCGATCGCTATTCCGATCTCGCGCTGTACATGGGGCTCGTCGTTTATTACACACTGATCGGCCGGCCGTTTTATATGGCACTCGCTGCAGTGGCCATGGCCAGTTCATTCATGGTCAGCTATTCCCGCGCTCGCGCGGAATCGCTGATTCCCACGTGCAAGGTAGGCTTCATGGAGCGGCCTGAGCGGCTGGTGCTGCTAATTCTCGGCGGCGTGTTTCAACGAATGGCGCCAGTCCTTTGGGTCATCGCATCAATCTCGACGCTGACGGTGATTCATCGTGTAGTTTACACGTGGCAGGAATTGCGCGCGGGCCGCACGCTTCCCGAAGCCGGGACTTCCTCGCTGTCCTAATTCTTCCGCGCGCCTTCCGTCTCAGATCGCGCGCGCATAAATTCCTCCACAGGAGCGGCAACAATTTCCTGCACGCGGTCGCGCAATGCATCCACTTCATCCCGCCCGATCTGCGTCGTATCAATCGTATCGTGCAGGATCACGGTTATCTTCCCGGGATAAAGCAGCCAATTGCCGGTCTGAAAGAATTCGTAGGAACCGACGATGCTCATCGGCACGATCGGCGTCCCAAATTTCTGCGCGATGTTGAAGATACCTTTCTTGAACGGCCCAACGTGCCCATCGCGCGTGCGCGATCCTTCGGCAAATGCGATGAGACTCACTCCGTCATCAAGCGCGACTTTCGCGCGCCGCGTCATTTCCTCAAGTCCCGACCGGCTCGGCGCGTCCGGAACGGGAATGTTGCCGAATCTCCCCATCATCCAGCCGTACACCGGAATCTTGAAATGCGATTCCAGCTCGAATCCGCGCACGAATTGCGGGATCGCCGAATAAATCACGAAGGGATCGAAGATGTTGACGTGATTGCAAATTAAAATACTCGTCTGCTGCGGATCGAAGCCCGGCGAGCGCTTCACTTCGAACCTCACGCCGGCAATCCGCAAAATATTGCGAAAGAAAACGCGCTGCGGCCAGTCGTTCTTGCGCGGATCGATGAACACCGCAAGCAGGACGAGCAAAGTGCAGACAATGAAGAAATGCAGGCCGCTTAACAGCCAGAGAACGATCGAACGCGCTGTGAGCCAGGCCTTCCTCATCCGTAAACGTCCAGCGCGCCGGCAAGCACTTCGATGCTCCGCAGCTGTAGCTCTAGGCTTTCGCCATCCACCATCACGGTGACCGGCCGGTCGAGATCGAAATCGACGCGCTGCACCGCCGCCCGCGACGCCAACGGATGTTCGATGTGCGTGCCATCAAAAAGCGTCGGCAGATTACGCAGCAGGCCGAGGCGCCCTATAGGTCCCCAGCGCACATATTCAAGCAGGCCATCATCCGTCGCCGCATTTGGCGCGATCATCATTTTGCCGCCTGTGAAGCGGCTGTTATTGAACGCGAGAAAAAGGCAGCGGCGGCGGTCGTGCTCCGAATGTGGATCAACGCGATGCGGAAACGGCCGCCGATCGAGCCGCGCCAGGCAGGTGAGCACGCCAAGAATGTAGCCCGCCTCGCCGAAGGTTTTGAAGCGGCGATTCGTAATCGCCGCGACATCCGCTGCAAACCCCAGCGTAAGAAGATTGATGTAATAGAGTTCGCCGCCGTTATACGCCAGCCGCATCACATCGCAACGGCGCTTGCGCCCGGCAATGATGGCCTCTGCCGCGCCCGCCGCGCCATTCTGCATGAAATCCTTCAGAAAGGAATTGCCTGTGCCCAGCGGCAGAAATCCCAGCGCAGGACGCTCGCCGCCCAGGGATTCGGGGAAAAGTCCGTTGACCACTTCGTAGGATGTGCCGTCGCCGCCGACGGCGATAAAATTCCTCGAGCCTTCACGGTAAGCATCACGCGCGATGCGCGTGGCCTCTCCCGCGCCGTGCGTCTCGCGAATCTCCAAATCGACGCCTTTCGCGCGCAACTCCGCGAGCGCCTTTGCCGCGAGCTTTCCGGAGCGTCCGCCGCCCGCGGCCGGATTGACGATGGCGAGGAAGCGCTCGTTCATAGCGGCAGGACGGCGCGGCGATCGAGCGCCGTGAGAATCTGGCCGGCGAGTTCGCCGCGCTTGATCTTCATTGATGCGGTGCGCGGGAAATCTTGGTTCCACGGCACGATGCCGCTGATGCGCTTGTAATTCAGCAACCGACGGTTCCGCTCCGCGATCTCCGCTCGCAATGGCTCATCAATCGCGCGTCCTTCTTCGGGATGAATCACGATGACGAGCTGTTCGCCCACCATCGTCCGCTGCGGCCAAAGATAGTTCGCCGCGAAGACGCTATATTCCTTCACCGGCAGGCCTTCGAAGACGTTTTCAATGTCCTCGGGATAGATATTCTTGCCCTCTTCGGTGACGATCATGTTTTTCTTGCGCCCGAAGAGCTGCAGGTGGCTCATCGCGTCCAGCCGGCCGAGATCGCCGGTCAGCAGCCAGCCGTCCACTAGGACTTCCGCGGTCATTTCCGGATCGTCGAGGTAGTGCGACATCACATTTTTTCCGCGCACCGCGACTTCGCCGATGCCGTCGGCGTCGGGCTGCAAGATTTTCACTTCCACACCGGGCAGCGGTTTGCCGACGGTGTCCGCGCGGAAGGGCTTGAAATCATTCAGCGTATTGACCGTGCCCGCTTCAGTGCAGCCGTAGCCGTTGCCGACGAGAATGCCGAGATCATAGAAAAATTGCAGCGTCGCGGGTTCGGTGAATGCGCCGCC
>DAITPO010000116.1:0-5031 GCA_036833535.1 Candidatus Acidiferrales bacterium | reverse complement strand
TAGCGCACGCCCGGCCAGAAAGGATAAAGCGCCGTGAGCGACATGCACTGCTCGAGATAATTCTCGTGCGTTAGAACGCAGCCCTTCGGCCGGCCTCCGGTCCCGGATGAGTAGACTATGCACGCCGGATCCTTGCGTTGCCGCATTTCGAAGCGCGGCTCGCCCGCAGCTTTGGAGTCTTCCCAACGGCGCGCGCCGAACAGCTCAGCGTTCGACGGCGCTTCTGTAACGAGAATTATCTTCGCGCGCAGCTTCGCAAAGTCCGGGGATTGTGCGATGGCGCGCCAGAGATGATATTCGACGATGAGCACTTCGGCGTGCGAATGAGCCAGAAGCTGCAGCTGCTCGGCGGGCGTCAGCTTGTAGTCGAGCGGTACGAGCACACCGCCGCAATAAAAGATCGCGTATGCCGAGATCAGCCACTTCGACTGATTGGTCATGATGATCGCGGCGCGACCATTTGGCGCAAAACCCGCATTTTGCAGCCATAGCGCCAGAGGAAGCGCCGCGTCTTTGAATTGCCGGTAGGTCAGCCGGCAATTCTCGCGCTCGCGATCCGCTTCAATCAGGCAAATTTCATCCGGCCAGCGCTCCAGCGCATCTCGAAGCGCTTCACCGAGACAAGAATAACGGCTGAGGTCCAGCATCAGAGGCGGGCTTGAATTCGCTCGGCCAGCGTGCGGAAATCCGTGACGCCCTGCAATTCGTAATCCGGCAGCTCGATGTGAAAATGATTCTCGACGCGCGTCAAAAGATCGAGCGCCTGAAGGCTGTTGATGCCCAGCGTCTTGAAGAAATCATCATCGGGCTTAAGCTGCGCCCGCGGCACAGAAAAATGCTGCGCCGCAAGAACCAAAATTTGTTCCGTTGTGTCTTGTAAATTTGCCATCGCTTTGTGAAATTCAGCTGACCGCCTAGGGCAAATAAGGCAGCGCATCTTCTGATTCGACGAATTTGCGCAGGCCCGCTTCCACCGCCGGATGCATAAACATATCGCAGAAAATCTCAATCTCCTGCCGCAATTCTTCTTCCGGAATCGGCTTGATGAAGCGCTTCGCGGCGATAGCCGTCGCTCGGTCGAATTTCACGAGTTGCGCGGCCGTCGAACGCGCCACGCGCAGCGCCTCGCCCTCGGCAACGACCTGGCTCACCAATCCAACGCCGTGCGCCTTCGTGGCATTAAAACTCCGCCCAGTCAGCAGCAGATCGCGAACCACAGCATTGCCGACATCGCGTTTCAAGCGCGGAATCCCGCCAAATCCGGGAATCAATCCAAGCCGCAGTTCTGGAAAGCAAAATCGCGCCATCTTGTCGGCGATAATGAGGTCGCAAGTCAGCGCTAGTTCGAACCCTCCGCCGAAAGCCACGCCGTGAACGGCCGCAATCGTCGTCAGCGGCGCCGCATCAATTCGATTGAACACGCGATGAATCCGCTGCAAGAATTCACGAAGCTCAGTCAGCCGCGCATCCGGAGCTACTTCTTGCGAGCGGCGAAAAAGCTCGCGCAAGTCGGCTCCCGCGCAGAATCCAGATTTCAGCTCGCTGTGAATGATCAGCGCATGCGCCGAGCCGAACACCGTCTCGAGCTCCGCGATGAATCGTTCGAATTCCACTAGCGATTCGGAGCCAATTTCATTGCAAGGCGCCCGGTGCAGCCTCAGCTCGACGCAGCCGTCGCGCAGGCCCCACGACATCGTATTGGCGCGAAAATCCTTCATGCCGTTTTCTTCCGGTAAAGTTCCTCGATCGCTTCGCGAAGCCGCTCGGTGATGACGTCCCGCTTCAGTTTACCATTGGCCGTGAGCAATCCGTTCTCGATCGAAAATGGCACAGTCGAAACGCAAAACGCACGGATCTGCCGGTAATGCGGCAGCGATTGATTGACGCGGTCGACCGCCTCTTGCGCCTGGGCGGCGTACAAACCGTTTGCTGAGCCGGCGCCCGATGCGAAAATCGCCGCGAGATAGCTGCGATTATTGCCGACTAGCACCACGTGCTCGGCCGCGGGCACCAGCTTTTTCAGTTCTTCCTCGATCGGTTCCGGCGCGATGTTGTGGCCGGAATTCAGGATGATTAGGTTCTTCACGCGGCCGATGATCCGCCAGTTGCCCTCGGCGTTCACGTCGCCCTGATCGCCGGTATGAAACCAACCACCTTCGAGCGCCTTCGTCGTCGCTTCAGGCCGCTGCCAATAGCCGGGGAAAATATTCGGGCCGCGAACGAGGATTTCGCTGTTCTCGCCAACTTTCATCTCGATGCCCGCATTCGCCGGGCCAACGAATCCAGGCGTGTATTGTTGTGGATCATCGAGCGTGCAAATGCCGGTTGTTTCCGTCAATCCGTAAGCCTGCAATACGGGAATGCCAAGCATCATGAAAAAGCGCTGCGTTTCAACGGCCAGCGGTGCAGAACCGCAGATCAACGCCTTGAGATTTGGCCCCATCGCACGGCGAATCGTGCGGAACAAAATCGCGTTGCCGAGCGCAAGCCACAGTCCATCGCCCGGTTTCGGTGCGCCACTCTGCTTGCGCGCGTACGCTGCCTTGGCGCGATTGAAAAGGCCGAAGATCAGGCCGCCGCGCTCGGCCATCTGCCCCTCGATTCGCGAGCGGATGCGCTCGAGAAGCGTCGGCACATTCAAGAAGTAGTCGGGCTGCGCGACTTTGATTTCGTCAGCAATCCGATTCAAATCCGTCGAGAGCGAGAACACCGCATTCCGCGAAAGCGCGCTCAACAGCGTAAGCCACGACGCCGCGAAATTCAGCGGCAAATAATGAAAGATTTGCTCGCGACGCGCTAATTTCGGATGCATATCCATCAGCCTGTCGAGCCGCGCCGTCGTGCAGCTCATCATGTAATCCAGATTGCCGACGTTCAGCACTACGCCCTTCGGCTCGCCGGAAGTGCCGGAAGTATAGATGATCGTGATTGGGTCAACTTGGTTGACTAACGTAGTGCGGCTTTTTCCCGCCTTGCCCGCGCTCGCGGAGCTTGCGGCGGGAATCTCTGCGGACGCGAAGATATCGTTGAAAAGTGAAGTCGGCGGAGCGCCGGGCCAGGCTGTTGCGATCGAATCGCGGAGCTCCGGCGTCGCGCAGAGCAATCGCGCGGGCGAGCAATCTTTCATCATCGTGACGAGTTCGCTCGCCGCCTGACGCGCATAGAGCGGCACAACGATCACGCCTTCGGCCATCAGCGCGAGATCCCCGGCAACCCAACGAATGCTGTTCGCGCCGAGCAGGGCGCAGCGATCGCCTTTCTTCAATCCGGCGCCGGCGATGAAGCATTGGGCGCGCTCTACGAGCGAAAGGAGTTCGTTGCCAGAAACGCTCTCGACTCGCTCGGGATGTATTTCCTGAAGCACGAGCTCATCGCCGGCCGATTTAAGTCGCTCGAAAATGTTTTCGAGGAAATGCATTTAGCAGTGTGCTTCGGCTAGATGCTCGAGATTGGGGCTGAGCGGCGGCAGATATTCTTCCCAACTGCGCCGGCCGCTGCGAATCGGGAATTCGGGATACTGGCGCGCCAGATGCGCTTCGAGATACGTTCCCATGCGCGCCATCAATTGCAGATTCTTAATTACGGTCTGCGCGATCGCGTCGCGGATCGAATCGGCGTCGCGATCGAGGGCGTGCATTACATCTACGAGCTTGTCTTCGAGGTCGGGATCGTCCACGCGTACAGTGTGGTGATCGTGGCCGCGCTCGTGCATCAGATTGCTGATGCGCTCGTCCATGGAGACGCCCGCGGAAACGATCCCGGCGGGCATCGAGGTGACAATCGCGTGATAGCGAGACGAAACCAGCCTATCGCAGCATCGCAGGATGCTCACAAGCTCGTACATATTGAGCTGGTTTGAAGAGAAAATTGGCGCGCCGCCGATTTTCGGCGCGAGCCGCTCGCAGGCGCGGCGATCGAGCGCCTCCATGCCAACCAGAATTGTGAACATTGGACGGTCTTTTCGATAGCGCATCACCGCTTGCCCCAGCGCAGTTAGATATTTCTCAAACGCCGCGTCCACTTCCGCGCCCGAACGATGGAAGTAAATCGTTCGGTAGTAGCTCTCCTTGTAAGCGCCCGCCGTGAGATGAGCGACGCGCTTGGCCATCGATGCCGTCACCGGCCACCAGAACGGATGAATCGGGCAGACGGCAAGAATCGGCGACGTACCGTTCCAGCCGGCTTCCCGCAGCATCTTGCGGCCGTACTCGGACGGATGGGGTTCGAAAGTCCACGCGGTGTCGGTGCCGAGCTCAGTCGAAACTCCGAGTTTTCCGAGTACCTCTTGCGATTCGGGATTCCGCGTAATGATGAATGAGTCGCGGCAATAGCGTCGGCACATGCTCTGGACGAAGGGATCCATGTCGCCCGCTTCGGCGCCATAGCCGACGCTCAACTTGTTCTGCGCCGCGGCGATGCCCAGCGAGCCGATGATCATGATCGTAAGCGCGTTGGCGAACTTGCTTTTGAACATCGAGCCTTCGCAGGCGATCACGCCGTCGTTGCGCGGCACTTCGCGGGCAAGAAATGGCGGATAGACGTCGGGGAGATGCACCTGTCGCGCGTCTCCGAAATAGCCGCGCGTGGAATCGAAATTTTGGGTCATCACGGAGAGCGATAGATTCTCCGGCCCAAAGATGCGCCGCACTTGCCTGAGGATCTCCTCGACCCGGACATCGGAGCCGGTGTTGCGCGTGCCGTTGTAGCCGGCGAAGAGCAGCTTTAGTTTTTCGCCGGGCCGCCAGGCTTCGCCAGAACCCAGCATCCAGGCGAACTTCTTAGCCTCGATGATGCTGCTGACCCACGCGGCTAGAGCTATGTCACTCATGCACGCGAATTCCTGGCTGATCCGCTGGCTGCGGGCGCGGCGGCTGCCGAAGACGCCGCCGCTCCGGGCCAATCCTGGTAGCGGTACTGAAAATTATTGTCGCGGCTGAAGCGCAGCAGACCGAAGCAATATTTCGAAAACGGTTCCGGCTTGCGGCCAAGCTCGGCGACGATGCGCGAATTATCGAAGACCGTATTCCAGAC
>DAITPO010000115.1:0-11405 GCA_036833535.1 Candidatus Acidiferrales bacterium | reverse complement strand
GACAAAGCGCGGGACATCGCGATACTCGTGGCCATGGGCGCCCGCCGCTCGCAGATACGCCGGATTTTTCTGCTGCAAGGACTGGCCGTTGGTGGAGTCGGCACGCTGCTTGGCCTCATCGCAGGCTATGGTTTGAGTTGGGCGGCCGACACCTGGCGATTGATTCCGCTCAATGCAGAAATTTACGCGGTGCCCTACGTTCCGTTTCACTCGAGCGCACTCGACGCCGTGTGGATTGCCGCCGCTGCCATCGCGATTTGTCTGGCCGCGACGCTACTTCCGGCGCGTGCGGCTGCGCGAATCCTGCCGGTCGAAATCCTGCGTTTTGAGTGAGGGAAGGTTCAGTACTTTCGATAGTCGAAATAGGGTGAAAAGCTCTATGGTGCGCGCCTAAGTCCAGGAGCAACATGTAAGTGTGAGGCGAATACTATCTTCGAAGCGGGCCGGAAACGCAGTGGGCACTTTGACGGCTAAAATGAGTAATCTGTTCTCATCGGCCGAATTTGCCAAACTGGCTAATCCTATGCAGAAAAAGGACATAGCTTAGGCACGCTTCGGCATCTAACGTGAGTAGAGTACACCACGCACATGTCAGCACAAGCTAACTTCGACGCCAACAACCCGGCTCCCCCGGCAACAGGGAACTTTTCGCCTGCCACCGGGAACGCCGAACTCCTCCGCGTCGAGAGCTTGCGCAAAACTTTCCGCTCCGGCTCAGCGGAAATCACTCCACTCGAGAGCGTGGATTTCTCCATCGCGCGCGAAGAGATGGTGGCCATCGTCGGGCCATCGGGAGCGGGCAAGAGCACATTTCTCCACACACTAGCTGCGCTGGACACTCCGACAAGCGGTGCTATATACTTCGAGCGGAATTCGCTGGAAGCGCTTGCGGAGCACGAACTCGCCGATTATCGAAACCGTTCGGTAGGTTTCGTTTGGCAACGGCATCATCTGTTGCCGGACTTTACCGCGGCAGAGAACGTGGCGATGCCTCTTATCATTTCGGGCGTCGCGCGGCAGTCCGCGCTTCGGTCTGCGGGGGAGTGGCTGGGCGAAGTAGGCTTGGGAGGCCGGGACAACCAGCGCGCCGGGGAACTATCCGGCGGCGAACAACAGCGCGTGGCCATTGCACGCGCCCTGGTGAACCAGCCGAAACTACTCCTGGCAGATGAGCCGACGGGGGATCTGGACGAGCGCAACGCGGAGCTGATCTTCGATTTAATGCGCCGGTTGCATTTAGCCCACCGTCTCACTTCCATATTGGCGACGCATAACCTTTCACTGGCCCAGCGAGCAAACCGCGTTCTTCACCTCGAACACGGCAAGCTAGCCCGGACCGAGGAAGCCTCGGCACCGCGCTCGTTTTTTGGCGCGAAGGCGGCCGAGGCTGGGGCTAATGCCCTGGGAGAGCGCGGGTGACCCGTGTTTGAACGCTACACAGAAAAGGCACGTCGAGTAATTTTCTTTGCTCGCTACGAGGCCTGTCAGTACGGCAGCCCTTACATCGAGACCGAGCACCTTCTCCTCGGTCTGCTGCGCGAGGATAAGGCGCTGGCAAACCGTTTCTTGCGCTCGCACGGCTCCATCGAATCCATCCGCAAGGAAATCGAATCCCGTATCACGGTGCGCGAGCGGATCTCCACTTCCGTGGACGTTCCTCTCAGCCAGGAATGCAAGCGCATCATCACCTTTGCCGCCGAAGAAGCGGAGCGACTCGGTCACAAGCACGTTGGGACCGAGCACCTGCTGCTGGGCGTGTTGCGGGAGGAGAAGTCGTTCGGCGCCGAGATTTTGCAGGAGCGCGGTCTTCGCTTGTCTACCGTTCGCGAAGAGCTGTCGCGCGGCGCTGGGGAGAAGGTCCCTGTGAATCGACCGAAGGAAGCATCGCTGTTAGCAGAATTCAGCCGCGACCTGACGCAGGCCGCTATGGAAAGCCAGCTCGATCCGCTCGTAGGACGAGATCGCGAGCTCGAGCGCGCCATTCAGATTCTCTGCCGGCGCACCAAGAATAATCCCGTGCTCATCGGCGAGCCGGGCGTGGGCAAGACCGCCATCGTCGAAGGTCTGGCTCAACGCATCGCCGACGGCGATGTGCCGCCGTTCCTTGCCGACAAGAGGATTCTCTCGCTCGATTTGTCCTTGATTGTCGCGGGAACCAAGTACCGCGGCCAGTTTGAAGAGCGCCTGAAGACCATCATGAAGGAATTGATGGAGAGTCAGAACGCGATCATCTTCATCGATGAGCTGCACACCCTCGTCGGTGCCGGGTCGGCGGAAGGTTCGCTCGATGCCGCTAACATTTTGAAGCCCGCGCTCAGCCGCGGCGAAATTCAGTGCATCGGCGCGACGACTCCGGGCGAATACAGAAAGTCCGTAGAGAAGGATCGCTCGCTCGAACGCCGCTTCCAGGCCGTGAAAGTCAGTGCGCCAAACGAGGAAGAAGCCGTGCTCGTGCTGCAAGGCGTGCGCGACCGCTACGAGAAATTCCACGCGGTGTCGTACACCGAAGAAGCCGTGCGCTACGCTGTCTATCTCTCGAACCGCTATATTTCCGATCGCTTCCTCCCGGATAAGGCTATCGACCTGATTGATGAAGCCGGCGCGCGCGTCAAACTGCGCCAGGCGATGCTGCCCGACGAGGTCTCCGAAGTTCAGAAGCGCGTGAAATTCATCACGCACCGGATGGAAACGGCCATCGCCAATCACGAGTTCGAGAAGGCGCGTTTCTATTCCGAAGAAGAGCGCAAAGAGAAAGAGCACCTGCGCGTCCTTCGCGAGAAGTTGAAGATTGACGACTCCGCGACAGGCGTGGTCGGCCGCGAAGATATCGAAGAAGTGGTCGCGCGCTGGACCGGCGTGGCCGTCAGCGCCATTAAGGAAGACGAGCAGCAGAAGCTGATGCGCATCGAAGAAGAGCTGCACCGCCGCGTCATCAGCCAGGATCGCGCTATCACCGCTCTAGCTCGCGCGATTCGCCGCAGCCGCGCTGGACTCAAGGCTCCGGGGCGGCCGGTGGGCTGCTTCCTGTTCCTCGGACCGACGGGCGTCGGCAAGACCGAAGTGGCGCGCCGCCTCGGCGAGTTCCTCTTCGGCAGCGAAAAATCGCTCATCCGCTTCGACATGTCCGAATACATGGAGAAGCACTCGGTCTCGAAATTGATCGGCGCGCCTCCGGGATACGTGGGCTACGAAGAGGGCGGACAATTGACCGAGCGCGTCCGCCGCACTCCTTACTCGATTATTCTTCTCGATGAGATTGAAAAGGCGCATCCGGACGTGTACAACATCCTGCTCCAGGTTTTCGAGGATGGCCAACTGACGGACGGCCTCGGCAACACTGTGGACTTCCGGAACACGATTATCATCATGACCTCTAACATCGGCGCGCGGCAATTGCAGAAACAGAATTCGCTGGGCTTCCAGTCTGCCGGCGACGATGTGGCCGCGAAGTCCGCCGACGATATGGTGATGGTCGAAGTGAAGCGGGTCTTCAACCCCGAGTTCCTGAACCGGCTCGACGAAGTGATCGTCTTCAATTCGCTGACCGACGACGACTTGATGGGCATCATTGATTTGCTCGTCGGCCAGATCAACGAGACGCTGGTGCATCGCCAGGTGCAGATCGCTCTGACGCAGGAAGCGCGCCAGTGGATTCTCGAGAAGACTTGCGGTGATCGCAGCTATGGCGCGCGGCCGTTGCGGCGCGCGCTGCAAAAATATGTCGAAGATCCGCTGTCGGAAGCTTTGATTCAGGGTGGCCTGCAGCGTCCCGCTACACTCGAGGTCTATCTCTCGACTGACGGCTTGGCGTTCCGTCCCCTGGTGGAAGCAACCCCGGTAGCCCACTAGGAATCCTACACGCGCGTGCCGGACGGGTTCCCGGTCCGGCGGGGGAGCAAACAGTCTTGGGCGGGGAAGTGCGGCCTTGACTACAGGTGTGGCCGCAATCGTACGAAGATTCCTGCGCTTTTTCCTTGGACTCGCCGCTGTCTGCCTCTTTGGCGTGGCCTCCGCACCTTGTGTGTCTGCTCAGATTGCCAGTGAAGGTTCGAACGGGACAATCACCGGTATTCGGTTTGAAGGCAATCGCCGCGTGCAGAGAGCGACGCTCGTCGCGCGCATGTTTTCCCGCGAAGGCGATCCTTACAATGAAGAAAACATAAGGCGCGACTTCCTCGCTCTCTGGAACACGCAGTACTTCGAGGACATCCGCTTGGAAGTCGAAGACGATCCCAAGGTGCCGGGCGGCAAAATCGTAATTTTTTATGTCACCGAGCGGCCCATCATCCGGCGCATCGAGTACAAGGGCAACAAATCGGTCAGCGAATCCGACATTCTCGATCGCTTCAAAGATCGCAAAGTCGGGTTGACGGTCGAGAGCCGCTTCGATCCGACGGTCATCAAGCACGCTCAGGTGGTGCTGCAGCAATTGCTCGCCGAGCACGGGCGCCAGTTTGCCGTGGTGAAGCCTACTTACGAGAAGATTGCAGCCACCAACGCCGTGAAATTGATTTTCAATATTGAAGAAGGGCCAAAAGTGAAGGTCGGCCAGATCAAGTTCGAGGGCAACAAAACCTTCTCCACGCGAAAGCTTATCCGCACCATGCGCCACTCCCGCCCCATCGCCATTCCTCTCGAGATCACCGACATCAATATCTGGGACAAAACCTTCGATCGCGACAAACTCGATGAGGACTTGGAAGTAGGAGTTCGCGGCTATTACCAGGATCATGGATTTTTCCGCGTGATTGTCCACGATCCCATTTTGAACACCGTCGATGAGAATCGCGCCGGCATTCCCATTCCCATGCCTGGGGTCGGCCGCAAACACGGGAAGCGCACGGACATCACGATCAAGATTGAAGAGGGCGACCGCTACCACATGGGCGACCTCCGCGTCGTCAGCGCTGACCCCGATCAGGGTCTCTTCTTCAAGTCAGAATTCCTCGAAAAGGTCTTTCCCCTCAAGAAGGGAGACATCTTTTCGACCGATAAGCTCCGGAAGGCATTCGACAATTATAAAAAGCTTTACGGTGAATACGGCTATATCGATTTCACATCGAACCCTAAATTCGACATCGTCGAAGACAAAAAGATCGTGAACTTGACACTGGAATTCGATCAGCAAAAGCAATTCTTCGTCCGCCGGATTGATTTCACCGGCAACACCACTACCCGCGACAAGGTCATTCGCCGCGAAATTCTTCTTGATGAAGGCAATCTCTTTAACAATCGCCTGTGGGAAGTCAGCCTACTTCGCCTGAATCAGCTCGGCTATTTCGAAGTGCTCAAGCCCGAAAACGCCGAGATCAAGCGCAATCAGAAAGCCGGTACGGTGGACATCAATCTCAAGGTGCACGAGAAGGGCAAGCAGTCCATCAGTCTTTCGGGCGGAGTCAGCGGGCTGGCCGGCAGCTTCATCGGCCTTTCCTATCAGACCAACAATTTCCTCGGCCTCGGCGAAACTCTCACGTTCTCGGCGCAGATTGGCGATCGGCAGCGCAATCTCGTCTTTGGATTCACCGAGCCTTATTTATTCGACCGCCCGATTTCCACCGGCTTCACCGTCTTCGATCAGAAGTTCGACTACAACCAGCAGCGCGAGACCTCCATCCTGCTGGGCCAGCAAGTGACCATCAATCCTGCCATCGAGCAGAATTACAATACCGACAGCAAGGGCTTCACGCTCTTCGCCAGCTATCCCCTGCGGCGTTTCTCTTTCACTCGCGTAGGTCTCACGTACGGATTCAGCACCACCAATATCACCGCGTTCAGCCAGTCATCGCAGTTGCTCTTCCAGTCGCTGCAATTCCAGAGTCTCGCCGGTCCCTCGGCGCTCAAGGGAATCAAATCGAGCAAGGTCACTCCCACGATTAACTACAGCACGGTAAACAATCCGCAAAATGCCACCGCCGGAAAGAGTTTCTTCTACGGCCTGGCGTTCGAAGGCGGACCTCTGGGCGGCAACACTAACACCATCACCAACACGTTCACGACTTCCTACTACCATCCCATCAACAAGCACCGCAATGTCCTGGCCATGCGCTTCCTCGGCGCGTTCGGCACCGGCTACGGCGGAAAAGTCGAGCCGCCGCAGAGCCGCTTCTATCTCGGCGGCGAGAACGACATTCGCGGATTCGATTTCTTCACTATTTCGCCGTACGTGTTCATCCCGACGTCGATCACGCAGACCGTCGTCTTTCTGAATCCGACCAAGTTGAACTCCAACGGAAGCCCGACGCTCGAATCTCTCAACGTGCCGGTTCTCGATTACGTCGCCACTCGGCCCGGCGGCGACGCTCAGGCCATCGGCAATTTCGAATACCGCATTCCGATTGCCGGCCCGGTCACGCTGGCCTTATTCACCGACATTGGAATGAACGGCATCGTGCGGCGGTCGCAATTGCAATTGGCGCCGTCGACGCTCAGTCTTTTTCAGCAGCAATATCCGAACGTAGATTTTCCGAATGCGCAGGTTCAGGCGCAATTGCCCATCGCCGGCGGAACGAACTTCCACCCGAGGGCGTCCTCGGGAATCGAAATCGTGGTGTTCCTGCCGATCGTGAACGCGCCGTTCCGCTTCTACTACGCGTATAATCCGCTGACGCTGGACGAGAATATTGTCTCGCCGCGGGGCGCATTCTTCATCAGCGACGACGCGCGACGCGCGCTGCCGCCGGGCGTGCTGCAAACGCAAATTATTCCAGAGCTCAACAACGTCTTAAACGTCGATGTTCAGCGGCTGCCAACGAGTTTGCTCGAACCGCATCATACGTTCCGGTTCACTGTGAGCCGGACTTTCTAAGCGCCCGCGCGGAGGGCCGGGAATTTTCGGGGCTCGGGAGTTTCGCTGGAAATCGGCAACGCGCCGGTCATCGGGTCGTGGGGAGGGGTGGGAATGAAAGTTTGGAGATTAGCCGCGGCAATCTTGGCCGCTGGAATGGCCGCCGCATGCGGGGCGAATAGTCCGACGATTAGCGTCGTCGTCGCGCCGGCCACCGCAACAGTCATTCAAGGCGGGAACCAGCAGTTCACCTCCAGCGTGTCCGGCACGTCCACTACCAGCGTAACTTGGTCGGTCTGCACCGCCGCACCGAATGTGACTCCCGCGCCCACGTGCAACGACGCGTCGCTCGGAGTCGTCAATACGAACGGCCTTTACACTGCGCCGCTCACCATCCCGAATCCCAACAACGTCGTGGTCGTTGCCACGAGCACGGTCAACATCAATAATTTCGGGACCTCTCTTGTCACGATTGCTTCTGGAGTGAGCGTCCGCGTGATTCCGGCGGCGAATGCGTGCACCGATGTCTCGCCACCTACTTCTGCCACGATTGCTCCGAACGGAACCTTTTCTCTTTTCGCCTGCGTCACGGGAACTCAGAACACCGCCGTCACTTGGGCGGTGAACAACATCGCGGGCGGCAACACGACCGACGGCTTCATTACGCCCGGCGGAGTCTATACCGCTCCCGCCACTTCGCCCGGCGCCATCACCATAACCGCCACTTCCGTGCAGGATCCCTCGCAGTCCGGGAAGTTCGACATCACCGTCGGCACCTCTGCTCTCCCGACCGTCACTGCATTGTCGCCGCCAACTGCCGAGCAGGGCTCATTTTTCCAGGATGTCTACCTCGAAGGGACAGGTTTCTTCTCCACCAGCACGGTGCTGATTAACGGCAGCGTCGATCCGAATGCCGCGACGACTTTTTTGAGCGCTACGACTCTGCGCGTTCGCATCCAGGCGCCGCTGCTCACGTCGACCGCCCCCATCGGTCTCAGCGTACAATCGCAATGTCCGCCGGATTGCAGCACGTCGAACGTGATGAACCTCAACGTCATCGCCGTCCGGCCGGGCCTCATTTCGGAAACGCCCGTGAGCGTGCCGCAGGCGTCACCAGGCACTACGAGCATTACTTTGACGGGCGGATTTTTCTCGCCTTCGAGTTCGCTCACTTTTGGAGGAAATTCGCGGCCAGCCAGCCTTTTGAACAGCCGTCAGTTCAACGCGGTTCTCTCGAGCTCTGACTTCACTGCAGCGGGCTTGGTGCCGCTCGTCGTCCAGAACGCCGGTGTCGCGCCCGGCACATCGCCGGAGGCGGCGATCAATCTCGCCGTTTCGCCGGTATCCGGCATTCCCACGGCCGCAAATTTGACGGTTGCCGTCGGTAACGGTCCGACCGCTCTGGCAATCAACACCGCCACCGATACCGCGGTCGTCGCGAATACCGCGGATGGCACGGTGACCCTCGTCAATCTCCGCACCGGCACGGCTTCCTCCGCCATCGCCGTGGGCACGAGTCCAACCGGCGTCGCCGTGGACAATATCTTGAACGAAGCAGTCGTGGTGAATAGCGGCGACAACACATTCACCGTGGTTGACCTCGCCGCAGGCACCGCGGCCGCTGCCGTGCCTCTGCCCGCCACTTGCGTTCAACAGCCCGCCACTTGTATTCCGTTCTCCGTCGGCATCAATCCGCTCACGCATCGCGGTCTAATCGCCACGGAATCCACGAACGCGGCCACCGTCATCGACTTGACCACGAATCCTGCCACGGTGGTGCAGCAGGTCGGCGGCTCCGCGAATCCCGTCAGCACCGGCGCCACGCCGCAAGTCGCCGTCGATCCAATCTTGAACTGGGCCGTCGTTACTCCCGGCGGCGCTGGCACGATTTCGATTGTGGATCTCGGCCAGCCCGCGGGCCAGGGCACGGGCGTCCGGCCTCCAGTTCTGGTCGCGACGCTCAATCTCACAACGACAGTGAACGGCGTCAGCATCAACACGGAAACCCATCAAGCTCTGTTCACCGATCCCGAGACCACGAATGTCACGTCCTTCAGCATGCTCGATCAGTCCGTGACCCCGATCACCTATCAGAAGGCGCAGCTCGCCTCGGCCGTAAATTCACTCACGAATATCGGACTGACGATCAACAATCTTTCCGGCCTCGCGAGCGTCTTCAACCTCGGCACCCAGCAGTTCATTCAGACGATCACGGTCGGCAATAATCCGCGGGCCATCGCCATCGATCCGACCAGCGACGTCGCCGTCGTCGTGAATCAAAACGACAACGACGTCGCGCTCATCGACCTGGGAGCGTTGCGCCCGTTGCAAATCACGGAGACGAGTCCGATAAATACCCTCTCGTCGGCCACTCCGATTTCGCTCAATGTTATCGGCGATGGTTTCCAGCCCGGCGCGGTCGTGCGCGTCGACGGCACGCCGCTCACTACCTCGAGCGTGCCCGCGGCTTGCCCGGCATCTCCGGTTTGCCGCGAACTCGTCGCCACCGTTCCCGCCATCCTCCTCAATTCCGCGCGGCGCTTCGTCGTGGACGTCCAGAATCCCGACTCCTCGATTTCGAACGCGGCCTCATTCTCGGTAATTCAGCCGGTCGCGGTCGGCACCTCACCCGTCGGCGTCGCCATTGATACGGATCGTGATATCGCCATCGTCACGAATTCCGGCTCCGACGATATCTCCTTCGTGAATCTCGCCACCGGCACGTCCAGCGCGCCGCTCAGCGTCGGCACCACTCCGATTGGCGTGGCGGTAATTCCGCGCCTGGGCCGCGCTATCGTCACCAACAGCGGGAGCAACAACGTCTCGATCATCGACGAAATCAATCAACTCGTGCTCTCGACCATACCGACGTGCAATTCCTGCCTCGGCCCCACCGGTGTCGCCATCAATCAGGACACCGCCCAGGCCGTCATCGCCAACACTCAATCGAACAACGTCTCTCTGGTTGGCGTAGATACGCTGGCTGCCGGCGCGACGCTCACCGTCGATCAGCAGCCCCTCGCTGTCGCTATCGATCCCGTGCGTAATTTTGCCGCCGTTACCGCTGCGCCGCCGCCGCAGTTTTCTCCAACGAACACGGTGGACATCATCAATCTCGCCACCAACGCTGTCGTCACGCGTTTGACAGGCTTCGAAGATCCCACCGGCGCAACTTACGATCCGAGCGCCGACCAATTCCTCGTCGCCGACAGCCTGAACAACAACATCGTCATGATCGATCCAAGCACTCTAGTCGGCACACGCGTACGCGTCGGCATCAATCCCACGTCGCTCGATTACGATTTCCAAACCAGCACGTTGCTGACCGTCAACTCCGCCAGCAACACGATTTCTGTCACCGACCTGGTGAACCAGAAAGTGCAGGTGATCCTGGCGATTGCCGGCTCGCAGCAATTCTCGGTTGCGATTGATGACAAGCTGAGTCTCGCGGTAGTCGTGGACCAGAACAATCAGCGCGTTCTGCTAGTCCCGGTTCCTCGCTGATAGGCGTCGGGCGTAGGGTAGCGCCGGCGTCCCTGCCGGCATCTTACCAGCATGAGAGCTGGCGGCATCCGACGTTTTGCGCGGCGCGAAAAGTTGGGTTAATTTCGGCTTTGGGATACTCAGTCCGCGCGAGAATGTTGCCTATGGCAAATTTTGCAGTCGTCAGATGCCGGCAGGGACGCCGGCGCTACCGACATTGAAGCATCTCGATTAACGGTTTTCGGCATCGCAACCGTAGACGCAGAAAATGCTGCCGGGTCCGGAATCCATTTGACCCGCCGCGAAATCAGCAGATATAATCGCCGTTTTGCATTGCTCTCGATTTTTGAATTGAAGGAGTGGGAAATAATGAAGATTCGAATCGCAGTACCGGCCCTGTTGGCGCTTTTGATCGCTTCAGCGGCCTGGGGCCAGGGCGGCTCCGCACCCACCGCGGCCGGCGGCAAAGTGGCCGTCATCAATATTCAGTCGGCCATAACCGGCACGGCCGAGGGCAAGCAAGCTGCCGCGGAGCTGCAATCGCAGTTCACTCCGCGCCAGAACGAGCTCGATAGCCTCCGGAAGAAAATAGACGATCTGCAGAATCGCCTCCGCAACGGCGCCACCACTCTCAGCGACGAAGAGAAGGCGCGTCTCCAGCGCGAGGGCGAATCGGCTACGCGCGTCTTCCAGCGCAAGCAGCAGGAGATGCAGGACGACGCCAACGACGCGCAGCGCGAAGTGGTCGATCGCATCGGCCGCAAAATGCTCGAAGTCATCGACAAATTCTCGAAGGAAAACGGCTACTCGGTAGTGTTCGATATTTCCGCCCAGAACACCCCGGTCGTTTACGCCGCCAACCAAAACGACATCACCCAGGACATCGTTCGCCTCTTCGACCAGGCGTATCCGGTAAAGGCCTCCGCCACGCCAAAGCCAGCCGCGCCAAAGCCAGCAGCCCCGGCCAAGCCGCAACAATAACCGGCAGAAGCGACCGCTTTCGTCTCGCTCTTAAAGCCCCGAGGCACTCGCCTCGGGGCTTTCCGTCTCCCCTCCGGCGGTAGTAGTTCAGTTTCCGATTAGTGCGTTATCTCTAACGACGCCGACCGTTGCAAGAGTTTTCTCCTACGCCTTTTCC
>DAITPO010000114.1:0-11420 GCA_036833535.1 Candidatus Acidiferrales bacterium | reverse complement strand
TGCGGAAGGCTACGGCATGGCCGCGCAGGAAGTTGACCGCCCGGAAGATCTCGAGCCCGCACTAAAGGCGGCGTTCGCGACGCCAGTCCCGCAACTCATCTGCGTCAATGTCGCCAAGGGCGGAGAAAAATGCATGGGCATGGATCAGTCGGTGAATCCCCCAAGGTATCGCTAGCGATGAACCGAAATTTTCAGGCCATCCCGCAGTTCAAGCCTTGATTTTTCTGTTGACTAATTAACTAACATATGCTATAAAGTTCTCTGTCGTAAGCCGAAGTCCCGGCGCAAGGTCCGGCTCACTAGAGCCAGCCGCAGTCCGCGCCATACAATTCAAACAGGAGTTGCCACAAAATGTCTGGCCTAAGCCAGCAGCGGACGCCTTTCCCCAACGAAGCCAACCCTCAACCAATCCCCCTCCGGCCAAGCCAAATTCTAATCGGGAAGGAAATTATTAGAGACCACTCTAAACCATTGAAAAGATAAGGAGAGCACCTCGGTCTAATCGGGAAAAAATCACTGTTTTTCAAGTGCACTATTTTAGTGCAACGCGGCTTTCTCGGCGCCCAGGCCGGTGTTGGCGCGCACGACCAACTCGCTGAACTTTTCTTCTGCGCTCGGCTCGCGGTTCAGCAGCGTGCCGATTATAGCGGCGAGAAAGCCTAGCGGAACACTAACGATCCCTGGATTCTCCAGCGGAAACCAAGGCCTCGCTCGAAATAAATGATGCGCGGCGCCCGCTACCCCCGGCGGATCGATTCCTGTGAATGACGGGCCCGCAAGAATCAAGCCCACCGAAGCCAGCAATCCCACGGACATTCCTGACACGGCTCCCGCGGTATTGAAGCGGCGCCAGAAAATCGAAAGCGCGATGACGGGAAAATTGGCCGAGGCCGCCACGGCCATGCCCATGGTCGCGAGGATTACCGCATTCGAGTTTGGTCCCAGGCCGATGGCGAGAACGATCGCAATGATGCCGACGGCAATGGCTGCGAGGCGCGCCACGAGCACGATTTCGCCGGGATGCCGCACGGCGCCGCGATGAATCACGTTGGACCAGAAATCGTGCGCGAAAGAGGTGGACGCGCCGATGGTGAGCCCCGCGACCACGGCCAAAATCGTGGCGAACGCTACGCCCGAGACGATGGCGAGGAACGTATCGCCTGCCAGCGCGCGGGCCAGCAGCAGCGCGGTCATGTTCGTTCCGCCATGCGTGACGATGTAGTCGGGGCCGACCAGAACGCTCGCGCCCACTCCGATGATGGAGGTCATGAGGTAAAAGCTGCCGATCAAGCCCATGGTCCAGACTACGCTTTTTCGCGCCGTGACCGCGTCGGGCACCGTATAGAACTTCACCAAAATGTGCGGCAGCCCGGCGGTGCCGAAAATCAGCGCGCAGCTCAGCGAGACTAAATCGAGCGCGCCATACGGCGGACGGAAGTGCATGCCGGGCCGCAGAAAGTTGGTGACGAGCGACCGGCCACCCTGGTGATAGGAGACGTTTGTAGCGGCCAAGAAAAGCTGGCCGGGCTGGAAATGAAAGTGGGCGAGGACTAGGAGTGTCGTGGCGATCGTGCAGGCCATCAGCATCACGGCTTTGATGATCTGAACCCAGGTGGTTGCCAGCATTCCGCCGAATACGACGTAGAGCATCATCAATGTGCCGACGCCGATGACGCCCATCTTGAAGCTGATGCCCGAGCCGGCGAAAAGCAGCGTGACTAGAGCTCCGGCGCCGACCATTTGCGCGAGCAAATAGAAAATGATGGTCGCGAGAGTGCTCAGCGTGGCCATGGCGCGCACCGGCCGCGGCTGCAGGCGATACGCGAGGAGGTCGCCCATGGTGAAGCGGCCTGCGTTCCGCAGCGGCTCGGCCACCAGAAGGAGGATGGTGACGAAAGCGACGAAGCCGCCGACGGAATAGAAAAAGCCATCGAAGCCCTGCAGCGCGATGAGGCCGATCACGCCGAGGAACGACGCGGCGCTCATGAAATCGCCGGCGACGGCAAATCCGTTTTGCCACGCGGTGATCTTCCGGCCCGCGGCGAAATAGGCGCTGGCGCCGCGCGAGCGCTTTGCGGCCCAGTAAGTGATTCCGAGCGTCGCAAGCACAAAGGCGAGAAAGACCGCGACGGACACGGACACTTACTTCTCCCCTTTTTGATCGGCGACGCGCGCGAGAATGTCTCCGGCGAGCAGATCGAATTTTGCCGAAGCTCGCAAATAGAACCAGGCGATGATCCAGCCGACGAAGAATTGCGAGAACGCAAACGCGTAGGCGAGAGTGAACGCGCCGATTACCGGCGTGGACATGAACTTCGGTGCGAAACCGATGAGGACGGGAAACAGGAAGTAGTAGATGAGGAAGAAGACGAACGCCGGGACGATGAAGAGGCGCTTGATGGCGAGGAGATGTTTGAACTCTTCGCTGTTAGCGATGCGATCCCAATCGGGCGCAGCCGCTCCGGGCGGCGAAGTGCTCGGCGGCCTCACGCTCATGGCTTGTGCCTCAATGCGGGAGGAGAGGCGTTCGATAATTTTCGACGAGGCTCATGAATAGAGCAGACTCGCATCGGCCGAGAGCGCCGCGAGTTCGCTGAGCAAGCTCGGAGGTCCTTGCACGACGAAACGCCGATGATAGAGCAGGAGCGCGCGGAGACCGGCGAGTTCTTCGCCGCCGCCGGCTCTTCCGGGTCCGCCGTGCAGGCAACTGGGAACCACATTTCCGTGGCCGGTGTGTTGCGTGCCGACGCTCGAGTCTACGACGACGAGGCGTCCGTGCATGTCGCCGATTCCGAGGACTACGTTGCGGACGAAGCTCGCATCATTCGAAAAAATCGAAGCAACGAGCGAGCCGAGGCCGCGGCGGGCGATGGCGATGAGATTTTCGGTGCTATCGTACGCAACTAGTGTTGCGGCGGGGCCGAAGACTTCGACGTCGTGCACGTATTTCGCGTCGAGGCCATCGTTGCAGGCCAGCAGCGTCGGTTGGATAAAAGCTGATTTTTCGCGATCGGCATCGACCGGTTGAAACTTTTCATCTCCGCCGAAGACCACGGAACATTCTTCTTTCAATTTGCGCAGGCCTTCGAGGCACGACGTTTGCTGGGCTTTATTCACCACTGGGCCCATTTTCACTTCGGCATTTCGCGGATTTCCTACTTTGGTGGACGCCAGACGCGCCGAAATGGCTTCGCCCAACGCTTTCAACTGCGCGCGCGGGACCAGGATGCGGCGAATCGCGGTGCATTTCTGGCCGGCTTTGAGCGTCATTTCGCGTACGACTTCTTTGACGATGAGATCGAAGAGATCGGTTCCCGGCGCAGCGTCGGGGCCGAGAATGGCGGAGTTGATGCTGTCGGCTTCGACGTTGACGCGGACGGAGCGGCGCAAGACATTCGCGTGCGAGCGGATGCGCGCAGCCGTATCGGCCGAGCCGGTGAATGAAACGGTGTCGCCTTCGCGGACGTGGTCGAGCAGATCACGCGCTGAGCCGCAGAGGACGGAGATTGCGCCGTCGGGCAGAATTCCGGATTTCACGATGTCTTCGACCATTTTGTGCGTCAGCCAGGCAGTCGGCGATGCGGGCTTGACTACGATGGGAACGCCGGAGAGCAGCGCGGGTGCGGCTTTTTCGCAGAGGCCCCATGCCGGAAAATTGAATGCGTTGATGAAGACGGCCGCGCCTTTGGCCGGCTCGAGAAAGTGCTGAGCGGAAAAGACATTGGTCTTCGAGAGCGGCAGCACCGCGCCTTCCTTCAAGAGCTTGCCCTCGCCGAGCGGGCGGCCGAGCTTGGCGAAGAATTTCATGGTGTAGAGGGCGCCATCGACGTCGAATGAGGCGTCTGCGGCGTTTGCGCCGGAATTGAGAAGTGAAATGCGGAAGTATTCATCGCGATTTGCGGTTAGAACTTCGCCGAGCTTGGCGAGCAGCTCGGCGCGCTGGCCGTAGGTCAATGCCTGAAGAGCCGGCACGCCGTGCGCGCGCGCAAAATCGAGCGCCCCGCGGACGTCAATCTCTTGCGAGGAAATGCGGCCAAGTTCATCTCCGGTGACCGGATCGACGAGCGCCTCTCCGGCGCCCGCGCCTTCTTTCCATTGGCCGGATACATAGTTTGCAAACTTCATTGAGTGATCTCCGTGGAGAGAACGATTCTACTTCTCGATCGTTCGCTGTCGTGCACGCCTTCCGGCGATGCCGCCGCTTCGGAAGGAGCATCATACTGCATCTTTAGAGCTGCTAAATGCTTGTGTGGGTCGAGCGGAATGGGCGCTTGAGCTTCTTGTGGTGATGAATTGGTGGGGAATAGCACTCGTTCGGCGGATTGGTCCGCGGACGTTTGGTGCCTTCGCCGACGTGCGTGGTCGTAAGATGCCGGCGGGGACGCCAGCGCTACTACTGCACGGCGGCGAAGTGCAGCCTAATCTACGGCCGGAAGACTTTCAGGTTTGTTTGGCGTTGCGCTTCTAGGTCATCGGTTTCTTTTTTTGCGCGTGCGACTTCTTTTTGGGGAGCGTCTTCGCGGGCTTGCTTGGTGGCATCGGAGATGGCGGCGTCGGCTTGGACGTTCTTTTGTCTGGAAACGAAGACGAGCTGAAACGCGTTTGATAGAAGAGAGCGGGACAATGTCAGCGAGTTTTGCGTATCTCCCCACATGGCGATGGGCGCGCCCGTGCGGTCAGAGATTCCAATGTCGGAAGGATTTGCCGCGGCTGCCGCCACGGTTGCGTCGCCGTATATCGCGGAGATGGCTCGGACCATGTCCACCGGAGTCATGCCTTGCGTCGAGCGACCCTCATAGGTGACGACCATTTTGTAGAGTTCCCCATTGTAGAAAGAAAATGCGATCTCTTGGACGGGCTCGGATGGCGCCGAGGCCTCGTAGGAACGGTAGGGCCAATACGTCAGCTCCTGAATCAACGCAGGGCCCGGATGCATGACGATAGCGTCGGCGGGTCTCGCGTTCACTTGCTTGGAGATTTCCATCAAGCTTGTTCCCAGTGAGAAGCTGCGGTATTTGGAGAGATCTTGCGCGTGAAGCAATGGAGCGAAAATCAGAAGCACGGCAAGTGCGATGGCGATATTGCGTAGCGACTTCATGTGAGCATCTCCTTCAAACTGTTCAATTAATTGCTGACACTAGACCGAAGCCGCGCGGACGTGTTTCGCCGGTTCTTGCGCGAGCGCTTTCTTCTCGCCCGCAATTGCCTGCGCGGCGGCCGGCGGCTCGAATTTCTTTGTCTTCAACTCGGGACGTGCCTTGCCGCCGAGAAAGATGCTTTCCTGGATGTGCCGCGACTGGGCGGATACGGTTACGTAGTGAACGAGCGGGAATCGCGCCGAGCCGACGGAAACCAATCGCGTGATTTCAAGGGAATTGCAGTTTTCCGAGCGCGGATCGATCAGAATGCGCGCGATCGCCGTGCGCACCATTCGTTGCGTATCAATGCCGAATACGGTGGTCTTAATTTCTCCGGCCAAGCAAAAGTAAGTCCAGCCCGTTTTCTGGATGGCCCGGTTCATCGCGGGTGCGTCGAAGCCTTTGACGAATCGCCAGCCGGGCACGCCTGCCTCGGTTTCGAATTGCAGACCAATGGGCAGCGGTGCGCCGTTCTTGATCAGGATTGTTCCCGTTGTGATCTCATGTGCCATAGGCGATTTCCCGGACGCGTTCGTGGTGCTTGGCGGCATTTAACTCACGCCTTTGCGGCTACGCGCTTGAGGCAAACTGAATCCAGCCATCGGATCATTCTGTGAGAGAGCGTGCCGGATACGATGGGGTTGAAAAACCAGGAGCAGCGCCGCAGTGGAAATCCATTCATGATTTTTGCAGGCACATGGCCCTCGTTCCGTCCGATCGAGTTCCTTCACCGTTCGACAACTGCCAGAGAGGCATCGAACGGCCGTCAAACTAAAGATCCAACCGGTGCAGCGACTTATCGAGCTAGGCCGTTGCTCTGGATTCGCGCTTTCCGCTGATCAGGCGCGCAGCCACGGTGAAAACAATGGCGCCCAGGATCGCGGTCAAATTTGAGTAAATCATTTGTCCTGGGCCGAAGAAACCGAAAGCATTCATGAAAAATCCCCCCGCGATGGCGCCGGCCATGCCCATTACGCTATCCAACATCAAGTCGCGACCGATTCCTGACAGCACCTTTCCTGTGATCCAGCCTGCCGCCAAACCTTCGACGACCCACAGTACGAGTTGCATCTGCTTCTCCTTGTGCCAGAAGCTTCGCCCCGACTTCGTTTCCTGCCGCTCGCTCAAAGGGACGGAATTGTTCCGCCCCCTCGAGCGAATTTCTGGAATGAACTAGACCGTTACAGCAGCAGCAATCTTGTGAAAAGTGGAGTTCACGACATTGAAGGTCTCCACCTGGGCCGGCCCGTCAATCACGGACGCGAGCGTCTTGGTGACTTCCGGATAGGACGCGCGGTTATAAGCCTCCGCGCTTTCCGGCCTGTCCCACAGACTGATGGCAAACGCTTCGATTCCAGATGGGGCTACAAATGAAATTTCGTCCAGGAAGCCCTTCTGCTTACGAAGGACTGGGATGACTTCGTGTTCGAGCTTGTGCGTGAAATCCGCAGCGGTATTGGGTTTCAAGTGCATATAGACACGTCGAGCAAACATGTTGGGTCTCCTTAGGTTTCTGATGGCCAAGAAACGGTTCAGACAACTTCCAGTTGTAAGGTCACCTGAAGAATCCCTCAGTCCGTTAACTATATTGAGTTAATTAACTTGAAATGTCAATCCAATTCTGTGATTATCGTTCGTAGGTTAATTCCGGCGCAGCGGCAGGCCGGAAGTTCCCGGAGGCCCGCAGTGAACGTGCGCACGGCGATCAGGCAGCGGCTGGAAGAATTGCATCTGGAACAAAAAGATCTGGCCAGCGCCGCCGGCGTTACGGACTCTTATGTTTCCCAACTCCTGTCGGGAAAGAAGCTGCCGCCCGCGCCGGGCCGCACGGCAATCTACGCCAAGATGGGGAAATTCCTGAAGCTTCCGCCGCGAAAGCTTTCCGAGCTGGCCGGACACGAGCGCACCGAGGAACTGAAGAAGAAGCTAACGAATGCTCCCGCGCCGCTGTTCGAGGACGTGCGCGAGCTGCTCTTGCGCAAGTGCGCTCCCGGCAAGGCGAGGGAAATCCGCTCGATTTTTGAGCGCCAGCCGTTCGGCGAACTGGAGCGGCTCGTGACGCAGAAGCTGCTCGACGTGGTGAAGCGAGTGGCCAGAAGAGAATTGGAAAGCGAAGGCTGGCTGAAGCGCGTCGCGCAGGTGAACGGCCGAAGCTACGAGGAGATGCGCGCGATCGTTCTGGGATTCCTCGACGTTGACGCCTTTCATGTTTCCACGGAGCACTGCACGGCGTTCCTCGCGCCGCTGATTGATTCCTGGGACATCGACCTGAACAATTTCGGCATGGAGATCGTTTTGAACCGCAGGCTGGCGCCCGGCTTTTTGAAGAAGCTCGAATTTATGGAAATGGAATCGAACGGGAACTTCGAGGAAGAGCCCGGCTTCAAGGAATTCATTCGCAATCGGGCGATGAGCGGCGATGCCAGCGAGGAAGAGACTGCGTTCCTGAAGGGAATGAGGTTCACGGGCAAGCGCCCGACCGCCCTCTACTTCTATCGCGAATTGCAAAATCTCCGGGACCCGCTCAGTTTTCGGGAAGCCTCAGCAGCTCCGCAGGAGAAATACGGCGACGCCAATGCCGCCGAGAAGCAAATGCAACGCCATGCCAGAGAGGGCGCGATAGAGCGGTGGGCGGCCAGCAAGGCAAGCCGAATATCGACGAGGCGGAAATCAAAGGGCGGCGACTAGCGTTTCGCGGCACGAACGGCGGTTTCGCGGTGTGAACTAATAGGTTGCACGAACCATCAATAATCGCGCCGAAATGGCGGAATACCGGCTATACTAGGGTATGAGCAAAGCTTATAGAGTGGTTTTTGAGTGCCCGCGCGGTCCTCACAGCATCAATTTGCAGCGAAAGTCTTCAAAATCAACACTTTCCGAGGTTGAGGCGAAGGCGCTGTTCGTGGACGAGGAGATCACCTGCCAGGCGCCTCACTGTGGCTGGCACGGAAGGGCTTCGAGGCTGAAGTTGCGCCAAATCGTGCCGTTCGACTGGATCTTTTCGCCAGCGAACTGACATTGATCACCTGGATCGAGCCGATGGCGCGTACCTCCCGGTACGCTTGCGATGGAGTCATCCTCTAAATAGTCACACGCTTTTCAGTGCGTTTTTCCCGGCTTAAGAATGAAGCAGAGAACCCAGCGAGAATTAGCAGTTTGCTTGGTTGGCAGCGCCGGAGTCCGGCGCGGCATTTTTCGGCCGAGGAATTCTGCTGAGGGCGCACTGGTCCGCGGGGCGCCGTCTTGAATACAAGTTGCCGGCGGCGTTGCGTGGTCCGCGCGTGATCGTTGCACTTGGCGCGTGCGCTGCTCGTCGGATGCCGGCGGGGACGCCGGCGCTACTGACGCACCGTTAGTGCACGTGGCCGTGGCGCAGGTTGATTGTGACAAAAACGCCGGCTAGCAGCCGGCGCTACGTGGACTAAACCGAAATTAATTTGCTGTGCGTTTCGGGGGGAAGAATAGCGTCTTCGTTTTGTGGCGTAAGAACTTTGGCGCAGTGGACCTGCCGGGCGAGGTGGAGCTTCTTCATGATCCAAATCCCGTACCAATTGAAGTCGATCTCGTACCACTTCAGGCCGTGCCGGGCTGAGACCGGATGCGCGTGATGATTGTTGTGCCAGCCTTCGCCCCAGGTCACTAGAGCAACCCACCAACTATTGGTTGAATGATCGCGCGTCTCGAAACGGCGTGATCCCCACGAATGGGTCGCCGAATTTACCAGCCACGTGGCATGCAGCCCGACAACGGTGCGCACGAAGATGCCCCAGAACACGAACGGCAATCCGCCGATGGCGAACAGCACAATCGCGAGCAGAATGATCGGGACGTAATTGTATTTGGTGATCCAGACGTGAAATCTGTCTTTGGCGAGATCGGGGACGTATTGAGTGAGCGTGGTCGTGTCGTGATGCATGGACTTGCCAAACAGGATCCAGCCCATATGCGCCCACCACTTGCCGTCGACCGGCGAGTGCGGATCGCCATCTTGATCGGAATAACGGTGATGAATGCGATGCGTGGCTACCCAGAAGATCGGGCCGCCTTCGAGCGAGAGTGTGGCGAAAACGGTGAGAACGTATTCGACCCACTTGGGTGTTTTGTAGCCGCGATGCGTGAGCAGACGGTGATAGCCCATGCCAATTCCGAGGCTGGTCGAAATCCACCACAGAAAAATCGCGACGAATAGAGCTTTCCAGGTGAAGAAGAAGACTGCCGCCAGCGCGCCCACATGAAATAGAACCATAAATGTGGCGGTGACCCAGTTTATTCCGTCTTCAGCACTTTGTTTTTTCGTCAGAGCGTCGAGCCGCAATGTGTCCATAGAATCCACCCGTGTCTTCATTTCTTAATTGTATCGGCGTGCTAGCGATTAAGAGGCTTGGGCCACGGCGCAGAATCCATGTGCAGTGGAGCGAGGCCAACCCCTAGTCTACTCCTGTTATGCCGCCGGCGGTACGCTAGTTTTTGGCGAAGGTGCTTCGATGTGTCGTCCGAGCACTCGCTGTAAGAGCCGGGTAACCGGTTCAACGAAGATCTCGTACAGCAGAGTTCTTACGGGATGACGCATGATGATCTTGCCTCAACGGCGTTTCAAAGTTTCGGGTTATGACCGGAGTGGGAGCCCGACGAGTCCCTTCTATCAAGCTCCCAAACCGGCACAGAACGTAGAGCTACAAATATTGCAGCGACTAGTTCGTTGTCGCGGATTGTTTCGAATCATTCCGCGGTGAATTCTTTTGCAGTACGGCAACCAGATGGCGGCCGGACTTGGGTACGCTAATGTTTCCGCCCATCACGATTTCTCTTGCCGTGATTTTGCGGCCATAGACGTCCGCCGAAGCGTCATCGTCGGGCCGAAGCGTGGTTCCCTCGAGCGAGATGCCGGCGAAAAGACCACGCGAGCGTGAATAGCTTAGGATTTCGGCGCGCATGGTCGCATCGGTGGTTGCCGAAGCGTCGCGGCCGACTGGGCCTGCCGCGACCGAGGCATCGCCGCCCAACTTAACTTTCGAAGTGAGAATGGCACTCGCGCCTCTGTCGTTCATGACCAAGAGCACGAGATCGGTGGCTTCTCCGCCGATTTGAAATCCAACGCTGCCGCCTTCGAGCGCGTACATGGCTGGGGCGCCCCACGGTCCTCTAAAATCCTTGCCGGTGCGGCAAACCATCGCGCCGCGGCCGTAGTTCGCGCCGACCACGAACGCTGCCTTGAGAACGGACGGAAACACGATGACGCACTCCGCCTTCTCCATCACCTCTTGCGGGATGTTCTCGGGAGTGTTCATGATTTCCTGCATCACGACGCCCGAATTTTCGAGGCGCTTTTGTTCCTTGTTTGCTGCATAGAGCGCTACTGTTGCCACCAGTCCCACACACAGAACGAGAATTGATTTGCGTATCATCGCTGACCTCCATGATCAGAATTGCGGCTGCGGAAGTTTGCTGACTCCGAAACCTTTGTGGGGCGCCTAAGACCACGCCATGAGCCGGGTGGAAGCCGTCGAATGAACTTCATTCTGAAGCCATCCCCAACCGAAAATTTCCGTTAAGCCGTTCGCCTCGCGCCGGCGACAAGCAGAGCAATTCCCCCAAGAATCGCGACGCCCCCGAGGATTGGAGGAAGAGGAATTGTCTTCTCCGTGTCTCTCGTGGCGTGGATCGGCCCCACGTCGATGACTCTTTCTCGACGAGTGTAAGTGATGCCCTGATAGGCGAGGGCCAGCGCGCCCAAAACTACCAACAGAATTCCAGCGATCGACGTTGATTTCATAATGTTCGCTCCCCGATCAGGAGGAGATCCTCCGACCCTGGAAGAGCTTGATAACGACGGTGATGACCGCCAGGACTAACAGCAGGTGGATGAATCCACCCAGCGTGTACGAAGTGGCTATTCCCAAGAGCCACAGAACCAGCAAGACGATAAAGATTGTCCAGAGCATTTTGACCCCGCATTTCTCTTCCTTAGTGCAGGTTTGAAGCCGAGGCTGTCAGTCTGAAGCGAGAGGTGTGATTTGCGATACGTCTCTGCTGCTCACCTACACGGCTAAATACTAGACGCATGCGGCTCGATTTTCTGTTCACTAGTGAACACATCTGATTTTCTCGATTGGGCCACCTAATCGCGGAGAGGCGCCTCATCGATGGGCGGCTGCTCCCGCGACTGTCCAATCTGGCGGGCATGGACGATGAATCGCTTCGGAGCCGGGCCTACGTAATAGAACGGGAAGCAAGTGACGAGCGTGAGGGAATTCTCGACGGTCGGCTGCAGGACCTGAACGT
>DAITPO010000113.1:9818-11492 GCA_036833535.1 Candidatus Acidiferrales bacterium | reverse complement strand
GATTCGAACCTCCGTAGCCCGCAAGGAGCGGCAGATTTACAGTCTGCTGGTTTTAACCACTCACCCACCCGTCCCGCGTGATTTGCCGGGACATAGCTGCCGCATTCCAACGGGAAAAACCACAATGCAGAAAGGGCTCGTGCCCGGAGACACCAGCCCCAGCTCTTTTATCGCGAGGAATTCGTCCGCATCCCGCAAAAATTTCCCGGCTCGTAAAATTCAGCTGGCGGAGGGAATCGAACCCCCGACCCTCTGATTACAAATCAGATGCTCTACCAGCTGAGCTACGCCAGCATAGCCAAACCGAGCGAAGTTATCACAGCGGCAAAAGAATTGCAAGCAAGTTTGAATTTCCCGCCGCACGCCCGGTGCCAATCCCGACCCAGCATCCGACCCACGCGCCAGTATAGCACTAACCGGTCAAAAAATGTACCCGCTTGTAAGTACCGTTCCGGCCCCGCCTGGACCCCGTCCGCAGTACTGATCTCTGTCAGTTCGAGGATGGCCGGAAGCCTTTCCCCGCGCTGGCTTTACTTGCTCTCGGAGGCCACCTTATACTCGAAAAATGAGCTCGTCCGGCAAGCGCGCGCTAATTGTAGTAGCCGTACTTTTTTTGATCCTTGCAGGCGTCGCCTTCTATTTCATTCATGGCTTCGGAACGAATCCCGTTCTCGCTCCGGGCGCCCCGCCGGATCTCTTCAGCTTGTTGCCGCTTGATGCTCCGCTGATCGTTTTCGGCGATGTCGCCGCCGTTAAGAGCTCTGCGGCTTTTGCCAACGGGTCAGTCTTGTTCAGCCCGGGAGTGGCCGAGGACCGAAATTACCAGGATTTCGTGCGCAATACAGGATTTGATTATTCGAGAGATCTCGATCGCTTCGTCATTGCCGTATGGCCGAATGAAGACAAGCCCTCGCCGGTTCTGGCTGAGCGGATTCGCCTGATCGCCATCGCGGACGGCCGCTTCGATCACGACAAGATCGACGCCTACGCACGACGCGTTGGCCGCGTCTCGAATACCAGCGGCCCGGTGATTTACGAAACGCCTTCGGCTATTCCGGGACAGGGAATCTCGTTTACATTTCTCAGCCCGAACCGGATTGCGTTTGCCCAGGCGATGAGCCTCGATACCGTGCTGCATCCCGCGCAGGAATCCCAGCAGGACCCCGCCACCCGCGAGCGCATCGCCCGCGTTTCCGGCGCGCAATTCTTCGCCGTCGCCCGCACCGACGATCTGCCAAAGGCCATCGGCGCGCACGAATTGCAATCCGGCCAGCTCAATCGCCTGCTGAAAAGCATCCGCAACATCAGCATCTCCGGTCGTCCCGACGGCAATAATTTTGCCGTGGCGGCGGAAGCCGAATGCGACTCACTGTCGAATGCCCTGCAACTCGCGACGCTTCTCGACACGATGCGCTGGCTCGGCCGCGCTGCTTTGGCCGATCCGAGAACACGCGCTCAGATGCATGCGAATGATGCCGCGCTGCTCGATTCCCTTCTCCGCGTGGCAGCCGTTTCCCACGACGGCCGCTCAGTCCGGTTGCGCCTGGAGCTTACGCCGGAAATCCTTCAAGCGTCACCCAAGTCGCACTAAGGAGCGAGCCGACGCGCGGGCGAGCCTTTAGCAAGATGAGGGTGCAATTTGCAAGAAATCAGGACTGAGAAATAAGGGCTAGT
>DAITPO010000113.1:7501-9718 GCA_036833535.1 Candidatus Acidiferrales bacterium | reverse complement strand
TAGCAAGATGAGGGTGCAATTTGCAAGAAATCAGGACTGAGAAATAAGGGCTAGTCGCCGTTCTGCGTCGGGGAAGCTTCCGCGCCGCGCAGATAACGCCACGGATTCACGGGAGTGTTATAGAAGCGAACCTCGTAATGCACGTGCGGCCCGGTCGCGTGCCCGGTCGCGCCTTCAAAGCCGATGATATCGCCGCGCTTCACCTGCGCGCCCACGCTGGTATTGAATTCCAGCATGTGGCCATACCACGTGGTGACTCCGAATCCATGGTCAATGATAACCAAACGCCCATATCCGGCGCGCCGATCGACCACCGTAACCACACCGTCGGCAGTAGCACGCACCGCATCACCCAGATGCGACGCAATATCCACCCCCGCATGAAACGCGCCCTCACCGCTGAACGGGTCAAGACGCTCGCCGAATCGCCCTGTTATCTCGCCGACGACCGGCCAGAGCGACGGCGCGACGCTGCTGCTGGCAAACTGCGGCGCCGGCATCAGGCGCAAATTGGGGCTCGCAGCGGTGACCATCGAGGCATTGGTTTGCAGATAGTTGAATTCAGCCACCGACTGGCGGAACTCCGTTTCGGGCTCCTGGTAGCTATCGTTGATGGCAAAGGGCGTTTGGCGAAGGTTCGTAAGCCCGTAAGCCATGGCGACTTCGCCCGCCAACGACTGCAGCGAGGTCAGTCTTTCGTTGGTATCCTTCACCTGCGTCTGCAAATCGAGGTATTGTTTCTTCAGGCTGTCCTGCTCGCGGCGCAGGGTATTGTAGTTGGTCACCTTCCAGAGCATCCGGCTATAGGAACCAGCCGCGAAAATGACCGTCAGGCCGCCAACTACAGCCAAAACGAGGAACACATGCAGCACATAAAGCGGAATCCGCAGCCGGCGCACACCACCGGAATCGTTTGCGGCTATAAATAGCGTATATGACTTGCTCTTCATTCTTCGCCAAGACCGAAGGAAGCGCGCTACCCGGGGGAAGCGTAGCGACCACCCAGCAGCCCGACGAAGCTGTCGGGAACCGGCGACGAGGGCGCTGGGGCGAAAACCGTCGAATTGTAGGGACTCGCTTCGCATTCGTCAACCCATTTCTTCCAAATCCCGTAGGCACACTCAACTCGTGCCTTTATCAGAGTCACAGCTATAATCGGTAACTTGTGTTTCGGATTGACCCTATTTTCGGGTTTCGGGCCCCTGGAAAACAACTGTACCGATGACCAGTGAAGGCGCATTGCTCAACCGCATCAGGAAAGCCGTCCTTTCGGACGGTGGACGTAAGGCGGGGTGCGTGAGGTTAGGGATTGGAGACGACGCGGCCATTCTGAAACCGCGCCGCGGCCGCGAACTGATCCTCAGCAGTGACTTCCTGATCGAAGGCGTTCACTTCCTGTCGGCCGATCCTCCCAACGCGATCGGATATAAAGCGCTGGCGCGCGCTGTGAGCGATCTCGCAGCGATGGGTGCTGAGCCGATCGGTTTCCTCTTGAATCTGGCGATGCCGTCAGCACGCACCGGTGCGTGGCTGGATAAATTCCTCAAAGGCATGGATCAAGCCGCTCGGAAGTTTCGTATCCCATTGATTGGAGGAGACTTATCCGAGAACGAAAAAGTTGCAGTCTGCGTCGTGGTGCTAGGCGACGTCCTATCCGGACGCGCAATTCAAAGATCGGGCGCGCGCCCCGGCGACCTGATTTACGTCAGCGGCAAACTGGGTGCAGCAAGGCTGGGCCTCGAGATCAGTCTCAAGCGATTCGACAAACGGAGGGATGCTCGCTCACTTCTTGCTCCGCATTTGTACCCGAGCCCGCGTCTAAAGCTCGGAAGCTGGCTAGCACGCCACCGCGTAGCAACCGCCATGATGGACATTTCCGACGGCCTATCGATCGACCTGGCGCGCCTCTGCGAATCCAGTCACGTCGGCGCGGTCGTGTATGCCGACTGCATTCCCGAAGCTCGCATCCCGGAACCATGGCGCCGACGTCTGCGACTTTCGCCCGCCGCAGAGATGGATTTCGCGCTGAACGGAGGCGACGACTACGAGCTAGTATATACAGTACCTGAGCGTAGGGTCAAAGAGCTGAAGCGCGCTCCGAGCGGCGTTCGCCTAACCTGCATCGGCGAAGTTACGCGCAAGCGAGAGCTCCTGCTCGTCAACTCGGCGGGGCAAGAATCACTGCTCCAAATCCACGGTTGGGATCACTTCCGGCGT
>DAITPO010000113.1:1213-7401 GCA_036833535.1 Candidatus Acidiferrales bacterium | reverse complement strand
GTATCGATCACCTTCTGCACTCCAACCTGATCGAGCAGCCGCACCGCGGGAACATTGCGCGAATCCGCCAGCGCCCGCCGCAACGTGATCCGTCCTTCGAATTTCTCGTCGTAGTTCTTCGGCGAATACTCCTGCCCGCCGCTGCGAAAGGACACCGGCGCATCCACGATCGTGTCGAACGGCGAAAATCCCTGCTGAATCGCCGTCGCATACACGTAGACCTTGAACGAGCTGCCGGTCTGCCGCAAAGCCTGAGTGGCGCGATCGAATTTCGAGTCCTCGAAGCTCGACCCGCCCACCATCGCCTTGATCTCCCCGCTCGGATTGTCAATCGCCAGCAGGGCCCCCTGCGCGGTCAGCGGCTGCTCCAGTTCCACCTTCGCGGTTGTCCCGGTAATGTCGAGAATCTTGAAGAGCGCCACGTCGCCAGCCTTCAAAAGCTCTCCGGGTGATTTGTGACCCGTCCAGGAAATCGACGAGGCAGAAACCATTGCCGCGTAAGGCCCGATCTTCACAGTCGCCGTCGAATTATCCACGGCGCGCACAAGCCCGGTCACGTAGCTGCCCTTCTCGATCGTTCCGTGCCAGTCGTCCGAATCGTAGCTATCGAGCTTGGCCACGCCTTCCTTCACGATATTGCGCAGCCCGCCGCGCCAGCCGTGCCGCCGGTCGTATTCATGCAAGCCGTCGACGACAGCCTGATCAGCAGAGCGCTGCATGGCCACGTTGAGCGTCGTATAGACGCGCAGCCCTTGCTCATGCACCGCGGCGGTGCCATACGTGCGCTCGAGATATTGGCGGATTTCCTCGACGAAATATGGAGCAAAACTGTTCCGCGGCGTGGTCAGATGCAGTGTCAGCGGCGTCGCCGATGCGGTTTCCGCCTCCTCCGAGCTGATCTTGCGCTCTTCCGCCATATTCGAAAGCACCAGATTGCGCCGCGCGCGCGCTCGCTGCGCATGCAGCACCGGCGAATATTTCGGTCCGGGAATGATGCCCGCCAGAAGCGCCGCCTCGGCCAGCGTCAGCTTGCCCACTGGCTTGCCGAAATAATATTCCGACGCCGCTTCGAATCCATAATTCCCATGCCCGAGATAAATCTGATTGCAGTACATGGTCAAAATCTGCTGCTTCGTGTAATGCCGTTCGATCTGAATCGCCAGCAGCATTTCCTGAATCTTGCGCCGAAATGATCGATTCGAGCGATCAAGAAAAAGCCCGCCGGCAAGCTGCATCGTAATCGTGCTAGCGCCCTGCGCGATGCGGCGCTTGGTGATATCGCGCCACGCCGCGCCGACCACGCGCGTGAAATCCACGCCCCAGTGCTCTTCGAAGTGCTGGTCCTCAGTCGAAAGAATCGCGTCTTTCAGAACTTTCGGAATTTGCGGGTACGTCAGCAGAATGCGCCGTTGCAGCGCGAAACTGCCGATCGATTCGCCGTTATCGGCATAGAGCTCAGTAACCGTGTCGGGCCGGTAGTCCTCCAGCGCGCGAATCTCCGGCAAATCACTGGTATAGACGAACAGCAGCCCAACCGCCGCGCCGAATCCAATCGAGCACGACAGCAAAAACATGAACGCGAGCCGCCCAAAGAGCGTGCCGCCCGCGATTCTTACCGGAGTGTGGTCAGGATGGTCCACGAATTCCTTATTCTATCGCCGCCCGAATCATCAAGCAGGAATTCACTCGCGGCGTTTCGAGCCGCACAATCCTCACGCGCGGCATCATGCCGGATTGCCTTCTGCAATTTTCTCCGCGATGAACAGCATCTCTCTCGATTCAGCGCTGAGCGGCGTGCGGTCGAAATCGCCATAAAGCTCCGCCACGCGGAATCCGCAGCGCGCCAGCAGATGTTCCACTTCGTAGCGGAAGAAGTAGCGCAGAGGGAATGCAAACACCAACCGCTCAGTTCGTCCATCCGGGTGCGTCACGTAAAAAATCAGCTCGCAGTCATTGAACTGCTCGGCGCGATGAAACGCCGAAAGCCTCGATGCCAGCCGCAGCTTTCTGCCGTCCGGCAACGTCGCTTCCGATTCCACGATTTCCTCGTTCAGAAACGCCGGATCGTGCATGCGCCGCGGATCGGTCTGGAATAGATCGAGAATCAACCGTCCGCCGGGCTCGAGATGCCGGTGCGCGCAGCGCAGGCACGCAAGCTGCTCGCGAACTCCCAGCAAATGCTGAAACGGCCGGAAAGGCACGATGATCACCCCGAATTTTTCCCCGAGATCGACGTCGGCCATGTCCCCGCGATGCACACTGATCCGCTCTTGTACTTCGTGCGGCTCACTCGCCAGCTTCTCGCGGCACCGCCGCAGCATCATTTCCGAAAGATCCAACCCGACCACGCGAAAACTCGCTCGCGCAATCGGCATCAAAACTCGCCCGGTCCCGCAACCGAGCTCAAGCACCGGCCCGCCGGACTTTTTCGCCTCAGCCAAATAAAAATCGAGATCAGCCCGGCCCGTCACCGTCGGCAGAAAATCGTAATACTCCGCAACAAACGAGTCATAAGTCATCGGCGTAGGCGCACTCATCTCGATTCTCGAGTCCTATACTTGAAAACTCGGGGCATCACGGCATCGTCCGACTTGAATAGGCTCGTTCCCGTAGGGGCGGGGCTTGCTCCGCCCGTCCCGAATAACATTAGCTCAAACATCGGCCACGTTCAGGAGCAATCGCGATGAGAAACGCGCTGCTAATGCATCCCGATATACGCATCAGCCTCAATCTCAACCACCATATCGGGCGATATCAACGCCTTGATCTCAATCATCGCCGTCGCCGGCCGAATCGCACTGAAAACTTCCCCGTGGGCGCGCCCGATTTTCTCCCAATCGGCAATATTCGTAACGTAGATGCGCGTGCGCACCACATCGCGCATTTTCGCCCCCGCCTTCTCCAGCGCCGATTCGATATTCTTCAACACCTGCACCGCCTGCGCATAAGGATCGCCCTTCCCCACAATCTCGCCGTCCGCGCCGGTAGCCGTAGTGCCGGAAACATGCACGTAATTCCCAATCCGCACAGCACGCGAATAACCAACAATCGGCTCCCACTTCGTCCCGCTAGAAATATTCTGCCGCGCCATTCAGCAACCTCCTGCGATGTAACGCTTCACCGATCCTGTCAAAATAAATCCGTAGGGGCGTGGCTTGCTGCGCCCGCCCGAGTACATTTGGTTGATACCGTCCAATTCTCGGCACATTGTGTAAACGCACGCACGGTATGCTTTCTCCGTCCGAACTCAATCATCAAATCGCGCCCGCAATTCCGCCGGCGTCACCGGACAAACCTCCATCCGCCGCCCAAAAATTCGGTAACGCACCCGCGCAATAAAATCATACACGCCGTCCCGAATCACCCGAGGGATCACACCGATAATCCCGGCAACGAACCGCCAGAATCCGCCCAGCCTCCGAAGAATGTGAACGAAAGCGTCCGAGCGCGTCAACAGCCGGCTATCATCCGTCAGTACAACCACACTATCCGGCAATCCCGCGCGGCGCTCCGCGGGCACGAGCGCGGCGAAAGTCGCGCCTCCGAGTGGCGCGTAGCGAAATAGCCGCGTCTCTGCATCCCGCGCAATCACAAATCGCACCGCTCGATGGCACAATCCGCAATGCCCATCATAAAAAATTCGCTCGGTCCGCGGCCGCAAACCTCCCGCGCGCGCCCGCGAATCTCCCGCCAATTTGTCTGCCGAAGCCATAAATTCTCGTCGCACTATTCTCCCGCGCCGCGCATAGTAAATCCATCGCGACGCCGTCGAAACTGCCGCTTTACACCGATTCGCGAACTCTCTAAGCTAAGTCGTACGCTGCGAAAAAACGGATTGCACTTATGAAATGCGACAACATCCTCGAAGCCGTCGGCAACACGCCGCTCATCCGGCTGCATCGCGTCTCCAGAGATTCGCAAGCCGAAGTCTACGTTAAAGCCGATTACCTCAATCCCGGCGGATCGGTGAAGGACCGCATCGGCATCTCCATGATTGACGAAGCCGAGCGCAAAGGCCTTCTGAAACCCGGCGGTACGATCATCGAAGGCACTTCGGGCAACACCGGCATGGGCCTCGCGCTCGTCGCCGTCGTGCGCGGCTACAAAGTCGTCTTCACTATCACCGACAAGCAATCGCGCGAAAAAATCGATCTCCTCAAAGCCTTCGGCGCCGAAGTCATCGTTTGCCCCACCGCAGTCGAGCCCGAAGATCCGCGCAGCTATTATTCCGTCGCCAAAAAACTCGCACGTGAAATCCCGAACTCCTTCTACCCCAATCAATACGAAAATCCCATGAACCCGGAAGCCCACTACCGCACCACAGGCCCGGAAATCTGGAAAGACACCGAAGGCAAAATCACGCACTTCGTTTGCGGCATGGGCACCGGCGGCACCATCAGCGGCGTAGGCCGCTACCTCAAAGAACAGAATCCGAAAGTAAAAGTAATCGGCGTAGATCCCTACGGCTCGCTCTACTACGAATTCGTCAAGACCGGCAAAGTCGGCAAAGCCCTCACTTACGTCGTCGAAGGCATCGGCGAAGATATTTTTCCCGGCACGATGAAGTTCGAAGTTCTCGACGACGTCATTCAAGTGAACGACGAAGAATGTTTCGTCTGGGCCCGCCGTCTCGCCAAGCAGGAAGGCATCTTCACCGGCGGCTCGGGCGGCGGCTGCATGGCCGGCGCACTGAAAGTTGCGCGCGATGCGAAGAAGGGCGAAGTGATCGTCGCATTCCTTCCCGACACCGGCACGCGCTACCTCAGCAAAATCTACAACGATGCCTGGATGCGCGAATACGGCTACGTGGACGCCGAGCTGCGTCTCACCGCCGCCGACGTCGTCCGCCACAAGCGCGAGAGCGGCAAGAAACGCGACGTCATCATCGTGCGTCCCGATCAAACCGTCTTCCACGCGCTGAACACCATGCAGAAGCAGGATATTTCGCAGATTCCGGTCTTCGAGGAAGACACCTCGATTGGCACCATCTACGAAGATCAAATTCTGAATCTCGCGCTGCAGGGCAAAGATCTGCGCAAGCTGGTCATCCGCGAAGCCATGGGCAAGCCGCTGCCGCAATTGCCCAGCAACGCCCCGGTCGAGCGCGTCACGCACATCTTGAGCCACGAAGGCCCGGCTGTTTTCATCGCCATGGACAACGGCAAGCCGGAAATCCTGACCAAGTTCGACCTAATGGACACGGTCGCCGGCATGGTCGAACAAAAACGCTGAATACGGGGCACGAAGCTGTATCAGGGCACGACGCTTTGACTGGGCATGACTTTAGTCATGCCGAAAATGCCGCAAAATAAGTACGGCTTTAGCCGCTGAGGGCGTGTTTGCTGAGTTCGCGCGCGACGTGTTTGGCCCTGACGTCGATCTGCGGTCCACTATGATTGTCCACCACGTTCACAGATGAAAATTGAAGAATTCAACGAACGATTGAAGAACGCGGTCCTCGTCGCCGATGGCGCCATGGGCTCGATGCTCTACGAATTCGCCGGCGCGCAGCGCTGCCTCGAAGAGTTGAACGCGACGCAACCCGAAGCCGTATTCCGCATCCATCAATCCTATCTCGACGCCGGCGCGCAAATCCTCGAGACCAACACTTTCGGCGCCAATCGTAATAAGCTCGCCGCCGCCGGCCTCGACGACCGCACCACGGAGCTGATTCATCGTGGTGTGAAAATCGCCCGCGAAGCACGCGAAGCCGCGCGCCACGAAGTTTTCCTCGCCGGCTCCATCGGCCCTCTCGGAATCCGCCAGCAAGTGCAGCATCCACCCGCCGAAGAAATGCAATCCATCTTCCGCGAGCAAGCCGCCGCACTCGAAGAGCGCGGCGTGGATCTTTTTATTCTGGAAACTTTCAGCGATCTCGACGAGCTGATCGCCGCGATCAACGCAATCCGCTCTTTCTCCCGGCTGCCAGTAGTCGCGCAGCTCACCTATTCCGAAGAGGGCACCACGTTTGGCGGCACGCGCCCGGCCGAAGCCTGGGAAAAGCTGAAATCTCTCGACGTGCAAGCGGTAGGCGCCAACTGCACCATCGGCCCGCAGCTTCTGCTTCCAGTACTGCGCGAGTTGGCCGCCGCGGCAAACATACCGCTCAGCGCCATGCCCAATGCCGGTTTCCCGCATCGCATGGGTGACCGCATCGTTTATCCGAAATCTTCGCCCGAATATTTCGC
>DAITPO010000113.1:0-1113 GCA_036833535.1 Candidatus Acidiferrales bacterium | reverse complement strand
CGCATCCTCGAGCAAGTCGGCCGCGTGATGGATGGCGGCAAAGTGGACGCCATCGACATCAACAGCGGCACGCTAGCCCGCGTCGGCATGGACGCGCTGATGCTCGCAGGCGCGCTCGAAGCCCACGGCTACGAAACCATTCCGCATCTCACTTCACGCGACAGCAATATCATCGGCCTGCAAGCCATGCTCCTCGGCGCCTGGGCCGTCGGCGGCGTCCGCAACGTTCTCGCGATCACCGGCGATCCTCCGTCGCTCGGAGATCATCCGGAAACTTCCGGCGTCTATGAAGTGGATTCTATCGGCGTAGTCAAAATCATGTCGCGCCTGAATCAAGGCACCGACTGGGCAGGCAAAAGTCTCGGCGGCGCCACAAATTTCACCATCGGCGTCGCTGTGAATCCGGTAGCCGAAGATCTCGACGCGGAAATCCGCCGCTTCGAACAAAAACTAGCCGCGGGCGCGCACTTCGCCATGACGCAGCCAGTCTTCGACCCGGAGCATTGGCAAGCATTCCTAAAGCGCCTTGGCGGCAAATGCCCAGTCCCAGTTCTGGTCGGCGTCTGGCCGCTGACAAGCTACAAGCAAGCCCTGCGCCTAAACAACGAAGTCCCCGGCATCTCCATCCCCAATCAAACTCTCAAGGAATTAGAGACCGCCGGCAATTCCGCAAGAGACCGCGGCTTCGCCCTGGCAAAACACATGCTAGATTGGGCCCGCACCGAAGTAGCCGGCGTCTATCTAATCCCCCCATTCAAGCGCTACGAAGAAGTTCTCGAACTACTCTGACGCGCGGCAATCTGCAATTTCGGTCGTAGAGGCGTCCGCCTAGGCGGACTGCTCCCGGATTTCGATCGCGCCACATCTTCATCCACCCAGGTAACCCGCGTTTCCGCCGCCAGCCGCAGCCATCACCGCGTGATTGTTCATCGGATGAGCATTCGATCCGCTATCCGACGAAAGCGGCGAATCCACGATCGCCAGAGTATGTTGCCCGCGCACGAAACTCACATTCGTAATCCCCAACACACTACGCAGCTTTTCCGCGGGCACAGTCATCGGCCCGGGCGAAGCCGCCGTCCCGGGCGCGGGCTGCGGAAACGCCGTGGACAT
>DAITPO010000112.1:0-11538 GCA_036833535.1 Candidatus Acidiferrales bacterium | reverse complement strand
GTGAGGCGGAGGCGGCTTCGGCACTCAATCATCCGAACATTTGCACCATTTACGACATCGGCGAAGAAAACGGCCGCGCTTATATCGTCATGGAATTTTTGGACGGCCAAACGCTGAAGCACCTCATCGGCGGCCGCCCGATGGAGATCGAGACTCTCCTGAATCTCGCCATCGAAATTGCGGACGCGCTCGACGCGGCGCACGGCGAAGGCATCGTCCACCGCGATATCAAACCAGCGAACATCTTTGTAACTAAACGAGGGCACGCAAAGATTCTGGATTTCGGTTTGGCCAAGCAGACGTTGAAGCGCGAAACTGTGGCCTCGGATGCTACTGCTGCCACGAATGCGATGGGGGAAGTCGCTGCGGAGCATCTCACCAGTCCGGGAACTGCCGTCGGAACGGTGGCCTACATGTCGCCCGAGCAATTGGGCGCGAAAGAATTGGATGCACGCACAGATTTATTTTCTTTTGGCGTCGTCCTATACGAGATGGCCACCGGGACGTTGCCCTTCCGTGGAGACAGTTCGGCGCTCATTACCAACGCCATCCTGACACGCGCTCCCGCGCCGCCGATGCGCTTGAATCCGGACATTCCGCCAAAACTGGAAGATGTGATCAACCGGGCGTTGGAGAAAGACCGCAATCTGCGGTACCTGCACGCGAACGAGATGCGGGCGGAGTTGCAACGACTGAAGCGCGACACGGATACAAGCCGGATGATCGCGGCGGGCTCGGGGACCGTGGCAGCGGCGCAGGATACAGGCTCTCAGTCGAGCGTCCAGCAACCTGTGGCGTCATTGGGTTCTGTTCCGGCTACTGGATCATCGGCTGCAGTGAGAGTCTCTGAGGTTCCGGTCACTGGAGGAAGCAAACTCTGGAAGATCTTGATTCCCGCTGCTGTCGTTGTGGTTGCTGCTGTGGTCGCTATCTCTCTCTACTTCCGGTCACGTCACGCAGCGCCGTTGACCGAGAAGGACACCGTCGTGCTTGCCGATTTCACAAACACGACGGGGGATACGGTGTTCGATGGCACGCTTCGGCAGGGGCTCTCGGCGCAACTGGAGCAGTCGCCGTTTTTGAACTTGCTCTCCGATGAACGCGTAGCGCAGACGCTCGCGCTCATGGCGCAACCCAAGGACGCGCGGCTCACGCGCGAGTTGGCCCGCGAAGTCTGCCAGCGCGCTGCCGGTGCCGCCAGCATCGAAGGCTCGATTTCGAGTCTAGGCAGCCAGTATGTCGTGGGACTAAAAGCTGTGAACTGCCGCAGCGGCGATGTTCTGGCGAACGAACAGGCCACCGCCAGTGGCAAAGAGCAGGTGCTGAAAGCGCTGGGCGAGGCGGCGACGAAAGTGCGCGTGAAGTTGGGCGAATCGCTGGCCTCGGTCCAGAAGTACGACGCGCCGGCAGAGAACGTGACCACGCCATCGCTGGAGGCGCTGCAGGCCTACAGTCTGGGCTACCAGGCGCAGGTCGTGAAGCGCGATAACGCTGCCGCCATCCCGTTGTTCCAGCGCGCTGTCAACTTGGACCCCAATTTTGCCATGGCCTACGGGCGGCTGGGAACGAACGACGTTGGCCTGGGCGAGATTGCTCGTGCCGCCGAAAATATCCGCAAGGCCTACGAACTGCGCGAACGGGTGAGCGAGCGCGAGAAGTTTTACATCGTTTCGCACTATGAACAGTACGTCACCGGGAACATGGAAGCAACGCGCAAGACCTATGAGTTGTGGGCGCAGACCTACCCGCGCGACGACATTCCACCCGGCAACGTAGCCTCCATCTACCAAGCTCTCGGCGACTACGATAAAGCCCTCGCTGCGAACCAGGAGTCGCTTAGACTTAGTCCCGAAAGCGGGCTTTGGTACAGCAACCTCGTTGCCGGCTATGTGTGTGTTAACCGCCTCGATGAAGCCCGGGCGACCGCACAGGAGGCGCAAGCCCACAATCTGGATAATCCTGCAAATCACCTTCAGCTCTACGCCATTGATTTCCTGCAACACGATGCGGCCGGAATGGAGCGTGAGTCGGCAGCGCTGATGGGAAAGCCCGGATTCGAAGACGTCATGCTCGATACCGAATCCGACACGGCCGCTTATGCCGGGAAGTTTGCCAAAGCGCGGGAACTGACGAGGCGTGCGTCCGAATCGGCCCAACGCGCTGATGAAAAAGAGGCGGCGGCTGGAGACGTGGCTGAAGCTGCCTGGCGCGAGGCGCTGGTGGGCAACATGAGCCTGGCAAAGCAGCAGGCACAGGCCGCGCTGGCTCTCTCGACCGGCAGAGATGTTGAAGCTATATCGGCCTTCGCATTCGCTCTGGCGGGTGACGCCGCTCAAGCTTCGCGGCTGGCCGCCGAACTGGCCAAGCGCTTCCCAGAAGACACGATTGTGCAATCCAATTATCTGCCCACAATCCGCGCGGCTGCTGCTCTGCAGGGGGGCAGCGCCAGCAAGGCAATCGAAGCGCTGGCCCCTGTTGCTCCCTACGAACTCGGTTCTGTTGGCCAGGCTCTCTACCCCGTCTACCTGCGTGGCGAAGTTGATCTGGCAGGGCACCAAGGCAGCGCAGCCGCAGCCGAGTTTCAGAAAATTCTCGACCACTCTGGCGTGATCCAGAACGGCACAATCGGCGCGCTGGCGCACTTGGGACTCGGCCGTGCGTACGCACTATCGGGCGACACCGCCAAAGCCCAGGCTGCGTATCAGGACTTCCTCGCGCTGTGGAAAGACGCCGACCCCGACATCCCCATCCTCGTTGCCGCCAAATCCGAATATGCAAAGCTGAAGTGAACGCCGCCCGTCCGTGATGTGCAGCCGCGCGGAGCGAGCTGTTACCACTTGTCAGCGGCAGGCTTCATTTCCGGCCCGATCACCGCGATTCGAATCTACGATAAACAAGTAGCTATCTCTTAGCCGCATCGTTTCCGAGCCAACAGCTTGCGCCTACTTATTCTTTTTGTCGCCCTCCTGCTCAGCGGAATCGGCACACTTGCGCAGACTTCTTCAAAAGGCGTCGCTGCGCCGCCGAACCGCGAAGCGCAGCCCGAACTCGTGATGGAATCGGGGCATCACAAGCCGGTCATGTCCATCGCTTTCGGGCCCGAGAGCCGCTGGCTGGTATCGGGAAGTCAGGACACCACACTCAAACTATGGGATCTCAAGACTGGGCGCGAGCTGAGAGCGTTTGCGGGTCATCGTGGAATGGTGTGGAAGATGGCGGTGACGCCCGACGGCAAGGTTTTGGTTTCGGCTGGGACCGAAGGTGCGGTGAAATTGTGGGACATCGAGACGGGGCGCGAGTTGCGCAGCTTGAGCGGCCCAAGCCCCGTGTGGTCGGTGGCCGTGAGTCCGGACGGAGGAACCTTTGCTGCGGGCAGCAGAGACGGACTGATCAGGGTGTGGCCGATTTCAGCAGCGAAGAAAGCAAAGGTGCTGCGCGGGACGGAAGAGGTGAACAGCCTGGCTTTCGGCGGGGATGGAGATTGGCTCGCGGCGGCGGCGGGGAAGAGTTTGGACATCTGGAAGATCAGCAACGAGAAAAAGATCCAAGTCCTGGCGGGCCATCAAAATATTATTTTGGGGGTGGCCGCCAGTCGAGACGGCCGCTGGCTCGCATCCAGCGACGCGGGCGGAACCGTCAAGCTGTGGGATACGAGCACCTGGCATGAAATCCGCACATGGTCCCCGAGGCCTGGAGACGCTTCGTTTTGTCTGGCGATTAGTCCGGATGGAAGTCTTCTTGCGGCTTTGGTGGGGAGAGCCATTGAAATTTGGGAAATAAATTCGGGGCGGCTGGTTAAGTCAGTGCCCCTTCCCGGAAATTTCTCCTCCAATTTCGCGGTGAGCTTTAGTCCTGACGGGAAGTGGCTGGCCGCGGGAGTGGACGACAGAATTGCACTGTGGGAAACGAAGAGCTGGCGGGAAAAAAGTATTCTTGGCGGTGAGGTGATTGGCCAAATCCGTCCGCTAGCTGCGGCGCCGAGCGGCAAAGCGCTGACACTCGGCTGCGACGACAGCACGGTGAGGTTATGGGATTTGACGACCGGGCAGCAATTGCATGTGCTGGCGGGGCACACCGGTATGATCTCGTCTGTGGCCATGAGCCCCGATGGGCAATGGATCGCATCGGCGGCCGGACAGCCTTACTACGGCGAGGGCAACGTCGATAAATCGGTGCGGATATGGAATGCGCGTGATGGAAAAATCAAGCGGGAGCTGGCCGGACATGGGGATCGTGTCAATGCCGTCGCGTTCAGTTCTGACGGAAAGCTGCTCGCGTCGGGGAGCAGCGACAAAACGATAAAGATCTGGGATGTAGAGGCGGGACGGGAACTGCGTACGCTCACCGGGCACACGGGTGAAGTCACTTCCGTGGCGTTCAGTCCCGATGGGCGCGTTCTTGCATCCGGTGGCGGGATCTTGGATTGGAGAAAGACGCAGGGAAGCGATCATCCCGCCGACAAGACCATCAAATTGTGGGATGTCAGTACGGGGCGCGAGATTCGTACGCTGGTCGGCAGCCAAGGAGAGATTGCTGCGGTGGCATTTAGTCCCGACGGGCGCACGCTGGCATCGGCATCGGGAGCTGTGCAGCGATTCGAACGCGGCGAGTGGATCTTGGATCGCGTCGTGCGACTGTGGGACGTCGAGACCGGACAAATCGTACGAGAATTCCCTGGCTTGAGCGGGACCGCGGTCACGTTCAGCCGCGATGGGCGCTGGCTGGCCGCGGCAAGCTACGACGTCAAAGTTTGGGAAGTGGCCACTGGCCGCGAGGTGCGGACTTTACACCCGCCGAGTTCTGCGTGGGATGTCTCTTTCAGCCCGGATGCGCGATGGATTTTTACGACGAGCGAGGACAGCGGCACGAGGGTGTGGGATTCGCACACGGGCGAGTTGATGGCCACGCTGATTTCTTTGACATCTGCTGGGGATTGGCTGGTGATTAGTCCCAACGGACTTTTCGACGGCTCGCCGCGCGGATGGCAGCGCATACTATGGCGCTTCCAAGGAAACACGTTCAATGTCGCTCCCGTCGAGGTTTTCTTTCGCGAGTATTACCATCCCGGGTTGCTCGCGGAAATTCTGGCGGGAAAGTTTCCGCAGACCAAACGCGAAATCTCGCAGGTGGATCGGCGCCAGCCGCAGCTCGAATTATCGCTCGAAGGGATGCCCGAGGGAGAAGGCGCGAGCGATTCTGCCCGCACCGTGAACGTAAAGATAAAAGTGCAGGAGGCGCCGGCGGATTCCACGCATCGGGGCGGAAGCGGAGTTCGTGATGTGCGGTTATTCCGCAATGGATCGCTGGTCAGGATCTGGCACGGAGACGTATTAACGAACGGCATTTCGGAGACAACCCTGGATGCCACAATCTCCGCGGTTGCGGGCGAACAACGCTTGGTCGCTTACGCGTTCAATCGTGAAGATGTGAAGAGCGCGGACACGGAAATCAGTTTCGACGGCGCCGATAGCCTGAAGCGAGCGGGAATCGCCTACATTCTCGCCGTAGGAATCAACGAATACGCCGATTCGCAATTCAATTTGCATTACGCGGTGGATGATGCGCGCGCGTTCAGTGACGAGCTGCGCGTGCAGCAGGCGAAAATCGGCTCCTTCGGTGATATTCGCGTGATCTTCTTGTCGGATCGCGAGGCCACTAAGGCAAACATCCTGCAAGCCCTCGCGCGCTTGGCTGGTTCGCAAAGCGGCCCGCTGGCCGAAGAGGCTCCTGCAGAATTAAGCAAGATCGAGCCCGCGCAGCCCGAGGACGCGATTTTCATTTATTTCGCGGGGCACGGCGCGGCTCCGGGAAAAGAGAATAAGCGCTTTTATCTGATCGCGCACGATTTCGAGCCTCAGGCGACCCAGGTGGCTCGAACAGACGGGGCCGCCGCGCGAAGCGCTGCTGATGACACCATACCGGGCGCAATCAATGACCTCGAGCTAGGATCGCTCGTCGAGAAGATTGACGCCGCGTATATCGTGCTGGTGATTGATGCATGTCAATCCGGAAAGACGCTCGAAGCCGACGATCCGCGGCAGGGACCGATGAATTCGCAAGGTCTCGCGCAGTTGGCTTACGAGAAGGGCATGTACATCCTCGCCGCAGCACAGGGAAATGAAGCGGCGCTAGAACTTTCGCAGTATGGCCACGGTTTGCTCACCTATGCCTTAGTAGAAGAAGGATTGAAGCAGGGCAAAGCGGATGACGCGCCTAAGGACGGCCAGATCCTGCTGCGCGAATGGCTCGACTACACCACGATCCGTCTTCCGGAACTGCAAATGGACGGCATGAAGCGAATGGCCGCACTGGGCCGCGACATTTCGATTGTGGAAGGCGAGCCGTCGCGTGGCATTATGCTGAAGGATCGCGAGACGCAGCGCCCGCGCGTGTTTTATCGCCGCGAATCCGATCCGCAGCCCATCCTGATCGCCAAGCCGTAAGAAATAGTCGGTAACGGACCACCGTTTAGAGCACCGTTTGGCCGGAGCCTGCGAGTTCCGCGAAGGTGCGAGAGAATCAGTCTTGCTGACCTATAATCGCGAGTCGATTCCTACAAGTCGAAGCGCATATTATCGAATGCCGTTATCGCGGCCAGTCAGGAGAATGCAATAGAGATGAGTTCGCTACGAAATGTCGCGGCCCGTGCTTTGCGCAAGGCGGCGCGCATACTCGATCCAGTCCAGCCAATCATTTACCTTGAGGATGAGTACGTCACGCAGTTGTGCTACATAAATGCGGGAATATTGGAAAGGGGCAATCTCTATTCCTTCGACTACGCCATTCGACACCTTCCGAGCGCGGCTCCGATGCTGGAAATCGGTTCCTACTGCGGCTTGTCAGCAAATCTTTTGACTTATTTCAAGAGGAAGCATGGCGTCACGAACCCGCTCATCACCTGCGACAAATGGGAGTTTCAGAAGCCGGAGAATTCCACTGACCATGTCGGGCAGTCAGCGATCCATTACAAGGATCTGGAGCAGCTTGCGCGGGACTCCTACATCCGCAACATTAGATTGTTCAGCAGCGATGACCTGCCCTTCACATTCGAGATGAATTCTGATGAGTTATTTAAGTGCTGGCAGGCGGCAGAATCCAAGACCGACGTTTTTGGGCGGACGCTTAACCTCGGAGGGCCGCTCAGTTTTTGCTTCGTAGATGGAAATCACACTTACGATTACGCCAGGCGTGACTTCTTGAATTGCGACGCTTTTCTTCAGGTCGGCGGATTCATTCTGTTCGACGACTCAACATTGGAAAAGGATGAAGTGCGCCTCGTGATGCCCGAGGTGTTTGCAACGGGCCGATACAAACTTGTCGCGCAAAATCCTTATCATCTTTTCCAGAAGACCGGGGCGCGATGAATTGTTGCTTTGCGTGCGCGTGGCAGCGTTACGAGCTGGCGTTTTATCGTGAAAAACGTTGGAGGCGCGGGTGGGATTCGAACCCACGAATGGAGGTTTTGCAGACCTCTCCCTTAGGCCTCTTGGGTACCGCGCCGTGCTTATCAGTATAGCGGAAGGCGCGAGCCGCGAACTACCGCGAATCGCGGCGCGCGCTTCGGCGCCGCAGTTGCAGCAGGCCGCTTAGCGAATCTGCAGCTCGAATGGCAGCCGGGCTTGCGGCGTGTCGTAAGCGCCGGTCAGCCGCTCGACAGCAGCCTGAATCGAAGAAAGCTGCGCGGAATCGTCCTTCTGCCGCTCGAGCCACATCTGCAGGAAAGTTTTCTCCTCGGGGAAGCGTACGATGCGTACGCGCCGCTCTGCTGGAACGCCGGCGAGTTGTTTCGCAACTTCGACCGCGCGATCGAGATCGCCGAGCTCGTCCACCAGGCCAAGTTCCTTGCCCTGCGCGCCGGTCCAGACGCGGCCTTTGCCGATCTTGTCCACGGCTTCGACCGTCATGTGGCGTCCTTCCGCGACGCCCTTCGTGAAATTCGTGTACACATCCTGCAGCGATTTTTGGATCAGCTTCTGTTGCGCAGGCGTGAAATTCTGCTGCGCGGAAAAGATCGACGCGTTCTCGCTCGTTGCGATGGAATCGGTGCTGAGGCCGAGCATGCTGTAAAGCCCGGAGACGTTTAGTTTGCCGCCGAGGACGCCGATCGAAGCCGTGATCGTGTTTGGATCGGCGACGATTTTATTCGCCGACATGGCGATCCAGTAGCCGCCCGATGCGGCGACGTCGGACATGGAGACGACGACCGGCTTCGCGCCCTTGGCGAGAACCACTTCGCGCCGGATCACTTCGCTCGCGACAGCCGAGCCGCCGCCGGAATCCACGCGCAAGACGATGGCCTTGATCCCGGAATCCTCGCGCGCTTTGCGCAAGTCAGCCGCGACGGATTCGCTGCCCATGATCGCGCCGCCGCCCGGCGCATTTCCGGATTCGCCGGAAACTATCAGCCCCGTCGCGTGCACTACGGCGATCTTCGTGCCGCCCTCATTCTTGATTTGCGTGCGGTAACGCCCCAATTTCACCGGATTCCAATCCTTGGTCTTCTCGCGAACGAAATCCTGAACCTGGTCCCAATACGCCAGCCGGTCAACCAGCTTGCCGTTCAGCGCGTCATCGGCCGATAGCGGTCCCTGTTCAACCAGCTTCTCGAATGCTGCGCGGTCCATGTTGCGAGCCTGAGAGACTTCCGTCAGATATTGGTTGTAGATGCCGTGCAGCAGCGAATCCACTTCTTCGCGATGTGCCGGCGTGAATTTCTTTTCGGTGAGCTGATTGGAAGCGGTCTTGTACTCGGCGATGTGGTAATAGTCCGGATAAATTTTAAGTTTGTCGAGCGTGCCGCGAAGGAAAAGCGCCTCCGCCATCATTCCATGAATGGAGACGGGCGCGGTCGGGACTAGCCAGATTTTGTCGCAAGCGCTGGCGACATAATATTCCAGATTGCCGATGCCATCGCCGCCAAGATAGCAAATGCTAGGCTTGCCGCTCGTGCGGAACGCCAGGATGTGCGAGCGAATCTCTTCAAGCTTGCCCCAGCCTGTGGCCAGCGGGCCGATCTTGACGACCAGCGCGTCAATGTGCGGATCGCTCTTCGCGGTGTCGAGCGCATCAACGAAATCGTGCTGCACGGGAATGAATTCTCCGCCGAGCGCCGAGAATATATCCATCGCCCGTTGCTCATTGATTTCACCGCTGACGTCCAGCACCAGCACCGAATTCGAAGCCACTCGCGCCGGCTGCGACGCAATGATGATGAAAATCGCTACGGCCACAATCACCAGCACAATTACCAGCGCACGGCGCTTTCCCCAGGTCATGATTGCTCCTTCCGGGTGAATGAAAGTGAATTGCAAAACAAGATAGCATCCGGCGGTGAAAAACTCCAACCGAGCCAGGCGAAGCTGGCAGATCAGTCCGCAGCAACTCGGTTTATCGAGCAGACTCCGGGAGCCTGTGGCTTATTGATGCCCAGGAATTTCCGATTCGGTGTATCCATTCTTTGCGGAAACAGGGACCTGGAGGTCCGTGTACATTGGTCAAATCCGGGACGTCAACTACGCGCATCCCGGCTAACACTCATCGAGCCCATAGCTGCAGAGCGCGCTGCCCCGTTAAGCTGGGCCAAGGAGCGGATCATGTTCAGGCGAACTAATGGCATATGGGCTATCGTGATCATCGCAGTTTTGGTCGCAGCAGCGGCCATGGTGGGAACTGCCGCAGCGCAGAAGGCGACTCCGAGGCCACAAAACGCGCTGGTGATAGGGGAGGACCAGGTCCGGCAGTTGCTGCTCCTCATGGATACGGACAAACGGGGCAAGATCTCCAAGCAAGAATTCATGGGGTTCATGGAAGCAGAGTTCGAAAGACTGGATCAGGACAAGACTGGCGAGCTGGACGTCAAGGTACTAACTCAATCGAACTTACATGCGAGGAGCTTCGTCGGGAAGTAACATAATATTGCGCTTCTCCAATTGCCCCGTTCTTCAGGCATCGAGTCCGTCAGATTGGTGGGACGTCCGGTTCTCATCACTTACCGCTGCGGAGCCCTGTAACTGAACAATTTTTGACATTCCTGCCGCAGAAAACCGCCGGTGACGGGAATGCGGTGATTGCCCTTCTCGAAGACGAGCCTGCAGGGGATGAGACACGCTCGCCACTTGTAGTCTTCCGTACCGCGCTTGCGGCCATACGCGGCAATGTCTTCTTGCGAAACGCCGTAAACGACCGCGCCAATTCTCGACCAAACGCAAGCACCGGCGCACATGGCACACGGCTCATGCGTGGAATAGAGGACAAAGTCTGGCAGGTAGCGGCCGTACCCGCTTGAGACGTATTTAAGCGTTTCCAACTCCACGTGTTTGATGCTCGATCCCGAAGTTTTCACTCGGTTCCCTGCGCTGGCAATTACAACTTCGCGCCGGCCCACAAGCCGCGTGATGACCGCGCCAATGGGATAGTCGCCTCGGTCGCCCGCGCGTTTCGCCTCCGCGACAGCCAACTCCATGAACTTCCTGCGCGGTTTGTAAGAAGGAGGAATCATGGAGAGAGATTATATCTGTTTGTCGCGAGTGTTTCTTTAGCGCCGGCCGATTCCCGGTACTGAAACCTGAGCTGTTAGCACCTGGCCCGTTCTTGCCGCGTCAACGCTGCTCGTCGAATCGCGCCACTTGGCCGCTAGCAGGAACAGCGTCTTCATGTCCGCGCCGCCGAGCGCGCAAGCGAAGCAGCCTCGATCAAGGTCAATCGTCTGCAATACCTCACCGCCTTCGCGAACGCGCACGCAACGCTTGTTTGGAACATCTCCAAACCAAATGGCTTTTTCCGCATCGAGGCAAATGCCGTCGGGGTAGCCGTCGACCGCAGCCCACATGCGCCGGTTCGCGAGGCTGCCATCGGCCGCGATGTCGTAAGCCGTGAGCTTCTTGCCGTAAGACTCGGCAAGGATCAGCGTTGAACTGTCGGGCGTCAAAACCATGCCGTTCGGAAACGCAACGCCATCCGCCACCTGCCGCGCGGCACCATCTGGAGTAACGAGTGCGAGAATCCCAGGCGCGAACTCGCCACCCGGGAAATCGAATCCGGCATTGCCGATGTAAGCGTTGCCGCGGCCGTCCACGACAATGTCGTTCCAAGGATGCCGCGAAAGACCGGCTAAATTGGCATGCGTCGTAAGCGCGCCGTCACGCTCCCGGCGAAGCAGCAGTCCATCGCGGCCCGAGACGATCAGCAGCCGCCGATCAGGCAGCCAATCAATGCAAAAAGGCCCACGCGCCACAGGACTCTCTCCCTCGACGGAGGTCGAAACACGGACAATGACCTCGCTCTTACCCGCGAGATCAACAGCAATAATTTCCTGCGCACCCCAATCCGAAAACCAAAGCCGCCCACCGTGCCAACGCGGCGACTCGACGAACAACAGGCCAGTCATCAAAGTTTGCACGTCAGGCGCTGGCGAGGCTTGGGAAGGCATCACGCTTTCCTCAGCTCTAGGCTATGGGTATTGTCGCGGATTTTATTCGTCCTCGCGGACCCTGCGAGACGCGATCAGGTCTTAGCTTCGACGGCGGCTTCGCGGAGGAA
>DAITPO010000111.1:0-11638 GCA_036833535.1 Candidatus Acidiferrales bacterium | reverse complement strand
ACCCGAGGCCCTTCCGAGCGAACCAAATTGCTCTTGGTCGCATAATCTTCCAGCTTGGGAGACCGTCAGCCCGGTTCGCGCTGAGATGTAACCGACTGGAGCTCCACGTTCCGAGGCATTTCTCGGACACCACCCCACCGTTGTGCCCTTTCTTCATGACGCGGCTTCGTTGCACTCAACCTCACCGACGGACCCGAGCAACGAGAGAATGCTGCGCTGGAACGCCGCGGACGGCGTATGCTTTCTGAGGTGGGAGCTAAAGGGGGAATCCCGGTTAAATAGACCGCAAGATCGCAGTAATCGCGGTGAAGGGAGATGAATATGACTGCCATCGTGCTCCTCCACACAAACCCCGGTTGTCAGGAGAAAGGCCGCAACTTATTGAAAGGCATCGCGACCAAAGATGTGAAGGTCAGTCGCGTGCTTCATGTGTTCGGCAGATTTGACGGGGTGATCTTCTGCGAATTCACGAACGTCGGCGCATTAAATGTATTTGGCGAAGAGTTACGGAAGGACGGAGTGTTTGACACCGAGACATTAATCGCTATTGAGTGAATGTCCGAAAGCAATTGGCGATAGCATCCTTCCGCAACTCCCATCGCCTTTTGTCGGAACACCTCCTGACGGCTATCACCGCCCTGGCTGGAAGTGCAATCATCAGATGCGCGACCACAGGCCCGGTCACCCCGTCGAATACTTGTCCGACTTGGCGGCGACACCACTCGCCATAGAATCTCTTTTCAGCTTCACTTAATGGATTTCTCACACACCTGTCACAAGCGATTCACATCCCGGGGACTAAATGTGGACAGCCAGGCCGGGTGTGTGAGCTGAGGCATGATGCTTCGCGCCTCGCGAACACAGCCCGCCTAATCCGGCTCCTCTGCTCAGAATCTCGAATCGACGCCGGAGAAGTTCGAGGGAGCGTCTATGCATTATCTCATAGTAGCTGTCTCCTCATCGCTTTTAATTTTGTTCGCTGCCGGCTCGACGCATGCGCAGACGGACCGCGCGACTCTCGAAGGCACAGTGACGGATTCATCGAGCGCAATCCTGGCAGGCACGACAGTGAAGATTACAGCCATCACCACTGCACAGAGTCTCCAGCGCACGACGAATGCGAGCGGCAATTACCGTTTCCCAGGCGTCGCGGCCGGCTTTTACGTTGTTGAAGCCTCACGGAACGGATTCAAGACCAAGCTCATCGAGGATGTCGAGTTGCAGGTCGGTGAAACGCACACGCTCGACATCCGCCTCGATGTCGGCGAGGTCGCAGAACGCGTCGAGGTCAGCGCGCAACTATCGCCGGCCGAACGCAGTTCTGCAGAAAGCAGCACCGTAATTCGCGCAGATCAAATTGACAACCTGCCGGTCAACGGCCGCAATTGGGCGACCCTCACGCTGTTCGCCCCGTGGGCTCAGGATGATGGCGGCGGCGATCAGCGCACCATCCGCTTCGCCGGACGCGCTCGCGACGATAACTACTTCAGCTTCGATGGCATCGACGCCACGGGCATCCAGGAACAAGCCCAGAAATCTCAAACGCGTTTGCAAGTCTCGGAAGACGCCATCGCCGAATATCGCGTCGGTTCGGCGCTCTACGACGCCGAGTACGGATCCCAAGCCGGCGGACAGGTGGACGTGGTTACAAAATCAGGGACGAACGATTTCCACGGCACGCTGTTCGGCTATTTTCGTAATTCGGATTTCGACGCCCGCGCATTCGTAGATCCTTCGTCGATTCCTCCGTTTCGCCTCGGCCAGTACGGCCTGACCTTCGGCGGACCGATCATCAAAGACAAGACATTTTTCTTCCTGAGTTACGAAGGTCTCCGCCAGTACCAGGCGCACACGATCGTCGCCGCTGTACCGAGCCCCACCCTTCAGGAAGACGTCCTCGTGAACGGCCGCTTCGACAGCACGAACAGCGTCTTCGTCGGACCGTCGCCCCAGATGTGCCAGATTCTTCAGTCCTACCCGTGGCGCGCTTCCGCCGGCACAATCGCCGGGTGCACGCCTCGCTTCCTCTTCCCGGATTCGTTTTTCACCGCCATCGTTGGAACGGGTCCCGAGGCCAACGACGTCGACAACTTCACGCACCCAGGCAACATCCGGGTTCACGAGGACTCGTGGCTCGTGCGTTTCGATCACAAATTTTCCGACAAGACTTCGCTCTATGCTCGCGCCCAGCGGGACATTTCCTTCTCCTACGCTCCGCTCGGCAACGCTCTCGATCAGCAAGGAATCACCAATCACCCGGGCAATTACATCGCCGCCCTGCAACACACCTTTTCGCCCAACCTCTTCGACGAACTCAAGTTCGGCATCAACCGCTCGCCATTCCACAACCCGCAATACGGGATCTTTCCTCTAGCCATCAACTCGAATAATTTCGAGGGCTTGAACAACAGCAATACGGACAACGAGGTGGGAACCACCTTTTCCGTGATTGACAATCTGACCTTCATTCGCGGGCGGCATACTTTCAAGACCGGGATTGAGGTCCGCCGCATTCGATTGAATCAAGGCATCACCGCCGACAATACAGTGGACTTCACCGACGACCTCAGCTTAATCGGCGCGAGCGTCAACGACTTCACTTACCGCTCGAACTGGTGCTGTCACGGACTGCGGCGCACGCTTTACATGCCCTATTTCCAAGATGAGATGAAAATCACTCCGACGTTGACCGTGAATCTCGGCGTGCGCTGGGATTATTACGGCGTCGCGCACGAAGCTCACAATCGCACCACCGTATTCGATCTACAGCAATTTGGCGGTGTTTGTGTCGGGTCAGGATCGAATAATCCTCTGAAAGCCACCGAACCTTCCACCTGTCCTGTGAATCCATCCATGTACCCAGCCAATTATCGCAATTGGGATCCGCGCGTTGCTTTTGCATGGGCGCCCTCGGCCCTGCATTCCAAGACCGTCATACGCAGCGGATTTGGAATTTACAGCGGCGCAGCGCAAAACGACGATCTGAACGCCGCCCTCGAAAGCGACAACGTGCGGATTGGCGCCGCCGCGCCTGCTCCATACACTTTCATTTTCAGCGACGGCTATCTCCAGGATCCTCCGAATTTCGGGGTAAGCACAACGGCGGAGCCTAGACCCCGCGCGCTGATTCGGAAAGGGCGCCGGGATTTGTACGTCGAAGAATGGGGACTGACGGTTGATCAGGCCCTTCCGGGAAGTTTTCTTCTCACCACGTCTTATCTCGGCTCCCACGGCGTGCGTCTCTTCGCCCGCTCCTACGAGAACGTCTGCATCGGCGACTCCAATGGCACTCCGGCCGGATGCCAGACGCCTCTTCCGAACTTCGGCATCGTGGACGACAAGCAAGACGTCGGCACGAGCTCATACAACGGACTGCTTCTCTCTCTGCAGCGGCGCATTACAAATGGCTGGTCGTTCCAAACAAATTACACTTACTCGCATTCCATCAACGACGGGTCGGTGGGCGGTGGCGAGGCAAACGCTCCTGAAAACGTCGCCTGCCGCGCCTGCGACCGCGGCCCGAGCGTCTTTGACATTCGACACAATCTGGTTTTCGACACGGTTTACGAGCTTCCTATTGGCCCCGGGAAGAAATTCTTGACGACCGGAGGAGTCGCCGGAAAAATCATGGGAGGTTGGGCACTGAGCAGCGCCGCCAACTGGCACACGGGGCATCCCCTCACGGTAATTTTTGGGCCATCCGCCAGTCAAATTCCCGACGGTAACGATCAGAGCAACCAGCGTCCGGATCTCGTTCCCGGCGTTTCGCTCACTCCTCCCTGCGGCCGCACCTCAACACAATGGATCAATCCGGCCGCCTTCGCGGAACCACCGATCGATCCAGTCACCGGGCTATATACTCACTTCGGCGATGCCGGAAATGGAATCGTGCGCGCTCCAAGCGTTTGGGACATCGATCTTTCGCTTTCGAAAACGACCAAGCTCACTGAGCGTTTCGGACTCGAATTCCGCGTGGATGCCTTTAACGTCTTCAATCACACGCAACTTGGCGATCCCGGCGATCTCAATTTCGAGGACAACACATTTGGCATGATTAACACCACGGTGAATTTCAACAGCAACAACGACAACTTCGCGCCGCCCAATACCGGCACAGGAGTGCCTCGGCAGCTACAATTCGTCGTAAGGCTCACATACTGATTCGGCGCCATGAGCACATTCCCCAGACGTCGGAAGGATCGTTCGTGAACAAGTCTTTAGCCGTGATTCTTGCGGCCCTCTTTCTCGCCGGCGCTTCGATCGCCACAGCTCAAAACAGCGGAACGAAGCCCGCGAACGCCTCCCCGGCATCAGCGAACGCAATTCTAGCCGGCGCCGGCGACATCGCCGATTGTGCCGATCTCTCCGGCGCAGAAGCCACCGCAAAACTCCTCGAAAAAATTCCCGGCACGGTCATGGCCATCGGCGATCTCGCCCTTCCCAGCGGCACCGCAGCACAATTCACCAACTGCTACGACAAAACATGGGGCCGCGTGAAGTCCCGCACGCGCCCCGCGCCCGGCAATCACGAGTTCCACTCTTCCGGCGCCGCTCCGTACTTCGATTATTTCGGCGCAGCCGCTGGCGACCTGAAGAAAGGCTATTACAGCTACGATCTCGGCACCTGGCACATTATCGTGTTGAACAGCGAGTGCGATGAGTTGGGAGGCTGCGGAGTCGGCTCGCCGCAGGAAAAATGGCTGCGCTCCGACCTGGCCACGCATCCCGTTGCCTGCACTCTCGCCTACTGGCACAAACCTCTTTTCAGCTCCGGCGCCAAGCACGGCAACGACCCGGAAATAAAACCGCTGTGGCAAGCCCTATACGAAGGAAACGCCGACGTCGTCGTCAACGGGCACGATCACGATTACGAACGCTTCGCGCCCCAAAATCCCGACGGCGTCCGCGACCCCGCCCGCGGCATTCGCGAATTCGTCGTCGGCACCGGCGGCAAGAATACGCGCGAGTTCGCCAAGATCGAATCCATCAGCGAAGCCCACAACACCGGCACATTTGGAATCCTGAAGCTCACGCTTCACGCGAAGCACTACGACTGGGAGTTCATCCCTATCTCCGGCAAAACCTTCCGTGACTCCGGCACGGGCGCCTGTCATTGATCGCCGGACTGGTGCTCGTCAACGCCGAGTGGCCTCCGATTCCCAATCAGCGCCACGCCGGCCACGTACATTTCGTTCCACAGTACTCGACCCCATGAAATTTCCAAAAATCCGTTTAACGGTTGTTGCCGGAGACTCTCAATGAACGGCTAGCCATCCGAACTTTCCAGTGCGCGATCCAGCCAAAATCGATGTCCATAGCAGCCGTTGTAAATCCCGAAGCATCGTTGCTGCGAGCCGCCGCGCCTAGGTCTGGAGTGTCGGTAAACGGAAATACCCAGATGCCCGTTTAACGCATTATAAAAGGGCGCCCTTTTCAAGTAGGTTTGATCGTTCGCATCAACGCCTATAGAAAAGGAGGAGAATCGCAGGTCTTGATTCGTTCTGATCCGTTTGGCCTTGTCTTGAGCCGAAAACTATGACACTTTTATGACACTTGCACCATTTTGGTGCATTCCGCTCGATCGACGGAATTGTGGAACTCCTTGAAAATGAAAGAATAAGAGTGGTGGGCCTGGGAAAAGTCGAACTCCCGACACGCGGTTTAGGAAAACAGTGAGCGGTTTTGACTCGTTTTGAAAATCTTCGATTATATCTGTCGTGTCAACCTCTTACGGAGTCTGCGTCTTGTTCCGTTCTGATTGGTTTCGACCCGTTTTGAGCATAGAACTATGACACTTTTATGACACTGCACTTTTGCGGTTGCAGTGCGTTTGGTGGCTTGCTCACAGCAACGTCTGAACCTGACGATTGACTCGGTCTCACGAAGTGCACAGAGTCTACCTTGTCGAAAACGGCCGATGCGGGCTGCTCGTGAACATCAAGCAGTGTGGGAGGAAGCTCAACACCATCGACAAATGCGGAGGTAAGCCATGACAAAATCACTCATCCAACCACGATGCGAGGTACAATGATTTTGCCAGGTGAGACAGCAGCGGACTCTGCAGGGATGCAATCATACCGACGGATAGCTTGGTGGGCTCATCGAGGCCATCACTGCGTCTGTGCGAATATCCTTCCGGCGCGCCTGCCAACCCGCATCGGATCGGTAGACCGCGTGCCCTGAAAACCACCGCCCGAAGGACGGAATCTACACTACCGGAAAACGTTCCTTCCCACTTCACGCTGAGGCGGTACATTTGTAGTTGGCACGCAGACTCCTGTGCCTAGCAGTGCCGGGCGCGAGGAATGACAGCCTACCCATGAAAGAAGGTCCCAAAGTTCGCAAGATCGCGTTTGTCGGCGACCACTTGCCGCGCAAGTGCGGCATTGCGACGTTTACGTCTGACCTGCTTGCCGCCGTGGCAACTGCGCATCCTCAAAGCGAGTGTTTCTCAGTGGCGGTGAATGACATTAAAGGTGGCTACGAGTACCCAGACGTAGTTCGCTTCGAGATTGAGGAGCAGGACTTGCCGTCCTATCTACGTGCAGCGGACTTCCTCAACATTAACAACGTGGACATCGTCTGCTTACAGCACGAGTTCGGCATTTTCGGTGGGCCCGCCGGCGGTCACATCCTGGCGTTCCTGCGGGAATTGAGAATGCCTGTTGTCACAACGCTACATACCGTTTTGCGTGAGTCGAAAGGCGACCAACGGCGCGTAATGCAGGAGTTAGTCTCGCTCTCGACCCGGCTCGTGGTTATGGCTGAGCGGGGACGACAGATGCTACAGGAGATTTACCAGGCACCTCCGGCCAAGATCGATCTGATCCCGCATGGCATTCCCGACGTAGGGTTCGTCGATCCGACTTATTTCAAGGACCAGTTCGGAGTAGAAGGCAGGGTGGTGCTACTCACGTTTGGGCTACTCTCGCCGAACAAGGGGATCGAATATGTGCTCAACGCTCTGCCGCATATTCTGGAGGAGTTTCCCGCTGTTGTTTACATTGTGCTGGGCGCCACTCATCCCAACGAACTGCGAGAGAATGGCGAAGCTTATCGGCTCAGCCTCGAAATTCTCGCCAAAAAGAACAAACTTGAGAAGAACGTCATCTTCTACAACCGGTTCGTAGACCCTGAAAATCTGAAGGAGTTCATCGGCGCCGCGGACCTTTACATCACGCCTTACCTCAACGAAGCGCAGATCACGTCGGGCACGCTCGCCTATACGTTCGGTGCCGGCAAAGCAGTAATTTCGACACCGTATTGGCACGCTGTTGAATTGTTGGCGGAAGACCACGGAGTGCTGGTGCCGTTCGGCGACGCCGCGGCCATAGCGCGCGAGGTTATTGGCTTGCTGCGCGACGACACACGCCGTCATGCCATTCGTAAGAACGCCTACAGGCTCGGCCGTGAGATGGTCTGGAGCAACGTGGCACAGCTGTATATGCGTTCCTTCGAGTTGTCACGGATCGAGGGGGCGGCGCGGTCTCGAAAATCTCTTGCCACGAAGACGCTCGACCTAAAACCGCGGGAACTGCCGGAGTTGAAGTTGAGTCATCTCTCGCGGATGACCGATTCGACCGGAATCTTCCAACATGCCATTTTTAGCGTTCCAAATTTTTCCGAGGGCTATTGCACCGACGATAATGCGCGTGCGTATATCCTCACAGTGCTGCTCAGTGAGTTGGGAGAGGACCCGGAGCGCGTGCGGACACTGGCCACCACTTACGCGGCCTTTCTCCATCACGCGTTCGATCCCAAAACAAAACGCTTCCACAACCATCTGAGTTTTGATCGACGCTGGCTCGATGAACAAGGGTCAGAGGATTGTCAAGCGCGAGCGCTCTGGGCGCTGGGCGTGGGAGTTGGGCGTTCCCCTTATCGAAGCTTCCAGCTCATGGCTGGACAGCTCTTCGCACTGGCGCTGCCTGCACTGACGGAGTTCACTTCGCCGCGCGCCTGGGCCTTGGGTCTCATGGGCATTCATGAATACCTGCGCCGGTTGCGCGGTGACAGCCTGGTCAACCAAACCCGTGAGACACTCACTTCCCGGCTCATGGAACTTTTCGAAAGGACCGCCCAGCCGGACTGGCGCTGGTTTCAAGAGGATCTGACTTACGACAACGCGAAGCTCCCACACGCCTTGATTCTGAGCGGACGTGCAACCGGACAACAAGCGGTGCTTGAGCGAGGCCTGCAGGCCCTGCGCTGGCTGACGGAATTGCAAATCTCCGAGAAGGGTCACTTTCGATCCATTGGCACCAACGGATTTTATCGCCGCGGCGGCATGCGCGCCAACTTTGACCAGCAGCCCATCGAGGCGCAAGCAATGGTCTCAGCCTGTCTTGAAGCCTATCGCGCCACATCGGACCTCTGGTGGTACGAGCAGGCGCAACGCGCCTTCGACTGGTTCATCGGCTGGAACGATCTCGGGTTGGAACTCTACTCTCCCAAGACAGGCGGCTGCCGCGATGGGTTGCACGTGGATCGGGTCAACCGGAACCAGGGGGCGGAATCCACCCTGGCTTTCTTGCTTTCGTTGGCGGAAATGCGTTTAGGGCAAAATATGCTGACGAGTTTTAAGGAACCCATCGCCGTCGGAGCCTAATAACTGATTCCTGTCTCGTTTCCCTGGAACACCAGCCCATGTCAATACACGTCAAACGCACAGCCACGATTCTCAAGCCCGACCAGTCACGCGTTCTTCTGCGACCATTCAGTCCGGGGGATCCTCCACGGGTGCGCAGGATCATCTTTAGGATCCTGTCGCTCCCGGAAAACCTGGTCGGCCCCCTCCTGGACGAAGTCTCCGCTGATTTCTCCCAGCGACACCATCAGATCCGCAAACTCTTTTTGGAACGCTTTGAACAAGTCCGCGACCTGCTGTTGACGGATGAGGGAGTTTCCGAACAAAGACGAATGTTGATCGGTTCTTATTTCCTGGCCGAATACTCTTTAGAATCCGCTGCGCTGTTCAATCCCTCCATCGTCCCGCACCCTGACCAGTCTAACCTGCCTCTCGGCGCTCTGCGTTTTATCCTCAGCTTGCGCGCCACCGGGGAAGGACACATTTCCTCCATCACTTTTCGGACGGGTATCATCCACGTCGACCATCGGATCGAGGTCCTACCCCCAACCGGCTTCCTCACCGAGCCGCGTCAAATCCCGAACCCCCGTTACGAGAAGGCGCTCTTCGAGCGAAAACTCTTTGAGCTGGGATTGACCAGCGGATTCACACGCCGGGTTATGGACAAGTTTGGGGAGTCGTTTGCATTGGAAGAACTGCGCGCCAATCTCGAAGCCGAAATGAAGCAGTCCCGCCTGTCGGATCGGAACGCGATCCGGGGAATTTTGATGCTGGCCCGGTCCAACTACGAGGTTCAGTTTCAGCCCCAACAGCGGCTGTCTGAACGCGTCATTTTCCCGGCCACGCCGTCGCAACGCAACGGCATCGAAGACGCCCGGTTCGTCTGTTTCCAGAACGATGACGGTACCCACGTCTACTACGCCACCTTCACGGCCTTCGATGGCAAGGTGATCTTGCCAGAGTTGGTGGAGACTTCTGACTTCCTCCTCTTTCGGTTCATCACCCTGAACGGTCCGGCCGCCGAAAACAAAGGCATGGCCATCTTCCCCCGGAAAATCAACGGCCTCTATGCCATGCTCTCCCGCCAGGACAACGAGAACATCTACCTCATGTTTTCCGACAACGTCCACTTCTGGTATGAACGCAAGGTGCTCCTTAAACCGATGTTTCCGTGGGAACTGGTCCAGCTTGGGAACTGCGGGTCCCCCATTGAGACCGAAGCGGGCTGGCTGGTCCTCAGCCACGGTGTCGGCCCCCTGCGAACGTACTGCATCGGCGCGTTCCTCCTCGATCACGATAATCCCGGCAAAGTGATCGGCCGCCTCCGCGAACCCTTGCTCAAACCGGACCAAAGGGAGCGTAAAGGGTACGTGCCGAACGTCGTTTATACCTGTGGCGCTCTCCTCCACAACGGCGAACTGATCATTCCCTATGGCATGGCCGATCACGCCACCGGTTTCGCTACCGTTCCCCTCGATGAAGTGCTGGCTGCCATGCACTAGGAAATATCGTCGAACAGCATGACAAAGCGCAACAAAAGAGTGGCTGTCCTGTCGCCGATAGCCTGGCGAACGCCTCCTCGGCAATACGGCGCCTGGGAAACGGTGGCTAGCAACATCACCGAAGGGCTCGTCGCCCGTGGCTGGGATGTGACGTTGTTCGCCAGCAGGGATTCTGTGACCCGCGCTCACCTGCATGCCGTGGTGGACAAGGGGTATGAAGAGGATTCCGCCGTCGATCCCAAAGTAGCCGAATACCTTCACATCTCCGAAGCGTTCGAGCGCGCTGCTGAGTTTGACCTCATCCACAGCCACTACGACTTCATGGCTTTGACCTACACCCGGCTGGTCAAGACACCGGTCCTCACCACCATCCACGGATTCTCGTCGCCCAAAATCATGCCCGTTTATCAGAAGTATCGTGACGGATATTTTGTTTCCATCAGCGACTCCGATCGCGCGCCGGAGCTGAATTACCTGGCGACAGTCTACAACGGGATCGACCTCTCGTTGTACCCGCTCCAGGAATCTGGCGGTGATGACCTGATCTTCCTTGGCCGGATTCATCCGGATAAGGGCGTCCATTTAGCCATCGAGGTCGCTCGCTTGAGTGGGCGGCATTTGATCATCGCTGGAATCATCCAGGACGAGGTCTATTATCGGAACCAGGTCAAACCGCATGTGGATGATCAGAACATCTCCTATATCGGGCCGGTAGGCATAGCGGAGAAAAATAATTTGTTCGCGAGTGCCTGCACTTTAATCCATCTGAACACCATCCCAGAGCGGTTCGGACTGGTCCTGGCTGAAGCTAATGCAGCCGGCGTGCCTGTTATCGCCATGGACCTGGGCTCCTGCCGGGAGGTGATCAAAGACGGGCAGACGGGGTTTCTGGTCAACAACGTCAACGACGCGGTGCAGGCCCTGGAACGCCTTCCTGAAATCGATCGCACCGCCTGCCGCCAACGGGTCCAGCAATGCTTTTCTATCAAAATCATGGTGGAGGCGTACGAACGGGTTTACTCTACGATTTTTGATTTGGAGGCAAAGAGACAGTCATGAAGCCGGACATTGTCAGACGATATGGCCACAACCCTATCCTTACCAAGGCCGATATCCCTTACCCAGTGGAAACCGTTCACAACGCGGCAGTCGTGAAGCATGAGGACGAATACATCATGCTTTTCCGCTCCCATCTCCGTACGGGACGGTCCATCATTGGTTTGGCACGCAGTCCCGACGGATTCCACTTCACCGCCGATCCAGAGCCCTTTCTGATTCCTGCGCGGGACAGTTCTTTTGCCGCCTATGAAGAGTTCGGCGTGGAGGACCCACGCGTGACCCGACTGGACGGGGAGTACATCATCACCTACAGCGCCTACTCGCGAAATGGAGTACGGATCGCCCTGGCCAAGACGAAGGACTTCAGTCAAGTGGAAAGGGTCTCCCTCATTACGCAGGCGGATTATCGAAATGTGGTGATCTTTCCCGAGAAGTTTGATGGACTCTATGCCCGGCTTGACCGTCCTCATTCGGAAATCGCCCCGTGGTC
>DAITPO010000110.1:6950-11644 GCA_036833535.1 Candidatus Acidiferrales bacterium | reverse complement strand
GCCCGCGCCTACGCCGGCGTCGCCGATTGCTGCTCGTTCCTCTACATGTATTGGGACAGCAGCGAGGACAACATCAACGAAGCGGAGGCGGCTACGCGCAAGGCGCTTGAACTCGACCCCGATTTGGCCGAGGCCCATGCTTCGCGCGGCCTGGCTCTGGCGCTGAGCAAAGATTTTGCGGGTGCCCGCACCGAGTTTGAGACGGCCATTCGCCTGAATCCCAAGCTCTACGAGCCCTATTATTTCTACGCGCGTACCTCCTTTCAGCAAGGCGACTTGGCCAAGGCAGCGCAGCTTTACGAAATGGCCTGTCAAGCCAACCCGGACGATTACCAGGCGCCGAGTTTGCTCGCTCCGGTCTACAAATCGCTGGGCCGCGATGCCGAAGCGGACGCCAGCCGGCGCCGCGCCCTGCAGCTCGCCGAGAAGCATGTCGAGCTGCACCCCGACGATGCCCGCGCTCTCTACCTTGGCGCTGGCATCCTCTGCCAATTGGGCGAGCGAGCGCGAGGCCTCGAGTGGGCCCAGCGCGCCCTGCTCATGGACCCGGAAGAGACTTCGATCCTCTACAACGTAGGCTGCGTCTACGCTCTCGCGGGCGAAGCGGAAAAATCCATCGACTGCCTGGCTAAAGCCATGGATCGCGGCGATTGGTACAAAGGCTGGGCCCAAAAAGATTCCGACCTGGAATCTCTACGCAACCATCCTCGCTTTCAGGCACTCCTCAAATAGACCGCAGGGCGAGCGGCTTTCGTAAGCGGCCGCGTGGTTTTCGGTCGACTTAGGCGCGCTAAAAGGTGCCGTTTTCACGCGATTAGAAACGGCATCTGTCCTTTGTTTTCAGGAGCTTACGGCGATTTCTAATAATTTCGCACGCGATTAGAAATCGATTTAGGCGCTTCGAGCGGCACTCCCTCAGCGGTTGCAGCCGTGTTGATTTTGCAGCACTTGCAGCATGACTCCTTCCACCTCGCTCACGACAAGAAGTCGTGGCCTGACGAAACATATTCTGGTGCGCACCTACAGCAGGCTCGGCAGAGCCAGTCCCGCGCTTAGGGACTGGCAACTACCCGGATCTTTGTAGCATAAGAGTACTAACTTGTCAATAGTTTTGTGTGAGGCATCGAGGCAGTTTCGATCCGCCCTAGGGGCCGGGGTTCACCACCGGCCCGGTTTGGCCGTGGGTTTTCTCCGATACCCAAGACCGAATTTCAAAACCCAATGCCAACCCGGGGGCGTGTGAACCCGCCCCCCTACGGAGGCCTGGCCGCAAAAAATCCTTGCCGCGCAGTCCGAGGCGGAATCCTTAAATACAAGGTATCGAGACAGTTTCGATCCGGCGTGAGGGAGAAGATAGAAGAGCGAAAGCATATAGAAAGAGGAGTCAAAGGCGGGGCCGAAACCCCCACCCTTCCCAAAAACCAAAACCGGGAAGGATGGGGCACCCTGAAAGGCAAATTCGCCAGAAAAAGCGGGGCCGCACGCCCTTTACTCTATACACCGTAGACTCATTTAGTATACGCTGTATATGTGATTGCCAACTCTACGGCGTCGAGAATCGCGAGTGCTGCGCGGCGCCTGCTGAATGAGGAAGGGGCGGAGGCGGTGACGATGCGCCGGGTGGCCGCGGCCGTGGGTGTGACTCCCATGGCCATCTATCGCTACTATCCGGACCGCGCGAGTCTTCTCAATGCATTGGCGGACGAAGGATTCGAAGAGCTGGCGGCTCGCTTGGCCGTCAAAAAGTTCTCGGGCGGCGTTGCCGAGCGGCTCACGAAAATGATGGACATCTACATGGAGCATGCTCTTCAGAAACCGCGGCTCTTCGAACTCATGTTTCTCAAGCCGCGCGAAGGCGCCCGCAGCTATCCGCGGGACTTCAAGGCCGGCCGCTCTCCCACCGCCAACTTGCTAGTGGAAGTGGTGCAGCGCGGGATGGACAGCGGTTATTTCCGCAAGGGCGATGCGTGGGAAATCGTTTTCGAGATGGGCGCTTTGTCTCACGGGCTTCTCCTACTCTATTTGGGCGGACGCATGGCAGTACCTCCCGCACACTTTCGCGCATTCTATCGGCGATGTTTCAGGAGATTCATACATGGCATTCGCAAGTGACGATCGGCAAAGCGCAGTCGCGCTCTTTGTGGCGTTCAAACAAACCTGGCGGTCGATGGCAAGAAGCGTCGCGCGTTTAGTTGCGGCGTGTGCGCTGCTACTTTTCTTGCAAATTCCCGCGGCGCTAGCGCAGGCTCCGCAGGATGCGCAGCAGCCGAACGCAATCGACTCCGAATATCGCAAGTTCGATGAGATGGTTTCCGTGCTACGAGCTCGCAACGCGCAGCGCTATGCGATTTCGTCGCCCAAGGGCATCGACGAGGCGCAGTACGTCAAGATCGGCGGCATCGAACAGTGGATTACGATTCGCGGCTGGGATCGTGATAACCCCGTGCTGCTATTCCTGCACGGCGGGCCCGGCGACGTCACCAATCCCTGGAGCTTCGCGCTATTCGCCCCTTGGGAAAAGCTGTTCACAGTCGTGCAATGGGATGAGCGCGGCGCCGGCCGGACGCTGCGAAAATCCGGACCGGCAGTCGCGCCGACTATCACTGTGGAACGCATGGTGCAGGACGGCATCGAGCTCTCGGAGTATCTGCGCCAGCACCTCGGCAAGGAAAAAATCATCATCGTGGCTCATTCGTTCGGCTCGATTCTCGGGCTGGGAATGGTTCGAGCGAGGCCGGAGCTCTACTACGCTTACGTAGGCACCGGCCAGGTCGCGGACGAAACCAAGAACTATTCCGTGGCATATGACGCGCTATTGCAAAAAGCGAAAACCAGCGGAAATCAGCAGGCCTTCGAGGAACTGAGCCGTGTCGGCCCGCCTCCTTACGCATCGGGCGCGGGATACAGGGTGCAGTGGAAATGGGCGAATGCCTTCGAGGGTGCGGACCAGTTCTTATGGGAAACGATTGGCCTGGCGCTCGTGGCTCCCGGCAATTCCGTTCAGGATATCAACGATTCCGGGGACGGCGAGATGTTGAGCGCCGAGCGGCTTGTCCCCCAGACGACATCCAGCGGACCGAAGGAACTCGGCCTTGAATTTTCCATTCCGATCTTCTTCATTCAAGGAGCAGAAGATTTTACGTCTCCGACGGCGCTGGCTCGAAATTACCTCGACGCCATCAAAGCACCGCGTAAGGCATTTGTAGCGATCGAAAGTGGCGGGCACTTTGCCGTGTTCATGCACTCGGATCAGTTCTTGCAGGAGCTCGTTAAGCTGGTTGGCCCTTTGACCGTAAATCACTGAGAGACATTCCAAGAGGTATCGAGTTTGCAGCGGGATGCAAGTGCAAGGCATCGAGTCGGTTTCAATCCGCCGTAGGGGCCGGTCCGCCTATGCGGAGGCCCGGTTTGGCCTTGGGTTTTTCCGGAGCCACGATCGAATTTGAAAACCCAGTGCCACCCCGGGGGCGTGTGAACCCGCCCCCCTACACGGGTGCGACCGGGCAGCAATATGACCACCGACTTCAACTCCGATGTCAAAAAGGCGCGCGGGTGGGCCGCCGGCTCAACTGGTATCGATACCGCAGCGGGTTTATAGGTGCTGCAGGCATTCTTTGCCGCATAGGACTGGCGGGCCTTCTAGCAGCGAGCAGTGCTTGATGTCGACGGCTTCGATTCCTGCGTAGGAGCAGAAGAAGCCTGCTTCCGTCTGTTCGGCTAGGACTGTGGTTCGTTTCCCGAGCAGCGGGCATTTGACCAGGCGTTTTCTTAATCCTGGACCCCACTGCCAGATTGCCAGGCCGGCGAGGGACCACGCCACGAGCACCCCAACGATCGCGAGCATGAGAGTGAATGTCATTGGCCACCTCCACCCTTTACTATCGGCGTTCTGTTTTGTGGATTGCAGTGACTCGCATCACGGTCGCGGGTGATGGCTTACACATGCGCGCGGAAGTAAGGGTTTTTAGGGCATGTATGAGAGCCGGAGAAACAAAACCTCAGCGGCTAAAGCCGGGTTGATATTGCGGCATTTGCGGCACGACTAAAGTCGTGCCCTGACAATGCTTGGACCCACGCGCAACTGCGGCGCATGGGGAACCTTCCTCCGGGCCGCGCCCCTACGGGAAGCGGAAGGGTACTTTGCAGGAACATTTGAGTGACGAAAAACGGCACCTGTTGGCCATTGTGCTACGCTGCGCTTCTGGGCCTCGCTGGATTCGCTTGGGGGGAAATTCGATGGAGGCTAGTTCGACTACTTCGGCTACTCCTACCGCGACTGTGCGGCGGAGCGACCGCGTTTGTTTGACTTTGCTGCTGGAGGCTTCAGGGCGCGACGCTGAGGGGCACGAATTTGTGGAGGCGGCGCGCACGATGTTGATCAGCCGGCATGGCGGCGTGATTGTGCTGAACCGGCACCTCGCGGCGGGGCAGGAAGTGACGCTGCGGCGGACGCTCGAGGCCGAAGCGCATCGCAGAGCGGTCACGCGAGTGATCCGCAACGTCGGCTCGCAGACCGGGGGCTCGCACAGCGTCGGGCAGATGTACAGCGTCGAGTGCGTTGATCCGAAGGCGGATCTTTGGGGCGTGGAGTTTCCGGCGCTCGAAGGGTCGCAGGAATTTGTGGCGCGCATGTTGGTCGAGTGCAGCTTCTGCCGCAGCCGCGAAGTGGTCTATTTGAATGAATTCGAGCTGGG
>DAITPO010000110.1:0-6850 GCA_036833535.1 Candidatus Acidiferrales bacterium | reverse complement strand
ACGCCGACGGCGGGATTGTTCCGGCATGGAGTGGAGTTCCTCAGGGTGGCTGCGCAGGCGAGTGGGTAAATCGCGGGACTGCAATTTCAGATTTCAGATTTGAAATTTCAAAGAAGAAAAAACAAGAATACGGGTTGATGCTGGTGCGATTTTTGCGCCGCGGGCTTTGTGGAGTTGTGGCTACATTTTGCTCGTAAGATGCCGGCGGGGACGCCGGCGCTACGTTACGGCTACTGTGCGGCGCTCATTTGAGCGGCGGCGCATGTAGTGCAGCGCGATGTTGATGTAGACGCTGCCGTGTTCTGTGGCGAAGGCTAGGACCATGGCTTCTACTTCGGCGCCTGCGTTGGGGATTTGTTGGTCCGCGTGAATTGTCGGCGGGAAGACTTTGAATTTGAAGCCGCGATCGTTGAGCAGCGTGACGGCGTTGCCGATGACCATGTTGGCCAGCTCGCAAACGGTTTCGCGGACGATTTGCTCGGTCTCGGCGATTTCTTCGCCGGAGATGTTGCTGGCGACGCGGACGGCGGCGCGCGGCTCGACGTCGAGAATTACGCGGCCTTCGATTTCGCCTTTAAAGACGATCATCGCGGCGACGCCCTGCTTGCGGTAGCCCTCTTCTTCCATCACCAGATCGCTGACGGTCACCGGCGACTGCAGCGTTTCCGCCAGGACGGCGTCTACGGCGCTGATGAATGGTTGGATCAAATCCATTTTCATGGCGATTTCCTTTCGCGAGTCACTAGACGCTGGCCGTGACGTTTTCGTCGCTGAGAACGTAGCGAATAATTTCATAGAGCGCGTCGGGCTTCACCGGCTTCTGCACGAAATGGCGCGCGCCTCGCTGCAACGCCGCGAGAATATTGTCCTGATAACCGACGGAGGAGACCATGACGATGCGCGCGTCGGGATGCTCGCGCACGATGCGCTCGACGGCCTCGATGCCCTCCATCTGCGGCATGGTGATGTCCATGAGCACGATGTCGGGATTGGTCCGCGAATATTCAGTGATCGCGGTGAGCCCATCGCCCGCTTCGCCGGCCACCGTGCCGCCGAAAGCTTCGACCATTTTGGCGAGGCTTTTGCGGGCGAAGACAGAATCGTCCACGATCAAATAGCGAACGGGCTGATTGTCTTTCTTTCGCGTCAGTGCTTCGAACGTTCTCATGACTATCTCCTTCGAGAAATCCGGTCTGCTTCGGTGAGGCCGGACGACTGGCCGACCGAAGACAATTCTGCTGGTAATTTTTCGTTGGCGCAGTGCGCGAGAATTACGCCTGCGAGCGCCGAGAGTGAAATCACTTTGTCCGCGAAGCCGCGGTCGACGGCGGAGCGCGGCATGCTGTCCACCACGCAGGAATCGGAGCTCTGCGCGAGAGTAATGCCGCCCGCGGCTTGAATTTCGCCGAGGCCGGCGACGCCATCTTCGCCCATGCCGGTCATGATCACGGCGAGACCGGCTTTGCCGAATTCGCGGGCCATCGAGCGGAAAAGAACATCGACGGACGGGCGATGGCCGTTGACCGGCGGCATTTCGTCGAGAACGACGACGTCGCCGTGCGGCATATGCTTCACTTTCATGTGGCGATTGCCGGGACAAATGAGCGCGCGGCCGGCGAGGAGAAGATCGCCAGAGCGGGCTTCCTTGACTTCGATGGCGCAGCTTTCGTCGAGACGCTTGGCGAACATGTTGGTGAAATTTTCGGGCATGTGCTGGACGACCAGCAGGCAGCCGAGGAAATCATCGGGAATCTGCGCGAACAAATATTGGAGCGCGGCGGGGCCGCCGGTGGAAACGCCGAGAGCCACGACGCGCGAAGGGAATCGTCGCTGGAGCACGGAGCGCGCGCCTTTTTTCTTTTCGGTAGTGACGGTGAGAATCATTTTCGGAGCGCCGGTGGACGCGGCGACCTTGATTTTCATAGCGAGCTCTTCGGCGATGGCTTCGATGCGGCCGGAAGCGGCATCAACGGGCTTGGCGACGAAATCGAAAGCTCCGAGAGCGAGGGCTTTGAGGGCGGAGCGGGCGCTCTCTTCGGTCTGCGAGGTGACGATGATTACCGGAACGTGATGCTTGCCGGTAATAGCGCGAAGCATTTCTACGCCGTCCATGCGCGGCATATTGAGATCGAGAGTGACGACGTGCGGACGCAGCTCGGCGATTTTCTTGAGGCCGAAAGCGCCATCCATGGCCGTGCCGATGACTTCGATCTGCGGATCGCGCGAGAGAATCTGCGGAATCATCTTCCGCATGAGCGCGGAATCATCGACGACCAGGACTCGGACGCGCTCGCTCATGCGGTGGCTCCGAGCGGGGCTTTGGCCATCTTGGCGACTACGGTGGCGACGTTGAGGATGAGCACGACGGTGCCATCGCCGAGGATCGAGGCGCCGCTGACTAGATCGGATGCGGCGGTGCGGTCTTCGAGCGCTTTCATCACCAATTCTTCTTCGCCGACGAGACGATCCACGACGAGACCGAATTTTCGCGGGCCGGTGGAGATGACGATTACAAAAAGCTTTTTGGACTTTGGGTCGACGGCGACTGGGCCGGAGGATTCAAGGCGCACTAGGGCGAGCAATTGATCGCGCAGGCGGAGGACTTCGCGATCTTCGACGCGGGTGATCTCCGAAGTCTGCGTGCGGGCAATTTCGACGACGGCGGAGAGCGGGACGGCGTAAAGTTTGCCGCCGGCGTAGAACATCAGCGCTTTGATGCTGGCGAGAGTGAGCGGAAGCATCAAGGAGAATGTGGTCCCTTTGCCGAGCTGCGTCTCGATTTCGACCGAACCTTTCAGGCGTTCGATCACGGTGTGAACCACGTCCATTCCGACGCCGCGGCCGGAAATGGAAGTGACTTCGTTGGCGGTGGTGAGGCCGGGCTTGAATATGAGCTGCAGCGCCTCATGTTCGTTCAGGCGAGCGGCTTCTTCGCTAGTGACCAAACCGCGCTCGATGGCGCGTTGAACGATTTTCTCGCGGTCGAGGCCATTGCCGTCGTCGGAAACTTCGATGACGACTTGACTGGCTTTGTGAAAGGCGTTGAGGCGAATGGTGCCGCGCGGAGATTTTCCGGCGGCGACGCGCTCGGCGGTGGTTTCGATGCCATGATCGGCGGCGTTGCGCACGAGATGAACGAGCGGCTCGGCAAGAGCATCGAGAATGCTTTTGTCGAGATCCGTGGTCTGGCCGGCGATTTCGATAGTGATGTCTTTGCTGCGCTGCTTGGCGACGTCGCGGACGACGCGCGGGAAGCGGCGGAAGAGCTGCTCGACGGGGACCATGCGAATCTTCATGACGGATTTTTGAAGATCGCTGAGGACGCGCGTCTGGTAAGCGAGAGCGTCGGAAAGTTTGCCGCGCAGCGGATCTTTCGCGTACTGCTTTTCGAACTCGATGATGGTGCGGTGCAGCATGGACTTGCCGATGATCAGCTCGCCGACGAGATTCATGACGTCGTCGATGCGCGCGGCATCCACGCGCAGAGTGTTCTCGGCTCCGGCCGGAGCAACATTTGCGGCGGAGTTGGCGAAAGGACGAGATTCGGCATCGAGATGCGGCACGGATTCCGGCTCATCGGATTCCGCCTCTTGAGCGGGAACGCCGGCTGCGACGGCGGCGGCCTCGGATTCGAGAAGAATCTCGAGGAGATCGCGGTGCGCGGTGGGCGCGGCGCCCGCGGGCAGCACGACCACTTCTGAAATGAGCGAAGGAATGCGGCACTTCTTGCGAATCCAGTCCATCGTTTGCGTGCTGGAGATGGCCGCCTCGACTTGGCGAATTTCCGTGAGATCCGCGCCCTCCTCGGGCCGCACGGCCAGGATCGTACCGGAGGCCGCCAAGGCATTTTTGGCCAACTGAACGGCTGCGGCGGGCATCGGAGCGTCGTGAGCGATGTGTGCGGCGACGAAAAATACACTCTCGTTGCGCTTCATCGCTTCGGAGACCATGAGCTGCTCGTATTCGGTCCAGGCAAATTGAGCGACGAGAGGCTTCTTCTCCGCTTTTTGATCCTTGGCCTCGCCCGGCTTTTGCAGCACGCCGTCGATTAGCTCGCGAAGAGCGCGGCCGTCCGGCGGCTGCATATCACCGCGATAGGCGGCAAGCATTTCATCGAAGGTGTCCGCGGCAGTGAGAACTACTTCCGGAAGCGCCGAAGCGTTGGAAGCGAAAGTTTCCGGCGTGAGCACATCTTCGAGAAGATGCGCGAGAGCGCTCAGCTCGCGATAGCCGCAGGAAGCGGAATCGCCCTTGAGCGTATGAACCGCGCGGCGGACTTTGCGAATGGTTTCGGGATCGCCCGGGCGCTCTTCGAGCTCGAGGCCGCCTTCATTCATGGCCTGGAGAAGCTCGGCTGCGCTCTCGAAGAAGAGTTCGCGCAGCTCGGCGCCGCGATCATCGCCGAAAAAGTTCACTGCGCCTCCTCGATGCGCTGATAAACGGTGGCGTTGTTTTCGTGAATCATGTGAAATTTCTTGGTCAGGCCGAAGAGACTCTCGGCGTGGCCGACGAACAAGTAGCCTTCGGGATTGAGGCAGCGATAGAACTTTTCGACCAGGCGCTTCTGCTCGGGCTCGTCGAAATAGATCATGACGTTGCGGCAAAAAATGATGTCGTTGCGCTGGGGAAGAAATTCGGTTTTCAAGTTGTGAAAATCGAATTGGATCAGGGATTTGAGCGCGTGCTTGACGGCGTACTTGTCCGCAGTCTTATCGAAATAGCGGAGGCGCGTGGAGTAGTCCACCGGCTCCATCTGAATTTCGGTGTAAATGCCCTGACCGGCGGTGAGCAGCGCGGAATAGTTGATGTCGGAGGCGACGATTTCGACCTTCCAGGGCGGCGGAACGAGCGGCTTCGGCACCGGCATCTCGAAAGGCAGCGGATTGCGCAGGTAGTAGTAAGCGAGGGCGTCGCAGACGAGCATCGCCAGCGAGTAAGGTTCCTGCCCAGTGGAGCAGCCGGCGCTCCAGATGCGCACGGTCCAGTCGCGGCGCTCCTGCTTTTTGTGCAGCAGAGTTTCGAGAATGCGCTTCTGAAAAAGTTCGAGCTGCGGGCGGACGCGATAGAAACTGGTTTCGTTGACGGTCAGATTTTCGAGAAGCGCGTTGAGCTCTAGCTTGCCTTCGCGGCTGGTGAGCAGGCGGTAGTAACTGTAAAACGAATCGAGCTGGCAGGCTTTCAAGCGGCGCTGCAGGCGGTCGCGGAGGAAGTGCGTGCGGCGCTCGTCAAAGTACATGCCGCATTCCTGATAGATCAGGGTTTGCAGCAGCTTGAGTTCAGCTTCAGTCAGAGGAACTTGAGCGGTGAGTGTGGACATGTGTGCTCGCTGTGCGTCGAGAATGTCTGCGCCGCTACCGTGGCGCGGTTACTTCACTTTCCTGCAGGGCCGCGGATACGGCGACGTCCTCGAGACGCCGCAATTCGGAACGCCGCATGACTTTTTCGAGATCGAGGAGAATCACCAGTCGGCCTTTCAATTTGGCGACGCCAGTGACGTAGTCCACTTCACCGTCCTGAAACAAATCATTGGGGGCTTCGATTTCCGAGGGCGGAATCTTCAGGACTTCCGACGCGGAATTGACCAGCAGGCCGACGGAGCGGTGGCTGAACTCGACGACGACAATGCGATTCTTCTTGCTGGGCTGAATATCTTTTTCGCCGAAGCGCTTGCGCAGATCGATGACGGAAATAATTCTTCCGCGCAGATTGATGACGCCCTCGACAAAATCGGGGGCGTTGGGAACGGGAGTGATCTGCGGAACGCGGACGATTTCGCGAACGAGCGCGATGGGCAAACCGAAAGTCTCGGTGCCGATGCGGAAGCCGACGATTTGAATGTCTTTAGCCATGGTTGCGTGTGTCCGCGACTACGAATTCACCAGCTCGGCGTAACGCTCGGCGGAGATGTGCGGAGCGGATTCGCCGTTGTGGCCTCTGTGACCCGAGGAACGCAGCGCGCCGGCACCATTGTCGAGAACGAAGCGGCCCATGGTGGTGAGCAGCGTCTTCGAGAGACGCGACATTTGCTCGGCGGTGGCGGCAAGCTGCGTGGAGCTGGACGTGGATTGCTGCACCAACTCGCGCATTCTTTCCATGGCGCGGACCACGGCTTGCGCGCCGGAAGCCTGTTCTTCGACCGAGGAATTGATTTCCTGGGTGATTTCGGTGAGGCGCGTGGTGGCTTTGGCGATTTGCGCGGAGCCATTGGATTGTTCGGTGGTGGCAGCGCCGATTTCCTGGGCGAATTTGTAAACCTCGGTGACCACGTTGGAAATTTTTCCGAGCGCGGTGCTGAGATCGCTGCCGAGGAGCAACCCTTCCTGCACCATGGAGGTGCTCTTCTCCATGTTTTCGACGGCTTCGCGCGCTTCCTTCTGAATGCCCTCGATCAACTCGGAAATCTCCTTGGTGGACTGCGTGGATTTTTCTGCCAGCTTGCGGACTTCTTCGGCGACGACCGCGAAGCCGAGGCCGTGCTCGCCGGCGCGAGCGGCTTCGATGGCGGCGTTGAGAGCGAGTAGATTGGTTTGCTCGGCGAGATCGTCGATCACTTCGATGATTTTGCCGATGTCGTCGGCGCGCTGGCCGAGAACGTCAATGATGTGGGAAGACGCCTGGATGGCCGAATTGGTGCGATTGAGGCCGTCGGTGGCTTTCTCCATGGTGACGATGCCGGTGTGAACTTCCTCGCGCGAGCGATAGCAGATGTCGAGTAACACTTTGGCGGTGTCGGCGACGCGCTGAATGGAAGTGACCATCTGATCGATGGAAGCGGAAGTTTCCGCGACGCTGGAAGCCTGCATCTGCGTGTTCTTCACGACGCTCTGAACATTGACACTCATTTCGTGCA
>DAITPO010000109.1:1482-11741 GCA_036833535.1 Candidatus Acidiferrales bacterium | reverse complement strand
GTCGAAGGGCATCCTTTGCCGCCGGGCAGCCAGGCTCCGCAGATGGTGTTCAACCGCGTTACTCCGACTTACTTCGAGACGATGAAGACTCCGATTCTCCGCGGCCGCGCATTTACGAAAGCCGATGACGAACATGCCCCGTCGGTGGCGATTGTGAATGAGACGATGGCGCAAAAGTTCTGGCCGAATGAGGATCCCGTCGGCAAGCGTTTCAGCGCCGTAGCAGAAGCTGGTCCGTTTATCCAGGTGGTCGGGGAAACCGGTAAGGGTAAATACATTTTCATCGGCGAATCTCCGATGCCCGCCTATTACGTTCCGATGGCGCAAGATTCCAGCTCGATTCGGGTGCTGGAGATCCGAAGCGCGGGCGACCCGGCGGCACTGATTCCCGAGGTGCAGCAGAAGATTCACGATCTGGCGCCAGATCTGCCGATCTTCAGCGCGATAACCATGAAGCAATCGCTGGGCGGGGCGAATGGGTTCTTTATCTTCCGGCGCGGCGCGGAATTGGGCGCCATGATGGGAATCCTGGGGACGATTCTGGCGGTGGTCGGAGTTTATGGCGTGGTGTCGTTCGCGGCGTCGCAGCGCACGCGCGAAATTGGCATTCGCATGGCGCTGGGAGCGGGACCCAAGGAAATCCTGGCGATGATGATTCGTCAGGGTTTGGGGCTGGTCCTGGGTGGCGTCGCAGCCGGCCTCGCGGCCGCGTGGCTGCTGACGAGGGGAATGGGCAACCTCCTGGTAGGCGTGCGCGCCAGCGACCCGCTGACGTTTATCAGCAGCACGATTCTGCTGGCGGGAGTAGCGGTCCTAGCCTGCTGGATTCCCGCAAGGCGCGCTGCAGCCCTCGATCCGCTGGAAGCGCTGAGGTATGAATAGCGCTGGCGTCCCCGCCGGCATCCTACGACCTCCAGTTTGCCAATCGCAGAGCTCATGCGCGGACTACCATGCGCCGTCAGCAGCTTGTTTTTGACATGACGCTCCGCGGATCATCGCGCCCTTTGCAGACTTCTTCGATCGTCAGATGCCGGCGGAGACGCCGGCGCTACTTAACCCCTCAGCTGTAATCTCCGCGTTGTGCCATTGGTTTGCTGCATGGTGGCCTGGGATTTTTACCTTCAGATAGTTGCCTGTTAGGGATTCGGTCCAATCTGTTCCTTGGCGATTAAGCGTTAGCGCGCGGTGCGGACGGCCGGTTTGGGCGGACCGGAACTCGGCGGCTTTCTCGGCGCTTAGGGCGCGGAGTTGGCGGGCGCGGGCGCGGATTTCTGCTGGGTCGACCGGATTGGGTAGATTTGCGGCGGCGGTGCCCGGGCGGGGCGAGAAGGAGAAGACATGCAGGTAGGCGAAGGGTAGGCGCTCGAGGAAGACTCTAGTGGCCGCGAAGTCCCCCTTAGTTTCATCCGGGAAACCTACTATCACGTCGGCGCCGATGGCGGCATCCGGTAGGAATTCGCGGATTAGCTCGATGCGTCGCTCGTAATGCTCCGCGCGGTACCAGCGGTGCATAGCTTGGAGGATGCGGTTGGAGGCGGACTGCAGCGGCATATGGAGATGCTGGGCGATGCGCGGCTGTGCGGCTATGAATCTGAGAAGGTCCTCGGTGACGTCCATCGGCTCGATGGAGCTCAGGCGGAGGCGATCGAGTGATGTTTCGTCGAGGATTCGGTGGAGGACGGATTGGAGCGAGGTGCGGGGCGAGACATCGCGGCCGTAACTGCCTAGATTTATTCCGCTTAGAACAATTTCACGAGCGCCGGCGGAAATAAGGGAGCGAACTTCCTCGACGACCTGGTCGGGCGCCAAGCTGCGGCTATAGCCCCGAACGAAAGGGATCACGCAGTAGGAGCAGCGGTGGTTGCAGCCGTCCTGGATTTTGAGCGTGGGGCGTGTGTGCTCGCCGTCTTCGCCGGAGGCCGGGCCTGTTAGCACGCCAGATTGCGCGAAGATGTCAGAGGTGAGGATCTTCGCAGGGCCGCGCGCGAGCGACATCTCGCCAGCCGAAAGCGCGGCGACCGGAATCAGGCTCGAGGTGTCCGATAGGGACGCGGCGGCCGGATTTTGAATGAGCGCGCTCAGAATTCCAGGGATTTCGGCGAGATGGGAGTTTCCGACGACCCATTCAACGCCCGCGAGCATCGCAAGTTCTTCCGGTGCGCGCTGCGCATAGCACCCGGAGACTAGAATGCGCGCTCCGGGATTAGCGGCGTGGACGTGGCGGATGGCGTCGCGCGCCTGGGCGTCGGCGGCGGTGGTTACAGTGCAAGTATTCAACACGACGATTTCGGCGTCGCGATGCTCGGCGACACGCACAAGGCCGCTCGAGCGAAGTTGGCGCTCGATGCCCGCGGCGTCAGCCTGCGTCGCGCGGCATCCGAAGTTCTCAATGGAGAATGTGGCCAAATATTCTTCCCGATTTCTCACGCGTATCGTAACTTCTCCGTAATAAAAATCCAGAATTTCAGAGAAAGCGCGCGAACGATGGAGCGGCGAACGCTTGGAATCGCGCTGGTCGCACTCTTGCGCTCGCATTTTGCGTCACACGATGCGAAGTGGCGCGTCTCAATTTGGGAAAATTGGGAAGCGAAATTCCATCGAAACCCATCAGCTTTCCTAATTTCCGAGCGGTACTAACACCAAACCAATGCAAGTTGCTGAAAATGGGGCGTTTGCAGAAACCGTGTTTTGGTACGGTACTTGCGGTGCTCCAGTACGTGCATGCAATCATAACATCACTCACCGCCCTTCCCGAGACTCACACACTGGTAATTGTTGGCGCTGGATTGATCATCATTTCCCTATTCCTGCGACGAATTCTTTCTGCTGTCGGCCCCGCGGGCAGCACGGACGGCAAGTCCGGCGACGCCGCGAAGCAAGCATCCCAAGAATAACGGGCGAAAAAAAGCACAACCGCAAGCTAACGGCTATCTGTGTGTCCTGCCAGCGTGCTTGGAATTCCAAGCAACGCGCCATTGTCGCCCGTTTTGCCACAAATCAGCGCCAAACGAAAGCGTTTGGACACGTTTTCCCGGGTGAGCGATTTCGGAATTACCGCGCGCCAAGCTACTTGATCGCTTCTGCGCTCCCCCTGTCTGATCCGTCGGTGCGCGACCGGCGTGGAACGCGCGACCTAAGAGCGTGACCGTATAAGGGAGGGCTAAAGACCCTCCCTACAAAACCTGAACCCAAAAGAAAAGCCGGCTGAACCTGTCGGTGCAGCCGGCCATTGCGATTCCAGGAACAGCTCAGGAGGACGGCTGAGGAGCCTCCATCTTCTTCTGCTTGATAGCTTTGACTTTGTCGACGAGATCGTCGGCGGTCTTCACATCTTCATCACGCACCTTCGCGTCGGTTTCCATATCGGCTTTTTGGCGGTAGAGAAGGTTGAGATAGGCCATGGCGTCGTCGTAGTCGGACTTAATCTGGATCGCGTGCTCGAGATTCTGGATGCCCTCATCCACGATGGCGCCTTGCTTGGCGCGAAAGTCGGTCGCCAGTGCCGGAGGCAACGGATCAGTATCTCGAACGGGCTTTTTGCCCTTGTTATTGTAGTCGGCGCGCAAGTCCTTATTGGCGCGATAGGCCAGCGACCAGTCGATGACGCCGATCCAGTAGTAGGACTCCGGATCGTCGGCCTTAATCTGGATATGTTTCAGGTGGTACTGCTTCGATTCCTCGAACTTCTTGGGATCGAAGGGGGTGCCGCCCATGTTGTAGAGAATCGCGCCGATGCCGTCGATGGCGGAGAGATTGTTGGGATCCGTGGCCAGGACTTCCTTGTATTCACTGATGGCCTGCTCTCCCATGCGGACGTTTTCCTCGGACGGAGCTCCGGGAATGTACTGGGAGGAGTAGGCGGTCGCCAGGTAAAGGCGAGCGTTCAAAAGGCTCGGATCGAGAGCCTTGGACTGCTTGAAATCTTCGATGGCGGTATCGTACTGGCCGCCCTTATAGGCCTGAACGCCCTTGTTGAGCAGGTCGCGAGCCTTGAGCTTGTCACAGCCCGGCGCGACAGCCAGGCAGGCAAGAACCAGGACGAGCAGGAAGTGACTGCGGGGCTTGCGCTCCATTCCAGTATCTCCTTGATTGTTCTCGGCCGGAATCTAGATGCCCCCCGTTCCGGCGAGCGGCCCGCTCGTTTCGATCAGGCCGCGACGCGACGTGTGGAACCCCGAAGGACGAGCGAAAACGTTACGCTACTGACCGGCTTCGACTTTGGCGGTTATGAGGCCGACTTTGTCGATGCCGGAGCCGCGCATGATGTCGATGGCGCGGGCTACATCGGCGAAATTTACGTTGTCATCGCCCTTGACGAAGGCGACCTTTTCGGCGCGCTGCTTGAAAATATCCTCGAGACGCGGGCCGAGTTGATCCCAGGAGGATTCGTCCTGGTTGATCATGACCTTGCCATTCGCCTGGACCACCACCACGATAGTCTTGGCGAGCAGAGCGGGGTCTTCGTGCGCGTTTGGAGGCGCCGGCTGCGGGACGAGAGCGTCGAGACCGTGGGGCGTCGTGGGCGTGATCACCATGAAAATAATGATGAGCACCAGAAGAATATCGATCAACGGCACGACGTTCATGTCGGAGACAACGCCTTTGCTTCCGCCAACTGCCATTCCCATATTCGAACTCCTTGACTAGAACTAAGCGCTGGAAGCTTATTGACCCGGAGGCGGAGGAGGCGCCTTTTTGCCGGTGTCGAGCTTCTCAGTCAGCAGACCGAGGTTGTCCACGCCTGCCGAGCGGACCTCGTCCACGGCCTTGACTACGGTGCCGTACTTAGCGCGCGCATCGCTCTTGACGAAAACAGTCTTGTCGAGGCGATTGGCCAGGAGGTCCTTCACTTTGTTGGTGATGTCAGCAAGGCTGACCTGGGTGGTGCCGAGGAAGTAGTTGCCATCACGAGTGACGGCAAGGAGGACAGCATCGTCCCGATCCGCCGCCTGCATGTCTTGCTGGTTCTCGACCTTGGCCATGTCCACGGAGACGCCCTTCTGCAACATGGGCGTGACCACCATGAAGATGATCAGCAGGACGAGCATGATGTCCGCCATGGGGATGACGTTCGGCGTGGACATCACTGGAGGCGCTTTCGGCTTGTAAGCCATGAGCTTACTTCTTTCCGCCCCGGCGCGTGATGAAGTAGTTGATCAGCTCCATCGAGGAGTTGTCCATCTCGACGTCGAAGGCTTCCACCTTGTTGGTGAAATAGTTGAAGGTCCACACCGCGGGCACGGCGACGAGCAAGCCGAGAGCGGTGGTGACCAGGGCTTCGGAAATACCGCCGGCGACGGCCGAGAGGCCGGTCGCTTTGCTATTGGCGATGCCCTTGAAGGCGTTGATGATGCCGACCACGGTGCCGAAGAGGCCGACGAACGGAGCCGTCGAGCCGATGGTGGCGAGGCCGGAAAGGCCGCGCTTCATTTCGGCGTGGACGATGGCGACGGAGCGCTCGAGACCGCGCCTGGCCGCTTCAATGACCTCTTCATCGCTGACCTGCGCGGAAGCCGCCTGGAACTCGGAGAGCCCGGTGGCGACGACCTTGGCGATGTGGGACTTCTTATTGCGCTCGGCGATGGAGATAGCTTCGTCGAGCTTGTTGTCCTTGAGCGCGCCCGCGACCTGCTGTACGAATACGCGCGATTGCTTGCGGGCGGCGCTGAACATGAGCGCGCGGTCAATCATGATGCCGACCGACCAGGCAGACATGACAAAGAGAAGCACGACGACGGTCTTCGCCGGAATTCCCATGTTGTGCCACATGGTGACGAGGTCCCAGCCGACGTCTCCGCTGGCGCCTTGCAACATCAGAAAGCTGGCCCATAGACTATTCACGAACATAAGATTTACCCCTCCTCGATTTCGTTCGGAGTCAGAATATTGCCAGCGAGATTCTGCCGGCTACCCAAGCCCTGCCCTGCCTGCACCTGTCACGCTCTCCGGCAAGCCGGAGCCGTACCGCCGGTCCTAACCGCTAAGAGTAAAGACCACGGAAATCGTTGTGTCCACTTCCACCGGCTCGCCATTGAGAAGCGTCGGCTGATATTTCCACTGGCGAACGGCATCCATCGCCGAGCGCATCAGCAACGCGGGGCCGGAGATGTATTGGAGTTCCTGAACGGTGCCGTCCTTGGCGATGATGGCGTGGAGAATTACCGTGCCCTGGACGTGAGCCGTCTTGGCAATTTGCGGATAAACAGGCTGAATCTGACGGATCATCTTGGCCTGTTGCACGTTGCCGCCGACGCGGACGCGCTGCTGGGTCGGCTTCGGCGGAGGCGGCATGCCGCCACCCGAACCGCCGATAATTCCACCGAGAACGCCGCCCGCCGAGCCGCCGGCGATTCCGCCGGGGACGCCGCCGACGACGCCTACCGCGCCAACGTCGGGAGGCATCTCTTCTTCCTTGATCATCTCAACTTTTTTCGGGATGACGGTCGGCGCCATCATCTTGCCGGCCTGAATCAGGCGGGCAACAGGCTTCACGATGCGCTGCACCGCAGCCGCCGGTGGCGGTGGTGGTGGAGGCGGCGCGGGCGCCACGAGAAATGTCGTGAGCAACTGCTTCGGCAGCGCCTCCGTGTAAATCAGCGGAATCAAGACGAAGATCACTACGATGCCGGCCTGAACGATCCCCGAGAGGATCACCGACCAGCCCTTATTCGTCTTTTTCCTTACGACGCTTGATTCGACCAAGTCATCGAACATCTTTTATGCCTCCCATGCAACCGCTGCGCGCTTAGGCTGCGGATCCAGCGCGTACAGCGGTTCTCTGACCCCTAAACTTGTTCCAAACTACGACGATGGGGGCTGCAATGCCGAAACTGGAGTATGTTCCTATCACAACTCCCACCACCATAGCAAAAGAGAAGCTGCGCAAAACTTGCCCGCCCATCAAGTAGAGGACCAGCACCGTGAGAAAGGTCAGGCCGCTCGTCAGGATAGTGCGCGAAAGAGTTTGATTGATGGAGCGATTCACGATATCGGGCAGCGGCTCGCGGCGCATCAGGCGCGTGTTTTCGCGCACGCGGTCAAAGATCACGATCGTGTCGTTCATCGAATATCCGACCAGTGTCAGCAAAGCCGCAATCACCGTCAGCGAAATTTCATAGTGAAACAGCGAGAACAAGCCGAGTGTGATCAGCACATCGTGAAACACGGCGATCACGGCGGCCGCGCCGAACACCCACTCAAATCGGAAGGCAATATATATCAACATGCCTGCCAGCGCATAGAGGGTAGCGAAAATCGCCTGACGGCGGAGCTGGGCGCCGACTTTGGGGCCGACGATCTCGACATTGCGAATGGCGAAGTTGCCGAGTGAGAAGGAATCTTTCAGATTGGAAACCGTCGCGGGATTCACGCCGGAAACATTTTTCAAATCGTCGAAGTTGGTGACGATGCCGCCATGATCTTTGTCGCGCGCATCGGCGAGGGCTTGCGCGAGTTTCGTATAGCGGTCGCCAGCAGTGGTGCCCAGGCTGAGCGGATCTTTCTGAGTGAGAAAACTTGCCAGCGACGACGGCGTCTCAGAATTGAAGTCGGGCTTGGTGTCTTGTTGACCGTACATTTTTTGCAGCACGCCGAGAATCGCCTGCTTGCCGGCGTCGAGCGATTGGGCTTCGTCCTGGCCGTGTTGTTCGAGACCGATGACCACGTCGTGGCTCGCTCCGGCGTTGCCGAGTTCGCCGCTAATCTGCTGAAGGGTGCTATTCGTCAACCCCGCGGCAGCTAGGCCATTGCGCAGCTGATCGAGAGGCGGCGCGCCGGCGAAACGGACATAAACCAATGTCCCGCCGCGGAAGTCGATCCCGTAGCGCAGCCCGCCTTGCCGGATAATTGAAATCGCACCGATAGCCAGAAGGGTGAGCGACAAGGCGACGAAGTACTTCGCCTTCCCCATCCAGTCGATGTTCACGCCACGGAAGAATTCCATTCCCGAGTCCAATCCCGCTTTGAATTAGACACCGTCTAGCCCCGAAGGGTTCCCGGCGAAGGAGCCGGATTCGACAGCGTCCTGCGTCTTAAGTGCAAAGGCCTCACTAGCTTGCGAGGCCGAGCCAGTTTATATGCTCAATTCTGCCTGCTGGTTCATGCGCGACAAATGCCAGTCGAAAATCGCCCTGGATACATAGATTGATGTAAACAGGTTGGCCAGTAGACCTATCACCAAGGTGACCGCGAATCCCTTGACCGGGCCGGTTCCAAACAGGAACAGAAACGCGGCGGATACGAGTGTGGTGATGTGCGTGTCAATGATGGTCAGGAAGGCTCGATCGAACCCGACTGAAACAGCCGAGGCGTTGGCCTTGCCGCTGCGTAATTCCTCACGGATGCGCTCGAAGACGAGCACGTTGGAATCCACGCCCATACCTATCGTGAGAACGACACCGGCAATGCCCGGCAGCGTCAGCACTGCGCCGGAATAGGCCATGAAGGCGATCAGGATGACAAGGTTCAAGCCCAGTGCGACGATGGCATTGATGCCGCTCAGCCGGTAGTACACCAGGAGAAAAATCATCACCACGATCAGGCTGCCGATGGAGGCGCGCACGCCCTCACGGATGGAATCGGCGCCGAGCGACGGACCGACGGTGCGCTCTTCTTCATATTTGATCGAAGCTGGCAGCGCGCCCGCTCGTAGAACCAGCGCTAAATCCTTCGCTGAATCTTGAGAGAAATTTCCTTCGATCAAGCCGGAGTCTTCGATGCGGCCTTTGATGACCGGCGCGGATTGCACTTGATGGTCGAGAACGATGGCCATGCGCTTGCCGATGTGCGATTCGGTGAAAGGACCGAAACGCGAGGCGGCAGCCGTTGAGATCGTGAAATTGACTTGAAACTGGCCGGGATATTCGGTGCTCGGCGTCGGATTCGCATTGCGCAAATCCTGGCCGGTGACGATCGGCAGGCGATCGACCAGATACCAGACTTGCGCGCCGGCTTGGGCGTTCTGCGCCTCCGACTTGCCCGGAAGAAATTCCGTGCCGGGCGGAAGAACGCCGCCGTGGGAGGCCAGCCCTGCCGCTTCGGAAGGATAAGTCTGATCGTCGTCCACGCCGCGCAGTTCGAGTTGGCCGCCGGCTTGGATCACGGCTTTGGCGCGCGTCGGATCTCCTTCGCCGGGAAGTTGCACGAGAATTTCATCGTCGGAGCGGCCGGTGAAAGCGATGGTGGGCTCGGTGAGACCCAGAGCATTGATGCGGCGCTCGATGGTTTCGAGCGACTGGTCCATGACATTCTTGCGCAAGTCTGAAACCATGGAAGGCTTCATGGTCAGCAAATAGCCGGAGGTTTCGCCGGCCGCCGGCGCCAGATTCCAATCCGCCTGAAACTGATTGCTGATCAGATCGTTGAAGGCGCTGGCGGAAGCCGGCGCCACCTCGCGCACCAGGATGTGCTGGCTATCCACGCGACGGATTTCACCGACCACGATATTTTTATCGCGGACCTGCTTGGTGAGCAGATCGACGGCTTGATCGCATTTGAAGCCGATGGCCTCATCAATTTGAACCTGCAGCACGAGGTGGCTGCCGCCTTTCAGGTCGAGGCCCAGCTTGATGCGACTCGCAAAATTATCCCTCACGGCGGCCGCCGAAGTCGGGAAATCCGGCAGGGCGATCAGGCCATAGATACAGCCAATGATGACGATGGCGATAAAAATGAATTTCCACTTGAGCTGGGAATTCATGCGCGGAGCTTAACTCTCCTTTGCCGCTTCTTGTTGGAGTCCGACGATGGCGCTGCGCGAGAGCTTGATTTTCACCTGATCCGCGATGCGCAGTTGCACCGTGTCGTCCTCGAGGCCCACGATGGTGCCGAAAATGCCGCCGTTGGTGATCACCTTGTCGCCGTTCTTGAGCGTCTGCAGCATCTGCGTGGTTTTCTTCTGCCGGCGCTGCGCGGGAAGAATCAGCAGGAAATAAAAAATCAGCATGATCAGGATGAGCGGGATGAAGGTCACCAAACCGCTCGGCGAGCCCTGAGCGAAGAGAGCAAACGCTATGCTGGGTTCTTGCATCACGTGATTTCCACGATCCTGGCGACGCCGTTCCGCCGCGACTTTCCGCCCGAGAAAAAGCCCCCGCTAAATCCGGGACCCACAAAACCCTTACGGCACGTTCCCGCCTCTATACGCCCATCTCGGAATGCCTGTGTTCGAGGCGTGCCTGGAGGTCAGCGCGGAATCTTGGGAGATTCCCAAACTTGATAGCCTCCCGAATTTTGCGCATGGTGTCAAGGTAAAAGTGGAC
>DAITPO010000109.1:0-1382 GCA_036833535.1 Candidatus Acidiferrales bacterium | reverse complement strand
CATTCGTCGAGGACCATGATGATGTCCGCGCCGAGCGCCATTTGAATATCGAGAGCAAGTTCCGGCGACAGGAAATGTTCGGAGCCATCGAGATGCGAGCGGAAGCGCACGCCTTCGTCAGTCACCTTGCGTAATTCCGCCAGGCTGAAAACCTGAAAGCCGCCCGAATCGGTGAGGATTGGATGCGGCCAGGACATGAAAGCATGAAGCCCGCCAAGCTGGCGAATCAGTTCGTGGCCGGGGCGAAGATATAGATGATAGGTGTTGGCGAGGATAATCTCGGCGCCGAGTTCTTCAAGCGCCTGTTGCGTAAGGCCCTTAACGGTGGCCGCCGTGCCGACCGGCATGAACGCCGGCGTTTCGATCACGCCGTGCGGCGTCGTCAAACGGCCCAGGCGCGCGCCGGTCGGGTCAGTCTTCAAAACTTCGAAGTGAAATCCCATCCGGCGAATTGTATCAGGAGCGCGGCTGCATCACGAAAATGCGCCGACCCAGCCGACTTTGGCGAGGGTGAACAGCGCCCAGCAGATGACGACGATGGCGATTCCCTTGCCAATGGAGATTTTCTTGGGACTCGCCGCCGAGTAACCGATGCCCATCAGCGCGATGGTCCAGAATACGAAGAGATTCAGCGAGGTCCCCAGCGTCATCAGCCAGCGCGGAGAATCGCCCGAAAGGAACGCGCCCACATTGTCGGCGACGAGATTTTCGATATTGATCGTATCCGGCGCTTTCACAAACAGCAGTATCAATCCAATGACCGCGCCAATAATCGCCGGAGTCCACGAGTAGGTCACGATTCCTAAAGATTGGAGGAAACTCACGCGCGCCCCCGCGACGAGATTAAAAACTCCCATCAGCACCGCCGTCACGAGCAGCGCCGCGACGGGAACCGCTACGACAGTGCTGACGTACGCGACGATGGGCGCGAATTTTGCTCCGCGCTCCACGGCTTCGGCCTTTTGATCTGCAGGCATGTCCGCGGTCCGCGAGCTCTCCGCAATTTTCTTCTCAACCAAGCCGCGCCATCCGACGCGCTGGCCGAACACGGCGACGACAACGACCGAGAGCACTACGATGATGACCAGCGGCAGCGCCCAGCTGGGCTTTGCGGCGATGTCCTCATATGTCGCCTTGGGACTGAACAGCACGCCAGTGAGCCGCGCGAAATCGCCTATGCGCGCGGGCTGCGGTGCGCCGCTTTCGATGGCGCTGGGAGGCGTAGTCATTGTCGTGCTCCTTCCGGGACGAGAGGATTGATCGCTGCCGTCTAATACGCACGGACTCGCGGGATATTACAGCGCGGGAGTGTATCGCAATCGTGTCCGCAAATGGAAATTTCAGGCGAAAGCGCGAGGACGGAGATGCGTTGGTAGCGCCGG
>DAITPO010000108.1:4494-11856 GCA_036833535.1 Candidatus Acidiferrales bacterium | reverse complement strand
ACACCGAAAGGCTGCGCCTCGCGAATCGCGCGCGCCACATTCTCAGGATTCAAGCCCCCCGCGACGATGATCGCGCCGTATTTCTTCGCCGCCTTTGCCACGCTCCAATTGAATGTCTTGCCCGTGCCGCCCCGCCGCTTCCGATCGAAGCCGTCGAGCAGAAACGCGCTAGCGCCGCCGTAGCGCGCGAGACGTCCCGCCTTGTAGCCGCCCCCGACGCGAAACGCCTTTATAACCGGATACGATTCGCTCAAACGCGCAACCTCCGCTGGCGATTCCTCCCCATGCAGTTGTAGAGCATTCAAGTCCACGTTTCGCGCCACGCGCAGCACGTCCTCCGTGGCAGCATTCACGAATACGCCCACGAGAACAACGCGCCGCGGCAGCCGCGTCGCAATCGTTCGCGCTTCATCCGGCGCAATGTAGCGCGGGCTCTCGCGATAGAAATTGAAGCCCAGCGCGTCGGCGCCCGCATCGACGGCCAGCCGCGCATCGGTCCAATTGGTGATCCCGCAAATTTTGACGCGCACCATCTCCGCCGCTCACGATTCCGCGGGCTTCGCCACCGCGCCGGTTAGCAGTCCGCGCAGCGCATCGCCAGGCGAAGCCTGCTTCATCAGATGCTCGCCGATTAAAAACGCATCGTATCCGGCGCGCGCAAGATTTTCGAGATCCTCGCTCGATCGAATTCCGGATTCAGCCACAGCCACACACGATTCCGGAATCTGCCCGGCCATCGCTAGCGCCGTCTCCAGCCGCACTTCGAAATTGGTCAAATCGCGATTATTGACGCCGATGATTCGGGCGCCGCACTCCAGAGCGAGCGAAAGCTCTTCCGGCGAATGTACTTCGACGAGCGGCTCCATTTTCAAGCGCCGCCCGAGTTCCAGCAACTCGGTCAGCAAACCTCGGTCGAGCAAAGACACGATCAGCAAAAACGAGTCAGCACAGGCTGCACGCGTTTCCCACACTTGCCACGGATCGATGATGAAATCTTTGCGCAGAACGGGAATTGACACGGCCACGCGCGCCTCTTTGAGATCCACCAGCGAGCCCGAAAAGAATTCCTCCTCGGTCAGCACGGAGAGCGCCGCCGCGCCGGCTCCCGCAAACTCCGCAGCCAATTGCGCAGGATGAAAATCCTGGCGTATCAATCCGCGCGACGGCGAAGCTTTTTTCAGCTCGGCGATCACGTTGATGCGGTTGGCCGTAAGCGCCGCGGCAAAATCCCGCGCCGCCGAAGCCTTTTGCTCGGCCGCGATCTTCAGCGCCACCAGCGGCAGCACGCGCTTGCGGTGTTCCACGGCTTCGCGCCGCGCATCGCGAATTCGCAATAGGATATTCCCTGAATTGTTTCCGTCGCTCATGAGCAATCCGGGTTTTCCCCGGCACTGGCAGGTGAAATCGCTGCAACTATGCTAGTCGCGCGTCGCAACGATGTCAATTTGAGGCCGTCTGTGGAAAATCTCGCCTCGACACAAGCTCGCCGCGCACCGGCCGCGATCTCTACTGCAGTAGCGGCGCAGTGAAGCGCGCGGGAATTCCGAAGTTCGAGCCGCCGAATCCCTCCAGCGCCGCATAGGTGATTCCGATGACCTTGCCGTTGGAATTCAGCAGCGGCCCGCCGGAACCGCCCACAGTGGTCTGCGCGTCGAACACGATCTTGTCGGGCAGGACATCGCCCACGTGGCCCTGCGTGATCAACGGGCGAATGAGGTTGCGCCGCGCCAGCTCATCGAGGATCGCCGATACGTCGCCGCCGCTCTTCGTCGTAATATCTTGCGCCGTCTTCTCATCGGTGCGCGCGAGAATCGCTGCGAGCCCTGCCGCGTATCCCATCAGTATGATCGACTCCCCGGATTTCGCGTCGGCGGCCTTATCGTCGAACGTCAGCGCATGCACGCCGAGTCCCTCGAGATTGACGCGCATGGTTGCCAGATCCACGTTGTCCGAAATTTTCTCGATCTCAGCGTGAAACGCGCGCGGCGAACCGGGGAAATAACTTCGGATCGCCGCAATTTCCGGCTGGTAGCCTTCATTGATCAGCGCATTCATCTGCTCGTCTTTCCACCACGGCTGCGCCACGTGCCGGTTGGTGATCACTCGTCCATTAGTCCCCGCGAGAAATCCTGTCCCGAACACATCGAGCCGCACTTCCGGCCCAGGTCCTTCGAGCGTCAGAATCGGATCGCCATCGCTATCTTGAATCGGCTCGCCCTGCGGATTCAGTCCGGCATAGCGCAAGCGCTTGCCGCTTGCCTTTTCGTTGAAGCCGACTGCAATGTGCAAGAGGCAAACGCTTGCGACATTCGCGCCGATAATACTTTCGGCGGAACCGCCTTCGGCTTCGACTTTCTTCAGTCGCGCATTGGTGTCAGCGAGTTGCTGCTGCAAGTCTTTGAGTTGCTGCTTGTCGGCGGTGGCCATCTGCGCCTTGAGCTGATCCGCTTTTTGTTGCAGCTCATCGCGCTGCGGCGCCGCGGCCGATGGCGCGGGTGATTGGCTGCGCAGCTTTTGCGCGTCAGCAGCGAGATTTTGTCGAGATTTCAGGCCGTCTTCCAGGCGAGCGATGATTGCGTTCGCGCGCTTCTGCGCCTTTTGCGCGCTGTGGGAGTAGAGAAAGAAAATTCCGGCCATCACTGCGGCAATGATGAAAACCGCCGAGACTCCGATCTTCAGCGCACGGTCCAGCGTAAACGCATCCTTGGTCATTTTCTCGGTGACCGCCAGCGCCTGGAACGCCGTATGCGCGATCTGCTGGCCTTCGACCGCTATGGCCACTTTCTGGCGCAGTTCGTCCGCAGCGCGCTTCGCGCGCAACTGCGCTCGCACTCGGGCCAGCAATTCCTGCGGGCCGATGGGCCGCGACACCGCGTCATCCGCGCCGAGATCGAACGCCAAAGCGCGCTCGGCCGCTCCGCCGGCAACTATTAAAATCACGCGCACATCTCGCGTCGCCGCCGCGCCCTTCCATTCCGTCAGAATCTCTTGGCAGGGAACTCCGGGAAGGCACTGATCGAGAATCAGCAACGCAGCATTCAATTGCCGTGCCCGATCGAGGCCCTCGGCGCTAGGCGGCAGCGCCTCGACGTCGTATCCCGCAGAGCGAAAGATCTCGACCAGGCTCTGGCTCGAGTCCTCTTGCGTATCCAAAATCAGAATTTTTTCGCCGGCATTCGCCATCGTCACGCTTTCACTCCGGACCCCGTCCATAATAGATTCCCGTCCGGACGCAAAGGTTCCGTAATCCGTTAGACTATCGAACTGCTGCACGAACGGAAAGAGCACCTAGCTGTAAGGCGCCTCGATGGCATACCAATCACTCGAAGTTCTAAACGCGCAGATCATCACTTGCCGGAAATGCCCGCGCCTCGTCAAATTCCGCGAAAAAGTCGCCCGCGAAAAGCGCCGCGCTTTCGGTGCGTGGGACTATTGGGGCAAGCCAGTCCCAGGTTTCGGCGATCCTCGCGCCGGACTCTATATCCTAGGCCTCGCCCCAGCAGCCCACGGCGCAAATCGCACCGGCCGCATGTTCACCGGGGATCGCTCCGGCGATTTTCTCTACAAAGCACTCTACCGCGCAGGATTCGCCAGCCAGCCGAAGTCCATCAAGCGTGGCGACGGCCTCGAATTACGCAACGCTTACATCGGCGCCACGCTGCGTTGCGCCCCACCGGCAAACAAGCCGCTTCCAACCGAGCTGCAAAATTGCCGCCCGTATTTCGAATCCGAATTAGGCCTCCTGCAGCCCCGCGCAATCCTGGCGCTCGGAGGAATCGCCATGAAATCCTATCTCGCGCTGCTCAAACATCGCGGCATCATTCAAACTTTCGCCGCCTACCCGTTCCGCCACGGCGCTATCTATGAATTCCCGGAAAATCTGCCGAAGCTATTTCTCTCCTACCATCCCAGCCAGCAAAATACTTTCACCGGCAAGCTAACGCCGTCGATGCTGTTCAACGTGCTGCGCCGCATCCAGAAATTTCTCGATCGCAGCTAGCAAATCTTTCCTGCTATTTGTGGTGAGCAGACGAAGGTCGCATCAACGCGAGATACAAGACGAACGACACGCCGAACCCAACGAACCACGCATAGTGATAAAGGATACTCAGCGCCTTGACTTCAAGCCCCGCCAGCGCCACAACGATTCCCGCCGCCAGCGCGCCAATCGCCTTCCAATTGAATCCGCCAGTGAATTCGTAAAAGGTGTGACGGTCATACAGATCTTCCGTGAGGATGATCTTTTTCCGCACGACGTAATAATCGGCGATCATTACGCCCGCGATCGGCCCGAGGAAACTCGAATATCCCACCAGCCAACCGACGATATAACTCCCGTAGTTCGACATTAATTTCCAAGGCTGCATCGCTATGCCCAACAGGCAAGTAATGACGCCCCCCATCTTGAAGCTGATCCGCCGCGGATAAAGATTCGAGAAATCGTTCGCGGGCGAAACGACATTCGCGGCCACATTCACATTCAGCGTAGCGATGAGCAGCGCAATCATGGCCACCACCACGGCAATGGGATTCCCAAGCCGGCTGAGAACCACAACCGGATCCCAAATCGCCGCGCCGAATACGACCACCGTCGCCGAAGTCACGGCCACGCCGATGAAGGAATAAAGCGTCATCGTCGTGGGCAGCCCGAGCGCCTGGCCGAGCACCTGCTCGCGCTGCCCCTTGGCATAGCGCGTGAAATCAGGAATATTCAGCGCCACAGTAGCCCAAAAGGCGACCACGCCCGTCAGCGAAGGAATGAAAAACGCGAAAAACTCGCCGAACGTATGAAATTTCGAAGGCGTAGAAAGCATCGGCCCGAATCCGCCGGCCTTCTGGTAAGCCCACGCGAGCATCGCCAGCCCGAGGATCAGCAGAACCGGCGCCGCGATCCCCTGCAGCGAGCGAATCGTATCGATGCCGCGCAAGATCACGGCGAGATTCAACAGCCAGAAAAGAAAAAAGCACAACCACGGATGATTCCACGTCGGCATCAGCGCCGCCAGCAACGTATTGATCGCCTCGCCCCCAATCCAAGTCTGAATCCCGAACCATCCGCAAGCCACCAGCGCCCGCAAGACCGCCGGAATATTCGCGCCAAGCACGCCGAACGACGAGCGCGCAAACACCGGGAACGGAATTCCATAGCGCGCACCGGCATGTGCATTCAAAAGCATCGGAATCAACACGATCACATTGCCGAGAAAAACAGTAAAGATAGCCTGCTTCCAATTCATCCCGCCGGCAATCATCCCGCTCGCCAGCATGTAAGTCGGAATGTTGACGCTCATCGCCACCCACAACGCCGCGTAGTTGTAAGTCCCCCAGGTCCGCCGCTCGAGAGGAATCGGCGCGAGATCCTTGTTCCAAAGCCAGCTTCGATGCGGCGTCTCAGCGGCTCGGCTGGCGGATTTTTCGTCGCGGGAATCGGCGGCCATAAACGGCAAACACTACCACGCCGCCGGATGAAATGGGATGCGAGAAACTCTCAGTGAAGGCGCGCGCCTGTCAGATGCAGCGTCGAATCACGCGCGATGCCGTTTTTGCGCCCGGCGCAGCTCGCGACGCACCTTGCCAAGCGCAATGCGCCGGATCAATTTGACGCCGGGACGCACCACGAGCCAATAGCGGCGAAACCTCCGCCGCGCTCCCGGGCTAGTCGCCAGCACCCGCGTCTCCGTGCTGATAATCGCTCCGCCGTCGCCCTCGCGCGCCGCGATATTCCAAACAATCTTCGTAAATCCCGGCTCTCCAAACGCCACAAACTCAGCGGGCGAGAGACCTCGAAACCTGACCGTCGCCTCCCACGGCTGCGTGACTGTGCCGGCGACAAGTTCCTGCCCCGGCGCCTCCTCCAGTATCACCCAGCCGAGTTCGACCATCGACTCGACGAACGAACGCGCCACCCGCGGCGATTTCACCGCCCGATCCTGAACGCGAAACCGCGACGGAAGAGATCGAAGAGCGAATAGCATGCGAACGATCGACGATTTCTCGAGATCAAGCGCCCGAAGCGCCGCAAACGCCGTCACTCGATCGGCCTTCACGCGCGCCTCGTGATAGGAGCGCTCGTCATACTTGGGCAAATAGGTGTCGATGAGCACGATGGGATTAAGCGTCGCGGATCCTCGCGGGTGGGTCGCGGCCTAGACGCGGATGAGCATAACCTCGGTAGATTTAACCAGCGCCGCGATGGTTTCGCCCTTCTTTAGCCGCATTTCGCGCACTGCATCCGACGTAATGATCGAAGTAATGTGCTGCCCGCCGATGGAAATCCGCACCTGCGCGATCAATCCTTCCATCTTGATCTCCACCACGCGCCCCACCAGCTGATTTCTTCCGCTGATGCGCCGGAAACCCGAGCGCCTCTCCGGCACCGGCGCTTTCTCCGTGATGCGGCTGAGATAGCGGTCCAACTCGCTCTCGGGAACGCGATGATGCCCTCCGGCAGTCTTCACCGTCTTCAGCTTGCCTTTGTAAATCCACTGCTTGAGCGTGGGATAACTGATCCCAAGAATCTGAGCTGCATCGCGAGGTGTGATTAGTTTCTCGTTGGGCATTTATGGACGCAAGATATAAGACCAAATGTGTGCCGGGTCAAGCACATGACAGAAATTTGACACGCTTCGCGCCGGATTGTTAGCCTCGCCGCGATGACTGCCGCGAGCCCAGACGGTGTCGCCATTGAATTTCGCGACGTGCAGTTCTCCGCGCCGACGGGCCAGGCCATCCTCGAAACGCTCAGCCTGCAAATTCAATCCGGAGAGACCCTCGTGCTTCTCGGCCGTAGCGGCTCCGGCAAAACGACGGCCCTGCGCCTGATCAATCGCCTGCTCGAGCCCACAAGCGGCAAAGTGATGGTCGAAGGGCGCGCCACAATCGATTGGAACCCGGTCGATTTGCGCCGCCGCATCGGCTACGTTATCCAGGACGCGGGCCTGTTCCCGCATTACACGGTGGAACGAAATGTCGCCGTCGTCCCGCATCTCGAAAAGTGGCCCGAAGAGCGCGTCCGCGCCCGCGTAGCCGAACTGCTGCATCTCGCCGGCCTCGACGCCGCCCAATTCGCCCGCCGCTATCCCCACGAGCTCTCCGGCGGCCAGCGCCAGCGCGTAGGAGTAGCCCGCGCGCTAGCCGCCGATCCTCCATTTCTCTTAATGGACGAGCCTTTCGGTGCGCTCGATCCGCTAACGCGCAACGACATGCAAAAAGAATTCGCCGCGTTACAAAAGCGCCTGCGCAAAACGATTGTCTTCGTAACGCACGATGTCCGCGAAGCCCTGCTACTCGGCTCGCGCATCGCGTTACTCGAAAGCGGCAAGCTGATGGGCCTCTACACGCCCGATGAATTCCAGCGCGCAA
>DAITPO010000108.1:0-4394 GCA_036833535.1 Candidatus Acidiferrales bacterium | reverse complement strand
CTCGAAAGCGGCAAGCTGATGGGCCTCTACACGCCCGATGAATTCCAGCGCGCAAACGAACCGCTCGCAGCCGCCTACATGGCCGCATTTCGCAGCTGACTCAACGGCTCTAGAGTCTGTGTGGGAACGTAGAAGTTTTGTCAGGGCACGACTTCAGTCGTGCCGCAAATGCCGCGATATCAAAACGGCTTTAGCCGCTGAGGTTTTGTTTTTCCAGTTCTCGCGCACAGTTTTTGGCCCTTGAAGAAACTCTGCTCACTGGCCTGACTTATTTATGAGATGAATTCACTATCGACAAGGGCGAAGAAAGAAGGAGACCAATGAGCTTCTGGCAATTTTTCTTGCACAATCGCGATCAAATTCTCTCCGCCACCCTCGAGCATCTCGCCCTGGTAGGCGCCGCGATGTTGATCGCCGTACTCGTCGGCGTGCCGGCAGGAATTCTCGTCACGCGCCGCAAATGGCTCGAAAAGCCAATCCTCGGCATCGCGAATATCGCCGAAACGATTCCCAGCCTCGCGCTTCTCGGATTTCTGTTGCCGGTACCCTGGCTCGGCGATCGCGCCGAGCGCCTCGCGATCGCGGCTCTCGCTCTCTATGCGCTTCTGCCCATAATTCGCAACACGGCAACAGGCATCGAAGGCGTCGACCCCAGCGTCCGCGAAGCCGCCCGCGCCATGGGCATGACCGACGCGCAAATTCTCATCAAGGTCGAGCTGCCGCTCGCCTTTTCCTATCTTCTCGCGGGCATCCGCGTCGCCGCTGTGTTGACGATCGCCATCGCCACAGTCGCCGCTGCAGTAGGCGCAGGCGGCCTCGGCGAATTCATTTTTCGCGGCCTCGCCATGGTCAATAATCAATTGATTCTCGCCGGCGCCATTCCCGCGGCCCTTCTCGCACTCGCCGCGGATTTCCTGCTCGGCCTTCTCGAGCGCCGCTTCCGTTTCGCGCGATGAAGAACTCATTTTTATGCCCATGAAAAGGACGCGATGCATTGCCGTTTTTCTGTGTGCGGCGATGGCCCTGTTTTCGTGCGGCCCCGCTCGCCGCGACACAATCGTCATCGGCTCGAAAAATTTCACCGAGCAGGCCATTCTCGGCGAACTGCTGGCCCAGCATCTCGAAGCTCGCACTCATCTTCACGTCGTCCGCCGCCTCTATCTCGTCGGCACCTACATCTGCCAGCAAGCCCTGCTCGCCGGACGCATCGACACCTACGTCGAATACACCGGCACCGCACTGACCGCGATCCTGAAGCAGCCGGTCGTCACCAACCCGTTCATGGTGCGCGAAGAAGTTCGCGAGGAATACGCCCGCCGCTTCAATCTCGAAGTCCTGCCGCCGCTCGGCTTCAACAACACATTCGCAATGGTGATTCGCGGCGAAGACGCCCGCGCGCTTGGAATTCACACGCTCTCCGAAGCAGCCCCGCACGCCGGTCAATGGCGCGCCGGATTCGGTTACGAATTCACCTCGCGCCCCGACGGCTACCCCGGCCTCGCAGCCACATATAACCTGCATTTCGCCGCCCCGCCGAGAGTGATGGATTTGGGACTGATGTACCGCTCGCTTCTCGAAAAGCAGGTAGACATAGTCGCCGGAAATTCCACCGACGGAATTCTAGCCGCCCGCGATCTCACCATTCTCCAAGATGACAAGCACTATTTCCCGCCCTACGAAGCCGTCCCCGTCGTGAGACACGAGACCCTCGAACAACATCCCGAAGTCCGCGCCGCGCTCATCGAGCTAGCCGGCAAAATCTCCGACGCCGAAATGCAGAAGTTGAACTACGCGGTAGACGCCGAGCACGCCGACGTAGCCACAGTAGTCCGCACTTTCCTCCACGACAAACTAAAGTAGCGCCGGCGTCCCCGCCGGCATCCGACGATCGGTCGGTGCGCCACATCTCCAAATCCCCCGCGAGCAAGCTCTGGAATCTCGCGCTTCTGTTTTAGGTTTCGTAGGGGCGCGGCTTGCTGCGCCCGTCCCGCGAAATCCCCACGAACACGCCGCCAGATTTTTGGTGGCAGCCCCCGCATTCATGCGGGGGAGGAGCGCTTCAGCGCTCCGAAAAAGCTGCGCCTCCCATAATGCGCTTTAGCGCTGGGAATTGACTCGCGCAACCGCGTCGCTTCGCAAATCAACCGAGTACCGAGCAACAATCCGCCTCGCCTCAGAAGTGGTGGACGAATCCAGCCGTGTAAGCTAGAACTGACCAATGCGAACCCGCGCGCGATCGAGCCCCACGCAAAGCAAAAACTCAACGCCGCCAATTCGCATCGGAGAGCCCTCAAGCCGCGCGAGAATCTCTCCTCCCTCCCCATGACCCTTCGCGAACACGAAAAATTTCGCTGGATGGATCTCATCTGGCTCGTGTTTCTCGGCGGGCTCGCCGTACTTCCTCCCGTCGAGGAAGTTCACAAGCAACTGATCCTCGCCGCCATCGCTGCGCTCCAGCTCGGTGAAGCCCGCCTCATCGCCTATATTCCGCACCGCGGCCGCGCCTACGTGGTGCTTCTGAAAATTCTGCTCTCCACTCTTCTTCTCGGTCACACCGGCGGCGTCATCATCAATAGCGGCTACTATCCGATTTACTATCTGTGTGTGGTGACGGCCGCGGTCTACTACGGGCCGGTTGGCACGCTCATCTGGACGGCACTCGCCTCCGCCGCCTATTGCGCCTATCTCTCTCCTCTTCTCGACCCGGGCATAAACGACTTCGAGCTGACACCCAGCGGCGAAGCGGAGCTGGCGATTCGCGTCGTATTTTTCTTCATCGCCGCGATTCTCGTAAACAATTTCGTGATGGAAAATCGCCGCCAGACGCGCCGCTACCAGCTCCTCGCGGAAGAATTGGAGCAAACCAACCAGCGCCTCGAGCAGATTCAAGCCGACGCGCGCCGCTCCGAACGCCTCGCTGCTCTGGGGCAACTCTCCGCGGGCCTCGCCCACGAAATTCGCAATCCACTCGGCGTCATCAAAGGCTCTGCAGAGATGCTGAACCAGAAGCTCGAATCCTCGAATCCGCTCGCCAGCGAACTCGCGGGTTATATCTCCACCGAGGTGAATCGCCTCAGCGCCCTCGTAACGCGCTTTCTCGATTTTGCGCGCCCTCTGCATCTCGAGCGCACACCGCAGCGCGTCCAGGAAATCGTCGAGCGCGCGTTGAAAGCCGTCGCGGCCGCATGGAAAGGGCCCGCAATCCGCGTCGAGCACGATTTTCAGCCCGGCTTGCCTGCCGTTCCTCTCGACGAAAATTTCGCCGAGCAAGTGTTCATCAATCTGGCGCAAAATGCCTATGACGCGATGACCGCAGGAGGCACGCTGCGAGTATCGATTTCCACGGCGCGCCGCGATCGTCACGAAGGAGTCGAAGTGAAGTTCGCCGATACGGGCCCCGGAGTGCCCGCGGACATGCGCGAGCAAATTTTCAATCCATTCGTGACCACGAAACAACACGGCGTAGGTCTCGGCCTTTCCATCGTTTCGAAAATCGTAGACGATCACGGCGGCGTGCTGCGCCTCGAATCCAGCAGCGCCCCAGGCGCGTGTTTCACCGTATTTTTCCCGCTAGAGCAATCGTCGCAATCGCCCGCAACGTAACTCTGCATCTCTTCGTAGGGGCGGGGCTTGCTCCGCCCGCCAATGTAAATCCCATCCTCGGCGTAGACTATCGACTGCAACGTTCGTTTCTGTCTTCTGATAACCTATCAATCGCCGCTTGCTCCGAATATGATCGCACCGGCAACGATTCGCCCTAACGCCATGCCCACCATCCTCATCGTCGAAGACGAAGCCAAAATGCGCCGCCTCCTCGAGCTAAACCTCGGCGAGGACGGCTTCGACACGCGCTCGGCCGCCGACGCCGAAGCCGGCTTGGAGATGTTGCAGCGCGATCCCGTAGACCTCGTAATCACCGATCTCAAGCTGCCCGGCATGGGCGGCCTCGAATTTCTCCACGCGGTCAAGCGCATGAACGCCGCGCTCCCCGTAATTGTGATGACCGCCTTCGGCACAGTCGAAACCGCGGTCGAAGCGATGAAAGCCGGCGCGAGCGACTACGTGCTCAAGCCCTTCTCGCTCGCCGAAATGCGCATGGTGGTGCACAAAGAACTCGACGTTCGCCGCCTCCGCGAAGAGAACCGCTCTCTCCGCGAAGAACTCGGCAAGCGATACGAGTACCCGAACATCGTTGCCCGCAGCCCGAAAATGCAGGAAGTCCTCGCAACCGTCGAGCGCGTCGCCGCGACGAATTCCACGGTGCTGGTCGGCGGCGAAAGCGGCGTCGGGAAAGATTTGATCGCGCATCTGATTCACCAGCGTTCCCGCCGCGCCTCCGGCCCGTTCATCAAGATCAACAGCACCGCAATTCCCGAAAATCTTCTCGAGAGCGA
>DAITPO010000107.1:10833-11920 GCA_036833535.1 Candidatus Acidiferrales bacterium | reverse complement strand
CATGCTCAAAATTCGAATGGCAATGGGACCGGGCGCAGCTAGAACTGACGGGAATTTATCTCTCGCGAATTCACTCGTTCTGCACGACGCAAGCCTTGATCTCAAATTTAAAATTTCAAATTTGAAATGCCTTTGATGATTCGGTACGTGTTTGCAAGGCGTTCCGAACGACTGCACCGTAGAATTGATTTGCGCGGAGGTTGTTGCGGTCGTTGCGGTGAGTGCTACACGGAGCGGGCGCAGCAAGCGGAGCCCCTACGAACGAGAGATAATCTACGGCGCGAACGGCCGCCCGGCTGCTGTTCCTTTACGCTGAACGCACGCCATTTCCTAGGATTAGGCGCTCCTCGCCTGAATAGATCACGAACCTGCGGCCGCGTAAGAAACCTACTAGCGTGAGATTTAATTCGCGGGCTAGCTGGGCTGCCAGGCTTGATGGAGCTGAGACTGAGCCTACTACCGGGACGCCTGCTACGATTGCTTTTTGTGCGATCTCGAATCCGCAGCGGCCGCTTACCAGCAGAACTACATCCGAAAGCGGCAGTCGATTTTCTTGCAGCGCCCATCCCACTACTTTATCGACCGCGTTGTGGCGGCCGATGTCTTCGCGCGAGACGATCAGTTCGCCTTTTTGCGTGAACAGGCCGGCTGCGTGGAGACCGCCCGTGCGTCCGAAAATATCCTGGGATGAGCCCAGCTTCTCCGGCATTTGGCAGAGCGTCTCGGCTGCGATTCGAAATGCGGCATTCGGCGGACGAAGCAGCCGCGAGCGCACTGAATCAATCGACGCCTTGCCACAGACGCCGCAACTGGAATTGGCGAAGAAGTTGCGCCGCGTTTGATCGGAATCGATAGCCACGCCGTCGGCCAATTGCGCGACAACAACATTTCCGCGGCTTGCTCGCGAGCCGTCCGTGATCGCCTCGAGCGTCGCTAGCTGATCGCGCGATTGGATTAGGCCCTCGGTGAAAAGAAAGCCGGCCGCTAGCTCGAGATCGTGGCCTGGCGTGCGCATCGTCACTGCGAGCGGTGCATCGCCTATGCGAATTTCTAGCGGCTCTTCGCCGGCGACCGAATCCTGCACGCG
>DAITPO010000107.1:0-10733 GCA_036833535.1 Candidatus Acidiferrales bacterium | reverse complement strand
CATCGCCTATGCGAATTTCTAGCGGCTCTTCGCCGGCGACCGAATCCTGCACGCGCCGCAGGCGGCCGTCGGCCCACTCGGTTACCTGCGTTAGCTCGATGCTGCGCGGAGCCGGCAATCTCTATCCTTCCTCGGCGGCAACAATCGCTAGCTGAACTGCGGGAACACCGCGATCTAACGGAACCACCTCGACGATCGCGTTGTAGTCCGGCACACCGCTGGGGTCGAGGCAGCCTGCGGGCACGACTACGTTGAGTTCCGGCCAGTGCCCTTGCAGGCAGCCGGGTTTGATCCGGCCGATCTTCACGCGGCCGCGATATTCGCCGTGCGAATTCCGCACTAGAATCGCCTCGCCGTCGTCCAAATCCAGGCGCTCGGCATCTTCGCGCGCCATCAGGATGTCATCGCGATGCAGGCCTGTGATCGCATCGAACTCGGAATGGACCATAGCGTTGAATTGCTTTCCGCGGCGCGTCGAAATCATGAAGCGGCCTTCGGGAATTTCATCGCCGGGCAGTTCGACAACCGAAAAGTGTCCCTTGCCGTCCGGCGTCGCGAAACGATCGGCAAGCAGGCGCGGGCCGCCGTATTGAAAATTGTCGCCCTTCTTCCGGAGCGCGGCGATGCCTCGATACGTGGGGCAAACACGGTCAATTTCGTCGCGAATATCTTGAGTATCGCGCCACGGAAATATTTTTGCCGCGCGTTCCGGCTCGGCATGCCGCGCCACCAGTACAGGAGTCTCCCATTCATCCCGCGCTTCACCGGGCCGCGGCCCTGGAATCTCCGGACTATAAATGATGCGCCTTTCGGTGGAAGTTTCCGTTCCTCCGCCGCGTTGTTCGTATCGCGTCCGCGACGGCAGCAGCAGGACGGTATCGGCAGGCTCAACCAGCATGTTGGTGCTCACCACGATGTCCTGATGGATGCGCAAACGAATATTTTCAATCGCTCGCCGCACTCGGCCCGGTTCCGGCAGCGTTTCGAGAAAATTCCCGCCGGTTTGCCAGAGCGCGTCAATTTCACTCTGCTCGGCCGCGAGAATCATCTGCGTGGTGTTCAGCCCCTTCCACGACGGCGGCTCAAATCCCCAATACTCGGGCGCAGCAAACTTCCGCGCGTTCTCTTCGCTCACAGTCGCGCCCATTACGTAAGCGCCGGGCATCGCGCCCATCTCTGCCCCGCCCTGCACGCCGCTATGGCCGCGAACGGGCATCAGCCCTGTATGCTCGCGGCCGACATTCCCGCGCGCGAGCTGCAAGTTCACAATCGCGCGCACATTATCGCTGCCGTAGCGATGCTGCGTGATCCCCATGCTCCAGACGATGATGGCGTGCCGCGCGCGCCCGAATGTCTCCGCAAATCGAAGCATATCGGCGCGTGTCTGTCCGGCTGCGCGCTCCAACTCCTGCCACGAAAATTCCCGCGTGCGCGACTCAACCTCGTTCCAGCCGGAAGTTCGCGCGGCAATGAAACCGCGATCGAGCCAATCATTTTCGATGAGGTGCTTCAGCACGCCATAGAAAAAAGGAATATCGCCGCCAGCATGAATCTGAAAGAACTCATCCGTGAATTGCGTTCCGAAAAGCGCGCTCTCGGTGATCGAAGGCACCCAGTAGCGTTCCAAGCCTGGTTCGATGTAAGGATTCACGACGAATACTTTCGTCCCGGCCTTTCGCGCGTAATAAAGGTATTTCGTCGCGACCGGCTGATTGTTGGCGATGTTCGATCCCACGAAAACAATCAGATCAGCTCCAATCCAATCCGAATACGAGCAAGTAGTCGCGGCGCAGCCGACGGTTGCGGACAAGGCTGCCGTGCTCGGCGCGTGGCAGATCCGCGCGCTCGTATCCACATGATTCGTTCCGAAAAATCGCGCTACCTTCTGATGCGCGTAATACGCCTCGTTCGTCAGACCGCGCGAGGTCACAAACCAGCCCAGCCGCCGCGGATCGACGGCCTTCAATCCCTCGGCCGCTAAGCGAATCGCCTCATCCCATGAAATCCGCTGGAAGCCCTTCTCGCCGCGCCGCCGGACCATCGGCACAGCCAGGCGCCCCAGCGCCCGCAGCTCTTTGCCAGAAAGCTCGCCGAGTGCCGCGGCATCTTCCAGTCGCCGCCAGTCCATGGCCGGCATGGTGTTCAAGCGCAACAGCGCCAGGCGCACATTGCAGAGATGAATCCCATCCATGGTCCAGTCGTGCAGCCCGTTCGTACCCAGCGCGCACCCATCGCAGCAGCCATCGCGCAAGATCCGGTAGGCATAGCCCAAATTGTTGCGATTCTCCCAAATGGTCTCGACGATATCGCGGTAAGCGTTCGGATGCTGCTGGTTCAAGCCATAGGGAACAAGGCTGACCCAGTGCGCACGGTCGGTTTTCTGGTTGGAGTCTTCGCGGTCGCTCAAAGCCCCGCCTCTTCGTGGATTCGCGCCCGATCGTCCTAGAACCGTATCCAATCCACCAGCGCGAGGCAAGCGAAGTCTCGGATCCCGACAGAGATTCTCTGCGCCAGCGTATCGCGGTGGAGTTTTCCACATCCCCCTTCTTCTATATTCATAAACTATCGATTTGCTCGTCATGCTCCTGTAATATCCCGCCTCTACAAAGCCTAGGCCAGACCGGCGGCCATCGTCCACCCGCCGGGGCCTACACTCTATCTCCGCCAAAAGGAAAGGTGCGTGACATGATTAGAAAGGCAGCACATCTAGGACTCGTCGGAATCCTCCTCGCGGGCGCCGTGGTAGCTCACGAGGGTAACAGTCCGAACGGCGTTCCGCGTCTCGATCACGTCTTCTTCATCATGATGGAGAACCACGCGTTCGCCCAAATCGTGAATAATCCCAACGCTCCGTTCGCCAACGCGTACGCAAAATACGCAAACAGCGGAACCAACTATTTCGCCATCGCCCATCCCAGCTTGACCAACTATCTTGAGGTGAACGGCGGATCCAACTTCGGCGTCCTCAATGACAACTCGCCCGACTGGCACAACGCGACCTGCACAAACAACCTGGCATCCGCGACGACTTCCTTCGACAATGGAACGGAGCCCCCGATTTGTCCGATCTACGGTGTAGGCACAGACGCCGCGACTCCGGCTATCGATTTTTCGAACGAGACCTCCGGCCCCCCGGGCGATATCAATATTGACGGCGTCATGTCGATCCCGGCGTCCAATAACATCGTCGGCATGACCATCGCCGATCAGTTGGTCGCCGCCGGCTTGAGCTGGAAGAGTTATCAGGAAAGCCTGCCGCCCTCCGGCGCGGACGGCGTGAACAACGCCGACGGTTTCTTCAGCAACCTTGACGATCTGACCGCGGAACTTCCAGGCGAAGGCCAGACACAGAGCAATCTCGTAGCCCTCTACGCTGTGAAGCACAACCCGTTCGCCTATTTCCAGAGCGTTCAGGAAGGCACGAATCCGAAGAACAGCTTGGCCAACATGGTTGATTTTGTGGGATCGCATGGCCTCTATGCGGATCTCGCTTCGGGCCATGTCCCGAACTACTCGTTCATCGCGCCGAACCAGTGCAACGATCAGCACGGGCGAGGCAACGCCGGTCCGGCGTGCGAGTTCGATCCGAACGACAACGGAACGCAGACGGGATTGAACCCGGGGTTGATTCAGCGCGGGGATCTCGCCATTCAGCAAATCGTCACCGCGATCCATCATTCGCCTGCGTGGTACGAGGGCCGCAGCGCCATTGTTGTCACGTGGGATGAGAACGACTACAGCATCGCTCCCACCACGAACCAGGTGCTGCTCATCGTGGACACCAACTATGGCCGCCACGGCTTGCAGAGTTCGAATTTCTACACCCACTTCGCTCTGCTTAAGACCATCGAGGCCGGTTTCCGGCTACCGTGTCTCAACCATGCCTGCGATGCAGGCGTTAACGTGATGTCCGATCTGTTCAGCGGCGGTCACGGCAACTACTAATCGCGTCACGAATTACCATCGCGCGGGCCTCCGTCGACTGTCGGCGGGGGCCCGTTCCTCACTTGTCTTACCTCTCCGGTTGTCGCGGTGTCTTCTGCGCCGGTTGTTTAGTCAGGGTGTAGAATCCGGCGTCGCGCCTTAGGACGCACCGGGCTTTCTGTGCCCGGACGCGGGAGGGCCATCTCCGTGAACATCCGCAAAGCTACCGAAAGCTACGAAAAATGGGTCGCAGCGCGCATACGTATCGTCAAGGCCGATCTCGATTTCAAGCACGAAGAGATGGCTGCCGATGCGTTTCCTTTTCTCCGCGCCACGTTCTATCGCTGGGCGCAACTCTGGCCTGAAGTTTGCCCGGAGGAAGCGAAGGCTCCTGAAGTCCTGGCTGTCGGCGATCTGCACGTTGAGAATTTCGGTACCTGGCGCGATGCGGAAGGCCGGCTCATCTGGGGCGTCAACGATTTCGACGAAGCTTATCCGATGGCCTATACCAATGATCTCGTGCGCTTAGCCACGAGCGCTCATTTGGCCATCGCCGCGGAGCATCTCACTTTGCGCACGCGCGAAGCCTGCGACGCCATCCTCGAAGGCTATCGCCAGGGACTCGAGACAAAGGGCAAGCCCTTCGTCCTGGCGGAAGAAAATCGCTGGCTGCGCATGATCGCGCTGAATCGTCTGCGCGATCCCGTACGGTTTTGGAAGCGCATTTTTAATCTTGGAGAGCTGCGCACGGGCGTCCCCGATCACATCCTCGAAAAGCTGGAAGCATCGCTCCCTGATCGCACCATGCCTTACGAGCGGAAGCGGCGCGTCGCTGGCTTGGGCAGTCTTGGGCATCTTCGAGTGCTCGCGCTGGCGCGTTGGTGCGGCGCCTGGGTCGCGCGCGAGGCCAAAGTCCTTACGCCCTCGGCTTGCATCTGGGCCAACGGCAAATCCAAATCCGAAAAAATTCTCTATACCGAAATCATTTCGCGCGCCGCACGGGTTCAGGATCCCTTCCTGCAACTTTTCGATAATTTTCTGGTGCGCCGTCTCGCTCCCGATTGCTCGCGCATTTTGCTTGCGTCTCTGCCCGAGGATCACGATGAAGCTCGGTTACTCGGAGCCATGGGCTTCGAGACTGCCAATATCCACCTCGGATCGCGTAACGCCGTGCCCTGGATCTTGCGCGACTTGAAAGATCGCCCGCGCCGCTGGCTGCACCGCGCGTCCAAGAGAATGATGGAAGCCATCCAGCGCGATCACCTCAAATGGCGAAAATCGATATGAAGCGCTTCTGAGTAACGGTTTTAGCTCGCTTCCCGCTTGGGACCTTGTCGTCTGACCTCTGGTTTCGCGGTGCCCATTTCCGGACAGTAAAATCCTTTAGCGCGCACTCGCCATCCCCGGGGAGCGACTAACCCGTCTCTAATCAACGTCGCTTCGTGGCCTCACACTTGCGATACTCTATTCGGGGCACAACTCGATTCGGAAGCGCGTATGCGCAAACTCATCCAAGACCTCAACTACGCCCTGCGGCAATTCACCCGGACACCGGGCGTCGCCGTTACGGCGATTATTTCCTTAGCTCTCGGTATCGGCGCCACGACAGCCGTCTTCAGCGTCGTGTATGGCGTCCTTGGCGATCCTTACCCTTACCGCGACGCCAATCGCATGGTTCACGTGCAGCTCAATCTTCCCGAGCGCCATGGCCCGCTGCTGATGGTCACTGGCCCGCAATACGACGATTTGCGAAAGCTCTCCGCGATAGACGACGTTTTCCTCCAAACTGATGAGCGCCAATCGCTCACCGGCGATCAGCTTCCCATCAGCGTTCAAGTCGGAAAGTACTCCCCGAATTTGTTCGACTATATGGGCGTACCCATTTATACGGGCCGCGGCTTCTCTCCCGCCGATGTAACGAATGGCAAGCCTGCGCCTGTCGCAGTGCTCAGCTATCTTTTTTGGAGGCGCCAGTTCGGCAGCAACCGCGAGATTCTCGGCAAGTCCATCGAACTCGACCATGTTCTCTATAGTGTGATCGGAGTCGCCCCGCCGCGATTTACCTGGGGAGATTCCGATGTGTATCTGCCCGCGATTCCGTCATCCGACCCCCACGAATACTGGAACGCGTTCGTGAAATTGAAGCCCGGCACGAAATACCCTCCTGCCGAAGCCGAGCTGCAGATCTTCGTGGATCGCATCAGCCAACAGGATCCGAATTTCCCGAAGAACGCGAAGGTGAAAATCGTCTCGCTGAATGAACAGGTGCTCGGGCAATTCCAGGGGGCGCTCACGATTCTTTTCGCTGCGGTGGTGATTCTTCTTCTCATCGGCTGCGCGAACGTGTCGATTCTGTTGCTCGCCCGCGGCAACGCTCGCCAGCACGAACTGGCGGTGCGCGTCGCAGTCGGCGCAGGACGCGCCCGGCTAGTGCGCCAACTCCTGACCGAATCCGTGCTGCTCTCGGTCAGCGGCACACTTCTGGGCGTCCTTGCCGCCTATTTCGGTGTGGATGCGATCTCGGCGCTTCTGCCGCGTTATTCTTTCCCGCATGAGGCCGCCATTCACATCAGCGGCGTCGTGCTCGGCTTCAGCGCCGGCGTCGCGTTGCTTACCGGAATTATTTTCGGCATTTCGCCGGCTTGGCAACTTTCGCGGCCGCAGCTCGGCAGCCTGATTCAGGCGAACAACATGCGCCAGTCCGGCAGCATCCGCAGCCGCAATACACACCGGCTGCTGATCGCAGGACAGGTCGCACTCACGATCATTCTGCTTGCCACTGCCGGCGCCTCTGCGCGCGCATTCATTGCGCGCACGCACACACCTCTTGGCCTCGATCCGAACAACGTGTTCGGCATCGACCTCGCCTTGCCTAAGGGCGCGCACCCGACCTGGCAGGATCGCGTCAACGCCAACGAAGAAATTCGCCGCACCATAGAGCAGGTGCCCGGCATCACTTCCGTCGGCGTCTCGACGAGTTGGTTTCCGCCTTTTGGCGGGTTTACCGGCCCGATTGAGATTCAGAGCAAGCCTGGCTTGACGCAGGCGGATGTCAACCTGGCTCTGATCAGCCCGCAGCTCTTCACCACTCTCCGTGTTCCGTTGCTGCAGGGCCGCAACTTTAGCGACGCTGAAGTGCAGCGCGGCGATCATCTCGCGCTCGTCAATCAGGCTTTCGTGAAGCAGTATCTCGGCGACGCCGATCCCATTGGCCAAAGCGTTCGCAGCTCGGTGATGAATTCGGTGCCACCGATCTTTTTGATGGCCCAGAAACCCGCCGACTGGCTCCAAGTCATCGGCGTTGTCGGCGACGCGAAAAACGACGGGCTAGATCATCCCGTCAAGCCCGCCGTCTACATTCCCTACACATTCGTGCTTCCTCCTGACGAAACGCTCATGATTCGCTCGGCAGGCGATCCCGATGCCGCGCTGAAGTCCGTGCGCGTGCGGCTGCACGATTTGAATCCCGAGATCGTTCTCGGCGACGAACATACTCTGACGTGGTGGCTCAATACGGATGGCTGGGGGCGCGAGAGATTTATTGCGTCGCTCTTCGGAGTGTTCGCCGGACTGGCGCTCGTTCTCGCCTCGACGGGACTCTATAGCGTGGTGTCCTACGCGGTGACGCAGCGCACGCAGGAGCTCGGAATCCGCATGGCGCTGGGGGCGCCGCGTGCAAGCATCTTTCGGCTGGTGCTTAGCTCGACGGCTGTAACACTCGGCATCGGCGCCGCCGTTGGCTTGGGCATCAGCATTGCGCTCGGCCGCATCGTTGCCAGCATGGCCGGCGCGAGCTCGCGAGACCCACTGACTCTTGCGGCCGCCACTGCTCTCTTGTTCGTAGTCGCCGCCGCCGCGTGCTTGCTCCCAGCCCGCCGCGCTGCGAGCATCGATCCTATCCGCGCGCTCCGCACCGAGTAGCTATCCCGATGCGCTCCACCTATTTCGAATCTGAAAGTTCTTGGTTCCGCATCGTTGCACCAACAGCGCACACTACCGCCCGTGAAATGTAACGAATCCTAATTCTCAAAATTGCCCTGCGATTTGCTAAGACTTACCCGCGCGCTGTCTTCCCTTCTCTTCCCACGTCTTGCGCAGCTCCGCGCGCCGCGCCAGAACATGCGCCTTGGCATCCTCGAAATTCTTGTACACTTTCTTGCCCTTGATCGTGTTGCAGGTCCGGCAACAAGCCACCAGATTTGCCGGGTCCTTCTTTCCCTTGCGCGCGCGCGGCATCACGAAGTCCACCGACATCGCCAGCGCGTTCTCAAAATTCGCGTTTCCGTCCAAGCCGCAATACCTGCAGCGATAATTATCGCGCTCCAGGATCTCGAGCCCTTCCTTCACAGTCACAGGTGCGGCGGTCAAAGTGAAAGTATTGAGATTGAAAAGCATCGGCCACCTCCAAGGCGAAATTTCGGCCGTTCAACGGGAAAGGGGTCCGTGTCCGTGAAAATAGGCCACCCATCGCCGCGTGTCAAGCAACTCGCCGCCTCCTTTTCCAGCTCTGCGACCTCGGCGTTCGTGCGGTAGGTCTCCCTCGCCCATTTTCCACTGCTCCACTTTGCCACCGGCAACGAAAGGTGTATGCTCGCGTTTCTCGCGCTCACCTCTCCCCGTCGAGCAGGCGAATATGGCGTCACGCACCCACATCGTTACCGCGCGCAAAGAGCAGCGCGCCGGGCTCGCGCACTTCATGGCCCGCGTCCTCAAGGAACGCGATCGCGCCGCGAAGAAGCTCGATCCCGACTCCGTTCACGACCTGCGCGTGGCGCTGCGCCGCTGCCGCACCATGGCTGACGCGCTCTCCACCTTCGATCCCGAGAAATCTCTCCGCGCCATGAAGAAAGCGTCCCGGCGCACTTTCCGGAGTCTCGGCCAGTTGCGCGACGTCCAGGTGATGCGCGAATGGATCAAGAAACTCGCGCCCGCAGGCGATCCGCTGGCGTCCCGGCTTCTCGAATCGCTGGCGCAATCCGAAGCGGCGGCGAAAGCCGAATCCACGGCAGCGCTCAACGAATTCGACGCCCACAAGTGGCGCCGCTGGTCGCGCGATCTCGCCGAGCGCTCGCGTCAAATTGCGCCGGACAGCCTGGTCTTCCAGCACCTCGCTCTCGAGCGCTGCCTCGAAGCCCGCGAAGCGCATCGTTTCGCGATGCGCTCCCGAAGCCGCGTGAGCTGGCATCGCGTGCGCATCGCACTGAAGCATTTCCGTTACACCGTCGAGAATTTTCTCCCGAGCCACCACGAGGAGTGGATCACCGACCTAAAGCTAGTACAGGATCTTCTCGGGGAAGTTCATGACCTCGACGTCATGCGAACGGAATTCCGAAGGGTTGCGGCGGGAGTGGAATCGAGCGAACTCGAGCAATGGCTCGCGCACATCGAAGCATTGCGCGCAGAGCGTCTGGCCGCGTACCGCGCGAAGACTTCGGGCAAAAATTCTCTGTGGAATGTCTGGTTCGCCGGGCTGCCCGCGGGCCCGCGCCTCGAAGAGGCCGCCTTCGCCACGCTCGCAACGTGGGCGTCGTTCCGCGATCCGAACTTCGATCACTCGCTCAAAGTGACGTCTCTCGCGCTCGAGCTATTCGACGGCTTCAGCACAAGCCTCCTGAATCACACTTTTCGCGATGCCGAGGCCCGCAGAATCCTGCAGGCCGCTTCGCTCCTTCATGACGTCGGCCGCGTCAAAAAAGACGCCGGGCATCACAAGCGTTCCTTCCGGATGATCTCCAAACTAACTCCGCCCATCGGATGGACAAAAGACGAGATCTTCAGCGCCGCTTTGGTCGCCCGCTATCACCGAAGCGCCGAGCCCCGCCTGGAGCACAAAGATTACGCCTCGCTTCAACCCGCGGAGCAGGAACGCGTAGGCTGGCTCGCCGCAACGCTGCGCGTGGCCGATGGCCTCGATTCCGATCATCGTGGCCGCATCCTCAAGGTGAGCGTCCAGCGCGATCGCACCGCGCTAATCATCCGCGCGGCAGGCTACGTTCACGACGTGGACTCCGCCGCCATGCTCGCCCGCAAGAAGCATCTCCTCGAAACTCTCTGCGAGTGTCCGGTAGTAATCCAGCCAGCCGAATCCCAACCGGCAACCAGGCTGACGTCTATCGCCTCCTGAATTGTCTCGATCGCGCTCCTCGCGCCGAATCGTCTACGCGAGAAGCCCGAATCCTTGCCAGGGCACGGCTTTACAGTTTCCGAAAAAAGCGGTCCCGGCGTTGTGTTACCGGACCTTGAGATTAGGTTTCCGGAGCGCGCGCGTTCACCGGGCACGAGCCCCACGGTCTCATTTTTGCGATTCTGTCTCGCCGCCGATTCGCCCGTAGTCTCGCTCCCGGTTTACTTGGCGATACGATCCGCATGAATCCATGGGAGCGGCGGACACAGCGGCATGCTCGACGACTTACCTGTTGCTTTCCCAAAGGAATTGTGGCATCTTCCTGTTGGAAACCAAAATGGCCCCAAACGGCGGTGCTATGAAACAAAAAACGGACGTCCTGCAAGGCACGCTCGCACTGATGGTGCTCAAGACTCTCGATGTGCTGGGACCGCTGCACGGCTATGGAATCGCGCGGCGCATCGAGCAGATCAGCGGGGATCTGCTGGCCGTGAATCAAGGGACGCTGTATCCCGTGCTGTTGAAGCTGGAGCAGGAAGGCGCGATCGCCTCTGAGTGGGGCGCCTCCGAAAATAATCGCCGGGCGCGCTTTTACCGGCTGACGCGCGAAGGACGCAAGCAGTTGCAGGTGGAGACCAAGGATTGGGAACAGACGGCGGCAATCATCGCCCGATTCTTCGAAGCC
>DAITPO010000106.1:6865-12084 GCA_036833535.1 Candidatus Acidiferrales bacterium | reverse complement strand
GAGGGCTGTTCAAAAAAGCCAACAAGTGGCTCAGGTCGCCCTCGTTCAAAGTGGGCCACCCCAGACTCAGCGCCTCGGCCTTCGCATACATGCGCGGTCCATGGGACCAGAGAGCCAGGGCGAAGCTCACGGGTGTAAAGACCTTGCCGAGGTTCCTCAGCTTGGGGCCGTATTTTCCTCCGCTTGCGTCACTTCCATGACACTGACTGCACTTACGCTCGTCGAATAGCTGCTTTCCGATAATGGGTGAGCCTCCGAGCTCGAAATAGCGCACGCCGTAAAGGAATGCGATCAGATCGGCCATATCCTGACCTTCAAACGTGGGGCGCTCGATGCCCTTTGCTTTCATGGCTGCCCACATCTCCGGAGAGTGATTCCACATCCGACCCGCCATCTGGGTCAAAGTGCGGGGCAACGGGCGATCCGAGCCGAGGTCGGGGCCTACGGTTCCTCCTTCGCCGCGGATGGCATGACAGGAGATGCATCCCTTTTCGCGGAATAAAGCCCAGCCCCGGTGGGGGTTCGCTGGGAGTAGATTGCTCTCACGCTCCGGCCCTGCTCGGACGTAGCGCACAAAGGCCAACAAATCGTTCATCTCCTCGCCCTCGAACCGCGGCCAGGGCATGTTCAGTTCGCGCATGTGGGTTTCCATCGCTGGAGCATGGTTCCACATTGTTTGCGTCCAAAAAATTGGCGTATCCACAGGACCGATTGTCCTCAGATTGGGCCCGACGCTGCCTCCTGTGTCGCCGATCGAATGGCAGCGGATGCACCCTTTCTCTGTGAACAGGAGCCTTCCGTTATCCCGGTTCCCCGATTCATCGTCGTAGCAAGTGACGTAGAGGTAGGCGAACAGGTTTGCCATTTCTTCCGGTGCAAACTGAGGATAATTGATTTTGCTGGTTCTTATCTGCTCCCACATGCGCGGCGCGTGGTTCCACATCTGCGTAACTAGCTCATTCATGCTGGAACCTGCGGCTCCTCGCAACCCTAGATCAGGTGCGAGATTTCCTCCGACGCCGAGAACAGAATGGCAATCGGCGCATCCTTTTTGCTGGAAGGTTTCCGCGCCGGCGTGCGGGTCGCCCACCAGAAAAGTATTCCATCGATCGGCATTGCTCTCCCGCCGCCACACAAGGATGCTTACCAGGATGAACAGGGCCGCTGCGCCAGCGACAACCCAGACCACGAAGTGGTGCCGAACATTCATGTTCCCCCGTGCTAGTGCTCGCGCCGCAAGATCCCATGGGCGGGAATCCGGCGTCGGTCCATCGCCAATTCCCTCCCGGCCTCGGATCTCATTGGTTGCAGCGCATCGAACGCGTATCGCCTGCCATAGCAGGACGAGACTGAGCTTGGCATCACTACCCCGCTATGACATGCGTCACGGTCAATCGTGACCGACGTCACAGCAGCAGGTCGTCGGCGCTCAAGACTTCCTGGTATGCACTCTCGCGATTTCGACAGTGGCTGGGGGAGATTTGCCCCCACGATACCTCGTGTTGCAGGGCTTATCCTCAAACGGCCGCGGCTCCGGCGGAATTATTCGACGAGTTGGAGATTCAGAGCAATGCGGACGCCGTTGACGAGAACGATGCTTTGATTTGCCAGGTCCTGGCTGGTGATCTCGTCGCGGATGAAGGCATTGACAGCCTTCACGGGACAGATGAATTCGACGGCTTCCGAGGAGTCTTTCTCGGAGCCCAAATGGTTCAGGACCGAAAAGTCGTAAGCGGAAATTGACGGGTCCGCCGGGAGCTTCGGAATCAGAGCCTTTAATGCGGGCGCGAGAAAAAGATCGAGGCTCTGAGCGGCGCGCTTGTAGATCGAAGTTGCGGTCTTGTCGAACACCTGCGGATTGCGGAGCGAAACCTGCAGAACGACGGCGTCGTGGTAGATCGCGAACGACGGCGGGGCGTAATCGACGAAATGGAGCTTCTCGGCGCCGTCTTTCGCGAGAGCGTCAAGTTGCGACTGGAATTTGGCCTGCAAACGGTCGGCATCGGCTTGCCCGGACTCGGCGGGTGATGCCGTTGGCGAGCCGGCCGCAACGACCGCGGGTGCCGCGGTTGGAGTCAGTGGAGCCGTAGGCGCTGCAGGAGAGCTATCGCGCGGCGGTTGCGGGGAATAGCCCAAACCGGTAGCGGTCGAGCTTGGACTGGGCCGCTCAGCGGAGTCCCCACGTCCCAGCTCGTCCAAGTCCAGCGGATCGCGCGCGCCCAATCCGAGAGCGAATTCTTTGCCGTCCGCGAAAACCTGCGAGCGATTCATGACGGCCTGGCGCGCGTCATTTCCCGCTACGGTCAAGAAAGCGAATGCGTCCTCGACCGAGAACACCACGACGAGCATTTCCTTTCCTTCAAACTCATAGCTCTGCTTCGCCGTTCGCGTGTGGTAGGCGATTTCGAAGCCAATGCCATCGCAATCGAGACCGCCGGAGAATTGTTTTCGCATCAACTGCAATATTGGCACGACCACATCCTGAACGGTGCGATCTGCGCGCTGATTCTGGGTCAATTGCTCCGAATTAAACGCAGCGTTGTAATGCCCGGAAACCTTCAGCAACGTGCGCTCCTGAAAGTTGACGAATTCCAGGCCGCGCGTATCCACCAAACCCTTTTGGGAGTCGGAGCCGACGTAACGCGTCAACACGAAAGGGAAGGGGAATCGCGTTTCGTCGATGGTGCGGCGCAGCGATTGCAGTTGCGGAAGATACTTCTGCTCCACCGCTTTCAGCTTGGGATTCAAAATCTCCGCGGGACTCACCTGGGCGAAGGCAGAGCCGGAGGTGAGTAACATCAGAGCGCAGACGATAAACCCGAGGGTAGCCACCACTCGCTTGGTCACTAATTATTTCTCCGAGTAGGCTGACGCCGCGTTGGCTGGAGGCTGGTAGGGAGGCGTGGCAATCGCGCGGATGTAGGCGATGACGGAGCGGATCTCATCCTTCGAAAGCATTTTGCCATACGGGGGCATCATAGCGGATTTGCCTACGGCGCTGCCACCGAGAGCGATGGTGTTCTGAATATTCTCGTCGGTCTCGGGGTTCAATATCGAGCCATCGTTCATCAACGGAGGAGAAGGAGTGACGTTGGAACGATTGGAAGGCCCGGCCGGCGTTGCGTCCGCGTGGCACCAGACGCATTGCTGATAGAAGATGCGCTTGCCCTGCGCCTGTTCGTAGCTGAGCGGGATGATGTGCTGTGGATCGTTCCAGTCCACTTCCGAATCGTAGGCCTTCGCGAGCGGATCGGATTTCACAACACGGTTCTCGCGACTGCAGCCCGCGAGCACCAAGCACGCAATCACCAGGAGAGTTCGGAGGCGCGAATTCATTTTTGGCCTCCTGCGGCGCCGGCGTGCGCTGCCCGCGTCGCTGCAGGGCTTTGCTTCAGCGTCAGCAAATAGGCGGTGAGGGCCTTAATTTCGTCCGGCGTGAAGGCACGGCGCGGCTCGATCGTGCCCGGCACCAAGGCTTGCGGATTCTGGAGCCAAGCCTCAATCCATGCGGCCGTGAGCCAATTCCCCGCGTCGTTCAAACTTGGGCCTACGTATCCGCCGGTCGAACCGATCGTATGGCAAGCCTGGCACTGATATTTCACGTCGTAGAGCTGCTTGCCGAGCGCCGCCTGTTGCGGCGAGAGATCCTGGCGATTCACCGACGCAGGATTTACATCCGGATTCTGCAGCACCATTCCGAAATAGTCCGCGACCGTTGCTGCTTCCTGCTCGGACATATTGAACTGAGGCATGCGGAGCACAAGAGTGGGCCGCAGAGTCTGCGGATTCCTGAGAAACTGGATGAGCCACTGGCGATTGGCGCGACTGCCTTCATAGGAAAGATCGGGAGCGAGCGTGCCGCCGTCGCCATTGAATTGATGGCAGACGTAGCATTTATAGCGCTCGTAGACCTTGCCGAATTCACCCGCCGCCTGGAATGCCGCGTGCCGCTTGGGCACGAGAAGTTTTTCCATCCCGCTCGTCGCCGGAGTTCCTGTCATCCCCAGCAGCGCAGTTGTGACCGCGTCGAGGTCGACGGGAGTCAAATTATATTGAGGCATGCGCGCGGCCGGATTCACCGAAAGAGGATTGGTGATCTTGGCCTGGATGTAGGAAATCAGGTTTCGGGGAATTTTCGAAGTGCCGAATTCGAGCTGGGAGACATTCTTTCCGCCGAGCGCGGAGAGGTCGGGGCCAAAGTCTTTCTGCAATCCAACGCCCTCGATCGCATGACAGCCCGCGCAACCCTTCTCCGAAAATAGGCGGCGGCCGGCCTGAATCTCCGCGTCCGCGGGCGCGCCTAAGTCTGGGACGCTCTTCAGCAGATCCGGATCGGTCAGCTTCGTCTCGATGTATTGCGTGACCTGAAAGAGATCTTCGTCGGACCAACCGTAGCGCGGCATTTTGCTGTGCGGCAAATAGCCGTGGGGGTCGCGCAGCCATGCCACCAGCCAATCGGGCTTGACCTTCGTGCCGACCTTGGTGAGCTCCGGCCCGATATCGCCGCCGACAAGTTTCGTTTCGCCGCCCCGTGTTACGGCGAGAGAGTGGCAAGTGGAGCAAAACATCTGCCGGAAGCGCAATTCACCTTGTTCGACTAGGGCGGGATTTTTCGACCAGGATGCGACGACCGCTGGACTGATCTTGTATGCCTCGACCGGCTTCGAGCGAAGTGTGCTCAAGTAAGCAGACAGCGCGCGAAGCTCGTCCTCGGTCAACCGGAACCACGGCATGCGCGGCTCGTCTTCGTTCTCGACGCCATCTACGGTGACATTGCCATCGGCATCTGTAAGCGTCCGCGGCTCCTTCAGCCACTTGTAAATCCACTCGCGGCTGAGCTTCGTGCCCACATTCGTCAAATCGGGACCGAGCATTTGCGGCCGATCCATGTCTTGCAGGCGATGGCAGCCGGTGCAATTCAGGTTGGCGAGCAGTTCGCGACCGCGATTCAATTGAGGCGTTTGCGGCAAATCTTCGCGATGGCAGGAGCCACAGGCGCCCTGGATGAAATGAATGGGGAGAATGGGTTGTTCCCAGGCGAGCGTCGTCTCGTGGGCCTCGGCCAGTTCGGTCGCGGGGCCTTGGCCGCGATGGCACACGACGCAGCCCCATTCCTGAACGTGGTGCGGAATGGGCGGATGCGCGCGGAAGGGTTGCGGCACGGAAGCGCCGGCCAGGCTCGATTGCGAAATGCCTTGATGACACGTAGTGCAGCGGTC
>DAITPO010000106.1:0-6765 GCA_036833535.1 Candidatus Acidiferrales bacterium | reverse complement strand
CGGAAGAATGTGCCGACGGCGGTGAGCACCATAGCCACCAGAATGAACCAGGTCATCACCCACCAGGAAACGGGACGCGTGCGAAGGTACTCGGCGCGCGGCGACGCATTCGGCGGCACAAAGTAGGAGTAGAAAATGATGGCGCCGATCAACACGGTCGGAACTAGCACGGTCCATGCTTCAAATGCCGCGAGGAAGGCCGCCAGCACGATAAGCACTACGGAGAAAATGCGGAGACGCCGCGGACCATTCTTGCTCCACAACGGCTCGCCCTGCACGTTCACGTTGAAATAAGGGATCACTACGAGCGCGACGACAACCAGCGTCGGAATGACAATGCCCGCCACGAACGGCGGAAAATAATGCAGCAACTCCTGCAGGCCGAGGAAATACCACGGCGCTTTCGCCGGATTCGGCGTCAGAAGCGGATTGGCCAGTTGCTCGAGCGGCGCATCCCAGACCAGCGCAACGAGAACCAAAGCGATCACCAAAACATAGAACGCGATCGCCTCGCGCATCAGCACGTGCGGATAGGTCATCACCTGCCCCGGAACTTCGCCCACGACCTTGGCCGAAGTTTTCCGGGTGATGAACGCGACGCGCTGCGGATTCTTCAGCGCATCCGAGACCATGCCGGTTTCGTGGCTAGTCTTTCTTGGATCCATCCGGTTCTCGCACAGTCAACCCGCCGTCCTTCTGAACGCGCCAGAAATGGACGGCGACAAAAACAATGGCCACCAACGGTAGTACCACGCAATGCAGGACGTAGAATCGCAGCAGCGCGTTTTCTCCCACGATATTTCCGCCCAGAAGTTGAAACCTAACGTACTTCCCCAGCACGGGCATCGCCGAGATGATATTCGTGCCCACAGTGATGGCCCAGAATGCCAACTGGTCCCACGGCAGCAGATATCCCGTGTAGCTGAGAAACAGCGTCACCAACAGGAGCACAACGCCGATAACCCAGTTGAACTCGTGAGGTGGTTTGTATCCGCCACGATAAAAGACGTGGAACATGTGCGCAAAGACGGCCAGAACCATCAGTTGCGCCGCTAGTCGATGCAGGTTTCTCAGAAAGACGCCGTTTGAGACGACGAAACGAAGATCCTTCATGTCGCGATAAGCCTGCGGCGTAGCGGGGTGGTAATAAAACATCAAGAGAATTCCCGTAATTGTGAGGATGGCGAAGAGCAGAAAGGAGATCGAACCAAGATAATAGGTCGCGCGCACCCGAAGCGACTTCTCGCGCACTTTGACGGGCAAAAAGTGCAGGAAAAGATTGCCGAAGACGGCGACGCTGCGCGTTCGATTGGTGAACGCGGGCCCCCGCCGGAAAATAGATTTCCAAACGCGGGAATTTCGCAGATGCGTAAGCGCCTGTTGGATTGTGGATGTAGCCATTGTCCGCTTACGCCCTCAAGACCTGATTGGCGCTGATCGTTTCCAACTTATCGACTTGCAGCTCGCCGTCGGGCGTCAACAAAATCGAGAAATGCGGCAGCGGCCGCGGCGCCGGCCCCTCGATTTTCGTTCCGTCGGATTGAAATTTGCTGCCGTGGCAAGGGCAGGCGATCTGTTTCGATTCAGGTTTCCACTGCGTGATGCAACCCAGGTGCGTGCAGACGGCCGAAACGGCATAAAATCCCTCGGGCGTGCGGACGATGTACACCTGCTGATCGGGAAGATAGGTCACCGTGTTGACCGGGTAGAGATCCGGAGCGCCGGCCCGGAATTTCGTGGGCGGCTCGAACAGGACATTGGGCTCCAGGTAGCGATAAGTGACGATCGCCGAGCCGGCGGCCGCGATGCCTAGCGCGGCAAAGGTGATCTCATTCAAGAAATCGCGGCGGTTCACGCCCGTGTCGCTGGCGTTAGGCGTTTCTGCGGCATTTCCCGGCTTGCCGGAGTCAGTCATCGCTGCAGCATGACCTCCTCAATATGAATCAGATCCGGCGGACGACCAAAGACCTCAAACGATTCCATAGTGATCGTGTGCGCCGGGCAGCGCTCGGCGCAAAGGCCGCAACGAATGCAGATCGTCTCGTCCTTCACCATCACTGAGCCTTCCACTGCGCCAAGTTCCCCGGCCTCGAGATGCTGCAGCGTGCCCGGGTAATAGGCGCTATTCTCCTGCAAATCGCGCTTCGTCTGCGCTGAGAATTCAAATTCACTGAGCGGCACCAAACGGAGGCAATTCTCCGGGCACACATCGACGCATCCGCCGCAGAGAATACATTCCGTGCCTTCCGCTTCGTTGCCTTCAAAGATGGTGTTGATCCAGCATCGAAGGCAGCGCGACGCCTCGAGGCGAGCTTGTTCCTCGGTGAAACCGGATTCAACTTCAGTGACGCCGGTCCGGCGGTCAATAGGGATGACGGGAACGGCGAGGCGCGAGTATTCGTCGTAATTAGCCGCCATTTCGTGGTGATCGAGGATGGTGATCAGCACATGCTTCGGCTTGGGCTTCCACTCCTCGCCGCGCAAGTAACGATCGATTCCCTCTGCCGCGCGCTTGCCATCTGCCACGGCGCTGATGATCAAGCGCGGGCCAAAGGCAATGTCGCCGGCGGCGAATATGCCGGGAGCAGTCGTGGAAAGCGTTTCAGGATCCACTTTCAGAATTCCCTGCCGGGTGACCTCCACGCCCAGTTCGGGCGACAAGAACGAAACATCCGAAGTCTGCCCGATCGCTAGAATTGCCGTGTCGCAGGGAATGATCGACTCCGAGCCGGCCTCGAATACCGGATTGAAGCGATGATTCGCGTCGAATACCGACGTGCAGCGAATCGTTTCGAGGCCGCTCAATTTTCCATTCGTGCCAACGAATTGCTTCGGCCCAAGCGAGGGATGGATTTTCAGGCCTTCTTGCAGGCCTTCTTCCACTTCCTCGCCAAACGCGGGCATCTCTTCGCGCGATTCGAGACACACCAGATGGACTTCCCGCGCGCCCATACGCAGCGCCGCGCGCGAAACGTCCATCAACTCCTTCATCGCCACGCTCATCTCGCTTTCATTCAGGCTATCGGGCAGCAGCGAACTGCTCAACGCCTCTAGAGTCAATTTCTGCTGCTGCCGGAGTGCTGATCGCGCCACGTCAATCGCGACATTTCCGCCGCCAATTACTACTACCCTTTTGCCGATGGAGAAGCGGTAGCCGAGATTTACGTTGAGGAGGAAATCGATTCCTTTGACGACGCCGTCCAGATCGTTGCCGGGGATGGTGAGATCTCGGCTGCGGTGCAACCCAAACGCGAGCAGGATGGCTTTGTAGCCTTGCGCTCGCAGATCAGCAATCGTGAAGTCCTTTCCCAGACGTACGTTCAGCCGCAACTCAGGTCCGAGATCGAGAATCTCACGGATCTGGGCCTGCAAAACGTCGCGCGGCAGCCGGTATTCGGGAATTCCCAGGTGCAACATGCCGCCGGGAATCGGCGCGGCCTCAAAAACGCTCACGGCGTAACCGAGTAAGGCCAAATCGTGCGCCGCGGAAAGCCCCGCTGGCCCCGAGCCGACCACTGCGACCTTCTCGGGGCGCGTTACCTTTGGCTTCTCCGGAAACACATCGATCGGATTGCGCGATTCTGGCCCATGACGCTCGGTCAGAAATCTCTTGAGCGCACGGATCGAAATCGCGGAATCGAATTTTCCGCGACGGCAGTCGGTTTCGCAAGGGTGGCCGCAGACCCGGCCGCAGATGGAGGCAAAAGGATTCGGCTCGCGCGCATAGCGATACGCCTCCTCATATCGCCCTTCAGCGATAAGAGAGACGTACCGCCCGGCTTGGGTGTGGACTGGACAGGCTTTCATGCACGGGAAATTCGACTCCAGCCAGTCCAAGTCCACTAACTTTGTGCGTAGCTCCAAACGCGCGATCCCCGAATTCGATTCGCTACTTCTTCACGGTCAAGTCGACACTCGTCGAAGCGCCAGCCACAGTAATGGACTGCGTCGTGGGTTTGCCGTCTTCACTCCACGTTTTCAGCGTATAAGTGCCCGGTGGAACGTCTTTGATTTCGAACGCTCCGTCCTTATCGGTGACAGCGAAATAGGGCGTGGTGGCAATCACGATGTAGCCCGACATCTCCGGATGAACGTTGCAGAGAAGTGATGCTACACCCGCATCGTTGAATTGAAACGCTTTTTTCTCGCCTTTCGGCCAAGTCCCCAGATTGTGCGCCAGCTTCTTATTTCCGCTGATCGACGGCCAATAAACGTTGTGGCCGACGGGATCGCTATTGAGGAAATCTACCGTGGTGCCTTGCAGAACGACTGTAACGCGAGGAGAAAAGGTCATTTTGCGCTGATCGATGGTCACGTGCTGCGCGGGTGGGTCGAATTTCTTCCCCGGAATCGTGTCGATATAAACGGCGATGCTTTCCGCCGAGCGCAGGCCCTGCACCTCGACTTTACCTTTTACGTCCCCCGCCCAGGCCAGGCCGGCCAGGAACAGCGCGCCAAGGAAGATCGCCCCCGTTAGTATTGCTCGCTTAACATTGCTCATCCTTTCTCTCCTCTCAGACTAAGTGCCGGTCTCGCGGGACCGGAGTATTGCGACGCTCTAGAACAGGAAATCCGTTCCAACCACGAATCCGTTTGCGCGGAACGTGCTGGTCGAATCCGGTACCGGTTGTTCGAAGCGCCGTTGATATTCGAATTCCAACTTGAGGTTTGCGCGCACGAGCACCTGAATTCCAGGGCTGAACCGATTCCGCGTGTTGTTGCTCGAATGCCCAGCCTGAAAATCCGTGGGCGAATTGACGACGTCATAGCGCATCAAGCCGATGAGCCAGGGATACGCCCAATACTCCGCTTCAACGAAGCCCCCTGAGAATGTTACGGGTGTCGCCGATACAAACTCCGTGCCGCTGGCATTGGGAATTTCGTTGGTGTCATGGCCGAACATCCCCAGCCCCCACAGTTCGAACTTGCGGTACTTAAATCGAAAATCGCCACCGGCGCGATAAAACGGCTCGTGAATCGTCGGCAGTCCCGGAAAAAGAGACTCGCCGACGTTGAGTGCGTTGCGGCCGTAGTAGCCGAATGCGCCAAGCGTGAGAGAGGTGTGGTCGCGAGGACCGGTCGGACCGGAAGCCTGCACCTGGCTGCGGACCGCGGAATCCCGCTCGAGATTTAATCTCTGCGAGATGCGGACGTAAACGTCCTTCGAGTTGCGGACCGCCGGACTATCGTTGTTACCGTTCACGATAGCCACGGACCAGGTGAAATTCCCGTCGTTCGGGTATCCGCCGAATTCGAAGCCGCGCTGCGGAACGCCGAACGCGAATGGGTTATTGGCGGTGCAAGGAGTGCCAACCGGTGCCAGAGCGCACAGCGCAGGATTCGCGAGCGAGACGCTTGCCTGATCATAAATGTCGTAGTCGGAGAGGTTGATCGTGCGCGCTTGCGTGAAGGGAAGATCCAGTTCGAATTGTCCGAAGCGAACGTTGAGCGCGTCCTTGGGAAGATGCAGGTAGTGCCCGATGTCGTTCGCTTTGATGTATCCGTCGCCCAAGCCGCCGTCAGCGCCGGATCCGCCTGTGGAGATATCGTCATCAATCCAGAATGAAATGTTGGGCCCAAAGCTCCCAGCGGCGAGTATCGTGAATGTGTTGGGCGCGAAGAGGTCAGTTCGCGGCGTATAGCCAACCGCCAACGGGATTTTGCTGTTGACCTGCGCAAACCCGGAATAGCGGAATGCAATCGGCAGATTTCCAGGCAACTCCCCGGGGTAAAGCGCGTTGGGGAAGGCTTCTTTTTGGGCTTTGGCACCGAGCAGAACTGGAGGCTCCTTCACAAAAGCATCATCGTCTTTTGGAAACTTGAATCCGTTCATCTTAAACGCCCGGCCGAAATCATTCAGCTCGGGGAAATTGCTGTGGCACGTCGCACAGGAGGTCTGGTACTTGCGCGAAAACGCGGGGATGGCTTTGGCCCGCGGCGCGGTAGCCATGAGCCAAGTCAGCATTCCTGCCGCCAGAAGGCCCAGGCTCAAGCCAACTTTGGCCTTTCGTCTCGTCATCACTCCCCCTAAGTGCCCCTCTCTAGCCATCAGAAACTGAAGGGCTTGTAGTTCGATTCGCAAGAATGTCTCATCCCTCGCTGCGGCCTTACCATGACGGGAATCACACGGCGGAGTGACGCCCATCACATTCCCAACCAGTAAACCTTACCGTTCTGACGGATGAAGGCCATTACGCCGAAGCGGAGAAGTTCAATCGGGAAACGCTCGAGATCCGCCGGCGTGTCCTCGGGCCGAAAAATCCGGACACCGCTAGAGCTACGTACAACCTCAGTTGCATCGCGGCCCGTCGGGGCCGGCGTGGTGAGGCGCTTTCGCTCTTACGCGAGGCGGTTGACCGCGGGCTATCCCCCACTGTCGATCTTGGCATCGATAAGGACCCCGATTTGAAATCGCTTCACGACGACTCTCGCTTCGTCGCCCTGGTCGCACACGCGAAAGAGCGTGCCGCAGCAGCACAAAAACCAGACTAAACCCTCTTCAAAAAGCTGGCTGCCGCGAAGGATTCGATCTCAGCTCACGCATCATGGATTTAATTCGGCTCTCAAGAGCAACAATATAGGGCGCGCTGTGACGAATAATTTTGTTCGAAAAATGGGCAACGGCGGCAAAAAAGTATGACACTTTTGTGACACTTGCACTATTTTGGTGCATTCCGCCTGATCGACGGAATTGTGGAACTCTATGAAACTAAATGCGTAAGAGCGGTGGGCCTGGGGAGAGTCGAACTCCCGACACGCGGTTTA
>DAITPO010000105.1:9757-12108 GCA_036833535.1 Candidatus Acidiferrales bacterium | reverse complement strand
GCGTGAGCGCGTAGGAAGTCCCGCCCTGCACCGCGGCGGCGCCAAGCAGCGCGAGCACAAGCGGGAGCAGAAGCGAAATCTGGTGCTTGTTGAAGATGTTGTCCACGACGAGTTTTGTGGAGGCCGGCAGCACCAGACCCGCGAGACGGTTGACCACCATCAGCAGCAGACCGAAAAGTAGAAGCCAGCGCTGCGGCCGCACATATGGCCACACTTCGGGGAAGAGCCGGATCAAAGTGCCGGGGGTAGCAGCCAATTTCGAAGCGGTGCTGCTACCGGCGCCGGGATCGGAAGAGCGCCGCGAAGAAGTGCGTTCGGAATGGAATCCAGAGCGAGCCATGGGACAAGCATCTATTGTCTAACATCTCGCAGCGAATTGCTTGGCGCGGTGCTGTGACGCGATATGGATTACAATGCTTGGATGGGCAGGGACGCCAAAGCTGCGGAGACGCTGGATCTGCTGAAGCGGGCGATTCAGGGCGGGCTTTCGCGGGCTTACTCGACCGTGCAGATTGATTCGGAGGCTTACCTGCGGCACCTGCGGCGGGCTCACGGTCTGCCGATTCTGGGTTACCGCGACATGTTCCGCCTGCCGGTGGCGGCGCTTGATCACGTGGCCGAGCAAACCATCTCCTCATCGAAAAAAGTAGCGGCGCTCGAAGGCGCGGGCGTTGGCATGGGCGGCATGCTCACAGTCCTTCCGGACATGAGCTTCCTGGCGATCATCGCCATGCGTATGCTGCAAAAGCTCAGCCTGATCTACGGATTCGAATACGCGACCGAGGAAGAGATCGTCCATCTCTGGATCGCGGCGGGGACGGCGGCGGGGCTCGATCTGGGACGCGATTTGCTCGAAAAAGAAGTTCTCGAGCGCTTTGTGCCGCGCGTGATGGAGCGGGTGGCCGCGCGCATGGGCGCCGAAGTCGCGGAGAAATGGGCGGGCCGGCTGATCCCGGTACTCAGCGGAGTCATCGGCGGAACGCTAAATTATTATTTCATCCGCGAGTGGGGCCGCCGCGCGAAAGAACACTTCCGCGAGCGGCATCTGATGCGCCGCCAACTCGAACTGGTCGAGCCTTCCTATCGCGAACTAAATTCCGGCACGCCGCTTCTGCCTTCGTAGCTCCGAAGTAGCGCCGGCGTCCCCGCCGGCATCCGGCGAAGATAATTCCAACCACGGCAAACAATCACGCGCGGACGACTGAGTCCCACTAGAGCGGATCATTGAGCGCATAGCTCCGCGCACGATTATCGCCTCTCGGAACATTCGCGCTCGCAAGATGCCGGCAGGGACGCCGGCGCTACTTCCTGCGAATAGCCTAGTCAGCGACGAAAATCGCGACTAGAATCGACTCTTCCCCTTCGGCAGAGAAGCGCTGCCGGGAGCGTGTGTTGGAATCCATACTCAAGACCGAAAATCTATGGAAGGTCTATCGCCAGGGCAAAGTCGACGTGCCAGCCCTGCGCGGCGTGAGTGTGGATGTGCCGCCGGGAGAATTCCTGGCCATCATGGGCCCATCTGGCTGCGGCAAATCGACGCTGCTGCACGTGATCGGCGGCCTCGCCAGCCCCACGCGCGGCCGCGTGCTTCTCGATGGCAATGATCTATCGGCGCTGAGCGATGCCGAGCGCACGCGCCTCCGCCGCCACAAAGTCGGTTTCGTCTTCCAGCGCTTCAATCTGCTTCCCACGCTCAGCGCACGCGACAATATCGCCCTCGCGCAACACATTCACGGCGACGGCTTCGATCCGCATCGCTTCGAAGTCGTCACCACGATGCTTGGGCTATCGGGCCGCCTGACGCACAAACCTTCCGAGCTATCAGGCGGCGAGCAGCAGCGCGTAGCCATCGCCCGCGCCATCATCAACGAGCCGAAAATCGTCCTCGCCGACGAGCCCACCGGCAATCTCGATTCGAAAAGTTCCGACAACGTGCTGGCCATGCTGCGCCAGCTCAATCAGGATCTGGGACAAACCATCGTGATGATCACGCACAATCCCGACGCGGCGGCTTTTGGCCATCGCGTGATTCACATGCGCGACGGCCTCGTGGTGGACGCCGCAGCGGCGGACTAAATGCACAAGCTGTGGAACGCTCTGCGCAGCACGCTTTTCTGGTCCTACGACCGGGGAAGCTGGCCCTACGACGTGATGGTCATCGCGATTCTGATTTTTGTGCTGCTCACGCCGCGGAAGTGGTTCAACGATCAACCGTCGGCCACCACGGCCGCCGCCGCGCAGATCGAAGCGATGATTCAACTCGTCGCGCAGGACGATACGGCGCACACGCGCACCTACCGGCTGAGCGCCACCGTTCTTCCTCCCAACAAGCGCGCGCAGAAACCCACCCC
>DAITPO010000105.1:8340-9657 GCA_036833535.1 Candidatus Acidiferrales bacterium | reverse complement strand
CGGGGTGATAGTGCTGAAACGGTTTTTGCTCGCTTGCATCTTCGTCAGTCTGGCCGGCGCGGGAGTCGCCGCGCTGCAAGGCCATGCAGCGCTCTCGCTCGAAAGCGCGCTCGATCAACTCGATACGCAGGCGCATGGATTTCACAGTCTCGCCGCGGACGTCGAGCGCACCAAAGTAACCGTAGTGGTGAACGATCGCTCGACGGAAACCGGCTCGATTCTCGTCCACGGCGATCACATGCGCATGGAGATCAAAGCTCCCGACGCGCGCACGATTCTCCGCACCGGCGATTCGTTTTTCATTTTCAATCCCAAGCTGAATCGCGTCGAAGAATACAACCTCGGAAAATATAAAGCCTTCGCCGATCAATATTTGCTGCTGGGATTTGGCACGCCGGGCCACGAATTGAAGAAGGGCTACTTGGTGACGCTGCGCGGCGAGCCGACGCTGGATGGCAAGAAGACCTGCGAGCTCGAGCTGACGCCGAAATCAGAAGCCATGCGCAATCAGATTTCAAAGATACAACTCTGGTTCGATGAAAGCTCGTGGCTGCCGCTGCAGCAGCAGTTCTTCGAAACGGGCTCGGACGATTACTTCGTGATTCGCTACTCGAATATAGTGCGCAACGCAAAGATTGACGAAAACGAATTCAAACCGCACTGGCCCAAAGGCGTGGAAAAAGTAAAACCGCAGGGTGACTGAGCCTCAGGTAGCACAGGCGCCCCTGCCTGTGGCCGTTTTTGTGGTTGTGATTCCCAGTAGCTGCTAACGGAAAACGTACACAGCCAGGAGTGGCTGTGCTACCTCGCCGCGCGCGCATGTTTCGCCACGCGCTCGCGAGCGTTATTCACGGACTGAACCAGTGCGGAGACGTCCGCCGGCATAGTGCGGAAATTGGTGATGCACGCGCGCAGAACAGTTTGATTCGCGCCAATACGCGTCGTGGAAATCCACGCTTCGCCCGAGCCGACGACTTCCTGCGCGATTTCCTCTAGATATGCCGCTGCGTCCGCGTGCGCGTTGCGGGCGTCAGTGAAGCAGACGATTGGCAGCGGCGTGCGATTGGCGATCTTCCAGCCGGCTGCGGCGAGTTCGCGCCGCAACTCTTCTCCCATCGCGGTCATGTGCCGCAGCGATTGCGCGTAGCCATCCCATCCCGCAACGGCGAGCGAGAGAAACACTTTCAGGCCGATGAAGCGGCGCGACCATTGCAGCGAATGTGCCAGCGGATCGGCAACGCCCTCGGCCTTCGGCGGCACGTAAGCCGCTTCGATGCCGAATGTGCGGCTGAGAATTTCCGGATGGCGCGTGAGATA
>DAITPO010000105.1:1762-8240 GCA_036833535.1 Candidatus Acidiferrales bacterium | reverse complement strand
GCAAACGTGCCGTCGGTTTCGCGCGGATCGTAGCCGAATCGATCGCCAAGCGCGCGAATCAAAAATTGCTCGACTTCAACGGCGAACGGGCTGTGCTTCCACGCCGCGAGTTGCGGATTCATCGCCGCGGCCAGCGCATCGGCCGCGATTCCCATCGCTGTCGGCGCGGGATTGAAGAGACCAAAGTAGCGCGGGTGCGAAACCTGCACGTGCGTGCGGCTCATTCCGTCCGCCGCGAGTTGCAAAGCTTCGCCGGGAGCCATCGGCGCCGAGAAGTCGACGCAGGAAAGAAGTTGGCGCACCTGCGCCGGCGTCATTTCATCGACGACCGGCTTCTCGGGAATCGAGGAAATGAAATCCTCGATGAGCCGCTCAAGTTGTGACCACAACTCGCGGCGCCCAGCCGCATCAAGCAGCATCGCATCGCGCGAAGCCGATGAAGATGAATGTCCGTCGGTCATGGAGAAACCATACCTACCAGTCGACGTTTCGTGTCGCAATCAACCGCGGTTTGGTAGCGCTGGCGTCCCCGCCGGCATCTTACGAACACCAATCCCACCAAAGGCAACACTCACGCGCGGACTTCACAGGTCAACCAAGGCAAATTATTCGACCAGTCGCGCCGCGCACCATCTCTGCCCTCGCCGAAATTCTCGCTCGTAAGATGCCGGCGGGGACGCCGGCGCTACTTACGCGCGGGCGCGACGCGCTGCCGGCGTAGTTGCTTCGTGCTCGATCAGCGCCTGCTTGCGCGAAATGCCCCAGCGATAGCCGGCCAAGTTCCCGTCCTCGCGAACCACGCGATGACATGGGACTACGATCGAAACCGGATTCATCGCGCAGGCTCGCGCCACTGCGCGTACCGCCGACGGCTTGCCGATTGCCCGCGCAACTTGCGTATACGTGCGCGTAGTGCCGTACGGAATCTTCCGCAATTCTTCCCAAACGCGCCGCTGAAACGCCGTAGCCTGCACATCGGTGGGCAAATCAAGATGCGGCGCGCGCCCGCTCAGATGCTCGACAATTTTGCCGACCCAATTCTCGAGCCCGTGTCGATCGCGATGGATCGTTGCATGCGGATACTCGCGGCGCAGCTCGGATTCGAGCTTGGCGTCATTCTCGCCGAGATAAACGGCGCTCACGCCGCGGCTGGTAGCGGCAACAAGCACGCGGCCAAGCGGCGAAGCCGCAATCGTAAAATGAATTTCCATTCCAGCCCCGCCGCGCCGATAAGTCGCCGGCGTCATGCCCAGTTGCTGCGGTGCGCGTTCGTAAAGGCGGCTGCTCGATCCAAATCCTGCTTCATAGAGTGCAGTAGTCACGTCATCTCCTTTTTTGAGGCGAGACTTCAAGCGGCGCATGCGATGCGCGTCCACATACTGGCGCGGCGTGATGCCGGTAACGCGGCGAAAAGCCCGCTCGAGCGAGTGCGCGCTCAATCCCGAAAGGGATGCAAGCGCCGCCAGCGTCAGCGAAGATTCATCGCCGCCCTGATCCGCGAGCGTGGTCTCGATGTAACGGCAAATCCGCGCCACATCCGCCGCATGAGGATCGGCCGGCTTCGCTTCATCCGGCCGGCAGCGGCGGCACGCGCGAAATCCCTTGCGCTCGGCATCCGCAGGCACGCGGAAGAAAAGCACGTGCGCGCGCCGTGGCTTTCGCGATGGGCACGACGGCCGGCAATAAATCCCCGTCGAGCGCACCGCGTAAACAAACGCGCCGTCCGCAACGCGATTCCGTGACTGCACTGCAAGCCAGCGCGAATCGAGTTCCGCGACGTTTCCGCGACTTGCGATTTGGCTTTGCGTTGCGTTCATAATTCCGCTTTTCAATTCACCTCAATTACGCACTCAACATACCTTTAGACGCTTTCGCACACTATCCGATTCTTGCGCGCAAATTGCGCGAGCGCGAGCGGGAACTGCGACGCGCGGAATAGCGCAACCCGCCAAATTGGAGCGACGTAGTTCCAGTACCATGCAGCCAAAATGTTTACTCTTTGAACCAAGATTTCTCCACCTTTCGTTGACCGCATCGCCGGATTCCGGGATATTGCCTGAACCCGGCAACACCTGCCGGGTGACCACGGGGGGTCATTCAAAATGGCAGCGGCGCGCGACCTATTCGGGCAGCTTGGTGTCAACGCTCCCCGAAAAGAGGCGACGGAAGCTGGCGAGGCGGCGAAGCGGCTCATAGTCGTTCGCCCGCGCCGCGTCTTCCTGGTGCCGACTCATGCCGTTGGGCTGCCTTTCGAGCGGCGCACGTGCCCGCGCGCGGTCCTGAATCTCCCCTTGCGTCTGATCATGGTGAATGGGCAGGCCCAGCCCCTCCCCATAACTCTCGTCACGAAGAATATCAGCTCGAGCGGTGTGTTTTTCCTGGCGCCCTGCGAAATTGATAATGGCGCGGGAATCGAAATGGAAGTTGGGCTGATTGGCCGGCCGCTGGGCATGGGCAGCGTGCAGATGCGCACCGCGGCGCACGTGGTGCGCGTCGAGGATTGCGAAACGCCGGGCTGGCGCGGCTACGCTGCAACCTTCGACGATATCGATTTCCGTCGCGACGATTCCCTTCCACCGCGCTTCGAGACCGCCTGATTCGTGCCCGGTAGCGCCGGTCCCGCATGCGGGACCGGTATCTTACGACCACAAGCCATAGCAAAAGCCGTAATCGTCCGCGGACTCCACCGCCAAACGCTCCGTGATTTTGCTACCATCGACGCGCCGTGACTCCTCGCCGCTTTCCCGCTCGCGCCATCCTTCTAGACTGGGATGGCACGATTCTAAATTCCTACGCCGCCGACTCGCGCGCCTACTTGCAGATGTTCCGCGCGCTGGGCATCAATTGGGGACTGCGCGAACTGGCGCGGCATTATTCGCCGAACTGGCACAACGTGTATCGAGCCGCAAAACTGCCGCGGCATGCTTGGGAACACGCGGACCGGCTGTGGTACGAAGCCTACGACAAGGAATCGCCGGCGTTGCTGGCCGGAGCCCGTGCTGCGATCGAACGGATGGCGAAGAGCTTCACTCTCGGCGTAGTGACGAGCGGCAACCGGCGGCGCGTCCACGAGCAATTGCGCGAGTTTCGCCTCGATGCGCATTTCGCTGTCTGCGTCTGCGCCGAGGACGCGGCGCATCGCAAGCCGCATCCCGCGCCGCTTAATCTGGCTCTGCAGAAGCTGCAGCTCGAGCCCGAATCGTGCATTTATGTGGGCGACGCGCCCGAAGATGTCGAAATGGCGCGCCGGGCGCGCGTGCGCGTGTTCGGAGTTTGCGGCCCGTTTCCGACGGCGGCGCGAGTGCGGGCGGCAAAACCTGATGCGATGCTTGCATCGATCCGAGAATTGCCACGCCGCATCATTCCGATTGATTAAATTGAGAGCTGCTTTGATGGAAAAAAGGCTTGTTTTCGGCCGATTAGAAATTGCATCTTTCCTTTGTTTTCAGCGACTTACCGCGATTTCTAATAATTTTGCGTGCGATTAGAAATTGGGTTGGTTGGCGGTATAAGTGATGGGTTGAGCGGTTAGAACTGTGGGAGCGACCGAGACAGCGGCCGACTGCTGTTAGTTGGGTTTTGCGGGTGGGGCTGTGGTCGGCGTGGTTGAAACCGCGATTGGATTTGGTTGGAAATTGCTGGAGCGGACTACCAGCTTTAGCGGGATGCTTTCGCCCTTGGGCGGGTTGATGGTGTCTTCCGAGCTTATGTACGTCGGGAACCAGTATTGCCCGGCAATGTTCTCGCGATAGACATCGAACATCTCGAACGGCAACTGCGTGCCTTCCGCCTCCACTTCGCGCACGAATTTTCCGGAGCTTTTCACGATGGCGAAATCGCGCTGGTCCACCCAGATCACCCCGTTGAATAAGCGGCGCGTGCGCGACAATTGCTTCGGCTCGACCCGAAAAATGTAAGTGTCCAGCTCGTCCATCTTCTCCGTGCCCTGATATTTGAATTTGTAGTTGCCCACTTCCTCCGAGGTGAGCACGAAAAGCGGCAGGCTGGCGATGATTTTCACGTCCTCAAGCGTGAAGGAAGTCTGCTTCAGGGTGGAGACCGGCTGCTTGACGATGCGTTCGTAGCGCTGACCATCGGACTTCATATACATTTCGCCGGTCACCAGAAATTCGCCGCCGGGATTGCTCTCTTCCTGCACCTTTACCGACAGCGTGAACGAATATTGATCGTAGGCTTTCTTCATGCGGTCTTCATTGGCGGCAAAGCGGCGGACAATTTCATCGGTGGCGAGCGGAGGCGGCGCCGCGTCGGGCTGCACCTTCGTTGCTTTCACTTCGGATTTCGGCGGCGGCGTAACAGGTCCTTGCGCCTGCGCGCGAGCGAGACGCGCCGGCGCGAGAACCATGATTCCGGCCGCGAGAAGGAATGCGATTCGCTTCACCAGTTAAGCCTCAAAATCTTAGATGCCGCAAGAGCCGCCGGGGCTGGCAGATTTGCACCGGCGGCGAGCCGGCCGGCTATTCGCAGATTACGCGCGGAGATAATCCCCCTGCCAATCGCCCACCGCCATTTTGATCGCTTTCTGGCCGGTCAGACTGCCATCCAGCACCTTGCGCGCGAGTTGCGGCAGTTCCGCATCGCTCGCAAATCGCAGCGCGACCAATTGGGCCGGCTGGAATTCGAGGATGCGCGGCTTCAAATCCGCCGGCAGCAACTGCTGCATGCGCAGACGCATCTCCAGGCGAATCACGCGGTCCTGCACTCGCAGCGCGAAGATGCGCCCAAATAAAGCCACCATAACGAGCGCCGCGCCGGTGAGCGCTGCAATCGCCGTATCCGCGGAGAATTGATGAATCGCGTTACGAACCGACCACCCGAAATTGACAAGCAGCATCGGCAAAACGAAAAAATGAAACAGCGGTTCAAAGCGCACATGATTCTTGAAGTTCTGCTCCATGAACTTTCCTCCTTGAAATAGCGGGATCGCAGCGGCGATTCTAGCAGAATCGGCAGCGGCTCACCGTGCGCGATGCGGCGCGCGCCATCAATCGGGCGGAAGCACGTGAAAACGCAAAGTGGCGCGAGTCTCTTCTCCCGGCTTTAGAACCGACGAATGCAATCCGAGCATGGCCGAGTATCGCTTGGGCTCGATCGTCAATCTTCCAGCATCCCAATCGAAAGCGAGACCCGGGCGTCCCGCCGTGCGCACTTCGAGATGATTGGCATCGGCGGGAATTTCCAGCGCTGCGCCACCGGGCACGAAATCCTCGCAGTGCTCCGCCTCCGGCGCAGGCGCTGACGCGGGAGCCGGTGTCTCATTCGGCTGAGCCGCAGCATCTTTCTTCGGCGACGCAGTGGCGTCTTTCGGTGCGGCAGCCGACCAGCAAAACTTCGTCAGCCGGCCGGGCTCATCGAGCGCCGGAACGGATTGAGTCGCAATGAAAGACTGCGACTGATCCTCCGGCGAGGCTGCGCCAGCTCCCGCGGCTCCGTCGTTTGCAGCACTGAGGGAAACGCGATAGCTCACGCTGACTTCATCGCCATCCAGCTCGACTTTTTTCTCAATGTCCGCGCCATGCGGAAAAACATCGGTGGCGTGATAGCGCAGATTCATGACCGTATTTTTGTCATTCGGCACCCAGGCGGCTTCGTAAGCGCGGTTGAAAAGTCCATAACGGCCACGCGCGCGTTCGGACGAAATTTCCGGCGGATTCGGCGTGAACGAAAAACCATCGCGCAGCGCCCCAACGCTACTCAGCAAATCGAATCCCGTGGATTTATCCACCAGCGCCAGCGCCCGGCCACCGCTCGCCGGCGAGATGATCAGCCGCACATTCGAGTTCTCCAGCACCCATTCGAGCGCCCCATCGCTATCGAAATCGTAGCGATACGCCGTCGTCGCGTCCGCCCGCAGCGGCACATAGAAAATCGGCAAATGCTTGCGGTCGCGGCCTTCGCGCGCCTCGATGCCTCCATGCAACAGCCCATTCTCGTCGGGATCAGCGAATTTCCGCGAAGGGTCATCCGCCGCGGGAGGCTTGAGCTTCGCCGTGTCCACGGCGACCTGCCCCGCGAGTATGCGCAGCCCCGCCGAGCCTTTGTAAGCTCCCGTCACGTTGACATCAATGTCGCCCTTGAAATCGCGGTCCGAATTGCTCGCTTCGAAAGTGACGCGCACCGCGCGCGGATCGTCAACCAGCACCAGCGGCGGCGAGGTGCCAAGATTCGTCGTTGGGCCCAGCGGCAGGCGCAGCGCGTTCACCACCGACAGCTCCGACCATCCGCGCCCGCGATCCGATTCGCGCGGCACGGTGGGCACATGCGGAACGTAGGGCAACTGCACCTTGAGCTTGCGCCGGAAGCTGGGCGAAGCCCCGCGCGAAATCGCCAGCGAAAGCTCGTGCCGCTCCGACGACCATTTCGTTTCCGGTGTGGAATCCTCGACTTCCACGTGTAGAGGCGCCTGTTCGAGCTTCAGAAGAATTTCGGCGCGGGCCGGCGCATAGAAAGAAAGCTC
>DAITPO010000105.1:0-1662 GCA_036833535.1 Candidatus Acidiferrales bacterium | reverse complement strand
CCATCAAAGACCGGCAGCAGAATCATGGGATCGCGTAGAAGTTGTTCGACGGGCTGATATTCAGGGTCGAGCAGCTCGCTGGAAAGATGCTCGAGCTGGGCGAGCCGTTCGATCTTCTGCACGCCCTCGGAGACGCGGCGAATGTCCGCAGCCGTGAGCGCGCTCTGGTCATACGCACCCACCGGATACACGACGCCGAAATCGGCGCGCTTGTGTGCAGCCGCGAGCTGCCGGCCCCAGCGCATGATGATTTCGCCGTTGCGCTCGATGGCGTCGGCGCGCCGCCGCGAATGGCCATTCGGATCGAGCGCCGCATTCCAAAGATAATTCTGATTGGCCCAGGGGACGGACCAGCCCGCGGGCGACACGCTATCCTGCAGCGGGAAATAGCTGATGCCGTGCAAGCCGTGTGCGAGAAAGAGCCGCGAGCTGTCGAGAGTATTTTCGGCGTCGCTGTCGATGGGGCGATCGTCGTCTGCAGGCGCGTACCAACCGGCCTGGTATTCGATCAGCGCCGGAGGGAAATTCGGCTGCGTCATCAATTCTTCTGTATAGAACTCGATCGTCGAAGCATCCTCCGCCGTCAACTCATGCTCTTTCGTCTCTGCGCCCTCTGCGTCTCTGCGGTGCACCTCTCTCTCAGGTCGATCCGGATGGATGTACCACTGCCCAATGACGCCGATGGGATTTTCGAGGGCCGCTCCGGCGGCAGGGACTCGCGGGTCGGTGGGATTAATGAAAACCGGAACATTGACGCCGCCGGTGTGCAGCGCTTCCCGCAAAGATTCGAGATAGCGCCATACGGCGGGGCCAGCGAAGTTCGTGCGCCCCTGCGCGATATCGTCGTCGAGTTGCACGAATAGAAGAGGCGCGTTCGGAACAACTGGCGGCTCGTCTTTCGCAGGTGGCGGCGCGGCCGGAGCAGCGCTCGCAGAATTTGCCGGCGGAAGCGGCTCGTACGGTGACAATTCGTGCGCCACGGCTGCGAGCCATTTGCGTGTGTGCTCCATGTGCAGTGGATTCGCGAGCCAGGCCTGCGCGGCGGCTTCCGCATCGCGAGCGTTCAATCCGGCCAGCGGCGGATAGCGGCCTTCGAGAAAATCGAGATTGTCCATGCGGTATTCGGCGGGCATCGCGGCTTGAAAATCGGGGCGTTCGAGCAGCCAGCCCGGATAGCCGCCGTAGCGCCACTCATTCAGGATGAGCGGGCCCGGACGGGCGATGAGTTTCAAATTCTTGGCGGCAAGCAGCGTCAACAGGCCGCGCAAATCCCGCCGCGGATTTGAATGCCCGTCGAAATCGAATTGCCCTTCCTGCAGCTCGTGCCAATTCCAGGGGATGTAGATGTCAATCGTGTTGATGCCCAGCGCGCGATAACGGTCGAGCGAAACTTCCCAGAGATCTCGCGGAATGCGGTAATAGAAAAACGCCGTCGAGTGAATGAAGAAAGGATCGCCATTGACGTGCAGTTCCGGATAGCCGCCATGCACGACGACTTCAACGCCACGCGCGCCCGACGGAACGGCCGGTGATTGAGGGGATGCAGAGCCGGCGGCAGGTGCTTTGGCTGGCGGCGATGTTTCTTGTGCCAGCGCAGCGCGCGAACGCGTCGCCAGCGGCCGAGCCGATCCGAGAGAGAATGTTCCGATCGCGACCAAGCCG
>DAITPO010000104.1:6827-12249 GCA_036833535.1 Candidatus Acidiferrales bacterium | reverse complement strand
CCAATTCTCGAGCAACCCCGGATGCTGGCTGTGTTCGAACGCCGCCTGCTCAGCCTCATCGCGCAACACCGTCACGCTGGCTAGCGGCACATGCACCGGCGCACCGCTGCTCGGAGCGATCACGAGTTCATCGCCTTCGGTGGTCGCTTTTCCATTGACCGTCTTCTTATCCGGCGTTACCGCATACACCGGCTTATCCGTCATCAATTCTTTGACCGCCGCCCATTGCAGATTTATATCGCCCGCGTAATCGGTCTTTAGTGTCAACTGTTTCCCGTCGGATTTAACCACCGTGCCTGTAAGGTGATCCCCATTCTTCATCACCACCGTATCGGCGCTCGCTGCCAACGCAGCCACTAAAAAAAGAGCTATGCCCGCCAGAGATTTCATCTGAACCCCCAAGTAGATTGAAAGAGTGAGATTACACTTTAGCAGTCTTCGCGTGCGCCGTGAAACGAAATAACCGCGTCCACGAGAGGGAGAATGCCAAGACAGTCTCGCAAGACTTCGTGGCCGGAATCGCGAGAGAATGAAGCGCCGAAGCTAGGGCCCGCGCCTCGTGAATTTCGGAAGCAAGAATCCAGTGGTTCGCTGATGCTCGCGAAACTCGTCGCCAAATTTCCCCGCGAGCACAGCCTCTTCTTTTCTCGCCTTGATGGCATAGGAACTCAGCAAAAGACAAAACGCCACGCCTCCGCGCACCATTCCGATCGCCAGCGCCGTCCCCGCAACTCCCAGCAAAACCCCCGAATAAATCGGATGCCGCAAATAGGCGTAAGGACCGCTGCGAATAAGCTGGTGATCCACTTTCAACTCGACCTTATCGCTCCAGTTCTTCCCCAAGTGCCGCCGCGCCGAGATCGCCAGCGCAATTCCGGCAATCGTCAACACCACACCAACCCATCGCACGGCAAAACTATCGGGATAAGCGCGCGTATTCAGAAACGAGAACCCCATCCACGGCGCAAGAAGAAGAACAAAAGTTGTAACGAGGATCCCGAGCCGCAGCGCCCGGAAACGATTCGCCTCGGTAGTCTCGGCCGCACCGCTCTGCCGGGCGCTCACCGCCCAATAAATCCCAAAGCCGAGCCACACAACTCCAAGCAGCTTTTGAATTGGAGGAATAGGAATCGCGGAGATTTCACTCACAAAGCGAGCCAGCGGCCACGCGCACGCCAAGCTCCAAGCTATCGGCGCTACCGCCCTACGCTAGAAGTTGAACACCACCCCGGCGTGCACCTTCGGCCCGATCTGACTCTTACTAGCAATAATCGATCCCAGCGCGTCGGCTCCAGCACGGAACGAAAGCAAATGCGTGAATCGATAATCAACGCCGCCGCCCGCTTCCCAGCCAAATCCGCCTTGTCCGCCCTCTAGTCCGACGGGAAAGAAGTGCGCCCGGCCGACGAGCACATGTCCCCAGGGCTGCAGCCGGCTGGTTTCCCCGAATCGCACGTGCGGCCCAATTCCGAGAAACGACAGCTTCGCGGTTTCGCCGGCGAAACTTCCGACTTCGCCGCCGAGTTCGCCTTCGATACCGATGCCGTGCACGAACCCGGTAAATGTCGCGGAAAACCCGTTCAGATTGAGAGCATTGTTCGGTATGCCCGTGAATCGCGTCCACGCGTAGCCGATATAAGCCTGGAACTGCGGCTGATCCTCCGTCGCCGGATCGTAGGCCGTCAGGAACCCCATCGACGGCGCGAGACTCGGTGATGCATTCGCCAGCGCGGATGTGGCAGGATGAATTTGAGCGGCCGCGCCAGCCGAAACGCACAAACTAAGTGCGAAAATCATCAAAAGTCGGCGCATCGGTCCCCCCCTCCAAAAATCGTTGCACTTTCCCGACCCGCATCCATTTGAACCGATTTGGGATGGCAATGTCCACCCTAAATAACACGCCTTGCCGAAAAAATAATACTGAAGCATTTACATGTGCAAGTGGAAATGGATTCAATCGTTTGCGGCATGCCCACTTTGCGACGGTATTACCAGCGCGCCGCATTCGGGAATTCAAAGTGCAAGAGCACGCCGCGAGAAGCAGCGCCGTCGGCCGCAAGTGTACCGGGATGAGCCATTCTGCGCACCCTGCGGCGCCTTTACTTTATAATCAGAACGTTGATTTTTCGGGCACTGCCCCCTTGCGCGGGAATACTTAGGGCGTTACTTTAGAACTGGGATGGCCACGCCTATGAATAAGACGAAACTCCGCGGATACGTCCGCCGAAGCCGCCGATTTCCTTTGCATGTTCCCGTCGTCGTCTATGGACGCTCGAACAGCAATCTCCCCTTCCGGGACAAGACTCATACGCTCAATGTGGACGCCCATGGCGCTCGCCTAGCCGTTTCCGCCGAGCTCGAGCAGGGGCAAACGATTCTCGTAGTAAATAGCTTCACCCAGGAAGAGCGCGAATGTCGCGTCGTTCACGTCGGCCCCAAGCAAAGCGGCCGCATCAAAGTCGGAATTGAATTTGTAGATTCGAGCGGCAACTTCTGGCACATCTACGACGCCAAGGTAGAAGCCAAGATGCAACCGAACGGCGCCGTTTGATCCGCTAACGTTTCTTACAACGAAGTTTTTTGGCTTGTTCCTGCCGAAGTTTTCTGACTTTTTGCTGCGTTACCCATCCTCGCGTCCACGAATGATCCGATTGCTTCGATAGCCTCCTGAGCTTCCGGCAGGTACTCCGCAAAGACGTGCCAGACATGCGGCATACCCTCGAAAATTTCGAACGTGACCGGGACACCTGCCTCCTTTGCGCGTGCGGCGAGGCGGTTGGAATCATCGAGCAGCGTCTCTTCGCTACCAACCTGGATGAGCAGAGGCGGCAGGCCTTTCAAGTCAGCGTAGATGGGCGAGGCGAGGGCACCGCGGGCGTCGTGGTCGCCGAGATACAGGCCCGCTTCGAGCAGGAGGGATTCCTTGGTGCAGAGCGGATCGACATCGGCGTTTGTGGTCATCGTCTCGCCTATGCATTCGAGATCTACCCACGGCGAGATGCAAACGCCGCCCGCCGGTAGTGGCGCGCCGGAATCGCGAATGGACAGAAGTGACGCGATCGTAAGGTTACCGCCCGCGGAATCGCCCGCAATTACGATCGAGGAAGGCGCCACGCCCTGCTTCAAGAGTCCAGCGTACGCCGCCGTGCCATCTTCGATCGCAGCGGGGAACGGATGTTCGGGCGCCAGCCGGTATTCGATGACGAGAGTTCTCGCGCGCGTAGCTTTTGCGATGCGCGCCGTCATCGCGCGATACCCGCGCACAGAGCCCATCACGAACGCCCCACCGTGGATATACAGGACCACCCGCGCCGGATCGGCTCCCGGCATCGTCAGCCAATTTCCCCGAACGCCGCCGATTTCCGCCGCTTCCACTTCTGCTTCCGGGGACACGTCAAACTTGGAGAAGAATTTTTCGGCGTGCGCTCGCATTTCCGCCAGCGTGCCGCGAGGTCCGGCAACGAGTTCGCGCCACTCTTGAACTGCGCGTGCGGCTTCTTCGCGTGGCATTGGTTAGTGTCCGCCGGCATTCACAGCTAGTGTTTTCGCTCGAGCCAGTTCCGGCCGCGTCGAATTCACGCCTCCATCGCAAACTTTCAAGAGCTGCGCATAATACGAGGAAGCCTGCTCCGTTTTCCCGGCCGCTTCCGCCGCACGCGCCGCCCCATAGAGCCCGTCAAACCGGTTCGGCGATTCCTTCAGCACCACCTCATATTCCACTAACGCATCGGCGGCGCGATTCATTTCCAACAGCATGTCCCCCAGCATTTCCCGCGCGGGCATATCTCCCGTTTCCGGCGCGCGGCGATCCTCGCGGTCCGCCGCCGCCCGCAAATCCTTCAGCGCATCCTCTTTCTTCCCCTCGGCAAATTCCACCCATGCCGTGGCCTCCTGCCTCTCGATCGGGGACAGCGCGTCATCGTCCATTTCATAACCGCCCGCAGATTGGGGCGCATTCAGTTTATCGAGATTCTTCCTGGCCTCTGCCGCATCCCCGCTGCGCGCCGCTCCAATCGCCCTGGTACGATATGCCGAAGCCTTCGCATCTTTCGACCCGGATGCCGGCACGGCAAACTTGGCCGCCTCGCCCCATTGATGCAGCTCGAAGTAATACCGGCCCGTGAAGTAAGTTCTTTTATTGGTCTTTTGTTCGCCGGACGCACCCGGCACGGAATCCAGCTCCTCGATCACGTGCCAAGCATCCTTCTCACGCCCGCTTTGCAAGTAAGCATATTGCAGAAAATCCATAGCATGCAGTTCGTAGCTCGCGTCGCCGGTCCCCGCGCGCGTAGCCTTGTCGGCGGCAGCCGCGGCGGCCAAGTTTGAGTTAATCGAGTCCTGCCACAACCCCAGCCGCGAAAAAATATGCGAAGGCATATGAATCGCGTGCGATGACGATGGCGCAATCTGCGCGTAACGCCGCGCCGCATCCAACCCGAGCGACGCCAGCTGCGGCCGGTCTGCCGCGTGAATCAGATAATGCGCGGCTCCAGGATGATCCGGATGTTCTGCAAACAATTTATCGAGAATCGGTATCGCCTTCCGGCGATTGGCAAAGTCCTTGTTGTCGAGCGGCGTCCATGACAACAGCGAAAGCGCGTAAAAGGCGGCCGCCTCCGTATCGTCCGGATATTGCGCATGTAGCCGCCCCATCGCATCGGAATAATTCTGCGCCCGCGTGTTGTAATCAAGCTTCTTGCCTTTGGCATAGAAAAGCGCCACAGCAGCGATGAATTGTTGTTCGCGATCCGTCTTTGCTCCAATCTTCTGCGCCTCATGAACGTACTTCTGTCCGCGCTTGATCTTTGCCGCATCCGGCTCATCCCAAAGCTGGTGCCAGATCACGATCGCTTCGCCCCAGCGCGCCATCGCGCAGCGCTTGTCCTGCCGCGCCACGTCATCAAATCCGTCGCTGGCCTGCTTGTATTGGAAGGAATGCATCAGCGCGACCGCGCGCTCGAATGATTTTTGTACTTCCGGCGAGCATGAGGTCGGAAAATTCACCGAGCCGAGCTTTTCGGCTTCATCGTGGTGATGGTGCTCTTCGTCCTGCGCCATAATCACCGGCGCAACTAACAGACACACCATCGCCGCAAACCCAATCGCGCGTTTTTTCATCGCCGTCACCTCGCTCGCCCGCGAGTGTAGCTAGTCGTGTTCCCCCGTGCAACCAGAGCCCTCTTGCCACTCATCCTATCCGCCTCGTGGGCCTCTGCGATTGCAGCGACCCGGCCTGCGCAGCCGTGTATAATCGCGGGTCGCATGCGGCGCGGTCGCGCCCTTGCTCTTCAGACGCGGAAGGGGTCTCGCGTCATCGAGTCTCCGACGGAGGAACATGCAATTTGATTTGAGCGGGAAAATCGCGGACCACCGCCTCCGCGTATCCAACAAAACGAATTCGCCTCTTCGCAAATCGCTCGTT
>DAITPO010000104.1:0-6727 GCA_036833535.1 Candidatus Acidiferrales bacterium | reverse complement strand
AACTGGACGCAAGTACTGTCAGTCTCGCCGAAAGTCGAAGCGACTGACGTCGTCTTCGATCCAAACGACGCAACCGGCATGACTGCCTACGCCGCTCTCGGCCATCCAGCCGGAGATGCCGACGCAGGTTCGCCTTGCCGCGCCGCCGCTCCATGCAATGGCGTTTTCATCTCCACAAACGCAGGCGCCACGTGGACCCGCCTCACCGGCCTCGATCAAGCCACCGATCAAACTCAATTCGGTCGCATCGTCCTCGCTCTCGGCCCGCAAGTCTCCGGAAAAACCGTGGTCTACGCCGCCATCGCCGAAGCTAATGATTCTTCCTCCAGTTTCTTCGGCCTGTTCAAGAGCCTCGACGCAGGGACCACCTGGGCCGAGCTCACCGAGCCGCCCAATAATTTGTGCAACCCATCCTGTTTCTATGACATGGCGCTCCGCGTCAGCCCGGCAAATGCTTCGCTCGTCTTCGCCGGCGGCTCAAACGGCGGCGGCAGCGGCTCCACTCTCTATCGCTCGATCGATGGCGGCAGCACCTGGCAGGATGTTTCCATAGACAAATCGAACACCGCGATTCACTCCGCGCAGCACGCTCTCGGATTCACGCAGGATGGCACTTCGCTTTTCGTCGGCAACGACGGCGGCGTCTGGTCGTCCAGCGACGTCACCAATACCGGCGTCGCCGCCGGCTCTCATACGTGGAACAATCTCAATACGGGTTCGACCACTGCGGGTCTGAGCATCACGCAATTTTATCCGGGTCTCTCCGTACACCCATCATCGGACAATATCGCCTTCGGCGGCACGCAGGGCAATTCTGCGCAGCTCTTCAACAACAATGCGTGGGTCTCCACAGGCACGCCGCAATGCGACGGCGGATTCACCGCCATTGACGCCACATTCCCGAACACCGTTTTCACCACCTGCGGCGATTTGCAGCAGCCAGCTTCCGTCGCTCCGTTCATCTTCCGCTCTCTAAGCGGCGGCTTCGTCAACGACTTCATCACCGTCGAAAATGGCATCAACACCTCCGACCCTGCGTCCTATCTCCCGCCACTCGTCGGCGATGCCTCGCGCTCGCAAACTTTCTATCTCGCCACCAATCGCGTCTATCAGACGCTCGACAACGGCAACACTTGGACCGCAATCTCCACCGATCTCACCGGCAGCCTCGGCAATTTCCTGACCGCGCTCACCGTCGCGCCCAGCGATTCGAATACTGTCTACGTCGGCTCGATAGACGGCATCGTGCAGGTCTCGCACAATGTGCTGAGCGGCTCAGCCGGTTTCGCAAAAGTGATTTCCGGCTTGCCCGATCGCTCGGTCACTTCGCTAGCCGTCGACGCCGCCGATCCCACGCTCGCCTACGTCGCATTCTCCGGTTTCTCCGGATTCAATGGCGACACGTTAGGGCACGTCTTCATGACCACCAACGGCGGCGGCCAGTGGAACGACATCAGCGGCAATCTCCCCAATATTCCCGTGAATGCAATCGTCGCCGATCCCAACACTTCCGGCACTCTCTACATCGGCACCGATATCGGCGCGTTCATCTCCACCGATAGCGGCACGAGCTGGCAGCCGCTCGGCACAAGTCTGCCGAATGTAGTAGTCCTCTCGCTAAATCTCCGCCCGGCCTCGCGCGTCCTCACCGCGGTCACTCATGGCCGCGGCGCTTGGGACGTCTCCCTCGGCGGCCTCCCGGCTCTGCAACTCACCGACATTTCTCCCGTGGCCTCCAACGCCGCTCCTCCGATCGACATCACCGCCACCGGCGTAGGCTTCACCAGCCAATCAGTAATTCAGGTTTCCGGCGCTCCCATCACTCCGACGACGCTGAATACCGACGGCACTCTCAGCGCGTCCATCCCCGCCACGGCGTTGCAGGGTTCCGGCGTATTCGGCATCACCGTCGCTAACGGCTCGACGGTCTCAAACAGTCTTCCATTCAGCGTCACCAATCCTCCGCCCACCATTTCCTCGCTCTCTCCCACCAGCACCATCGTCGACGGCGAAACCGTCATCCTCACCGTCACCGGAACAAACTTCGTCACCAACTCCTCCATCAATTTCGGCAACACCACTCTGACTCCGTCAGCCGGATCAACGTCCACGTCGATCATCGCCACCATTCCGACCAGCGCTCTGGCCACCGCAGCCGCCGTGAACGTCACGGTCACGAATCCCGCCCCCGGCGGCGGCACCAGCAACGCAGTAGAATTTGACGTTCAGGATTACGCCTTCGGCGCCGTCTCTCCCACGGTCGCCACGATCAAAGCCGGCGCCACCGCGACCTTCACCATCCCGGTCATAGCTCTAGAAGGCTTCTCCGCAGTACTAACGGTGACTTGCGGCACGGGTCTTCCAGCCGACGGCACCTGCGCGTTCAATCCGTCAACAATCACGCCGGCCGCCGGCGGCGCCAATGAATCGCTGGCAATCTCGACCGTCTCCAACGGCAACATCCCGCCGGCCAATTCACCGCGCCCAAATCTGCCGCTGTCCCGCGGCCTCTGGCTGACCATCGCCGCGCTCGCGGCGTTGTGGCTAGCCACGCGCATCCGCAACTCATCGCAATCCAATGGATCCATCCGCCTACCAGCACGAAGGGTAGCGATGGCAATTTCCCTGGCAGCCCTGATTTTCGGCGCAACCCTAGGTGGCTGCGGCGGAGGCCGCGGCGCCGGCACCCCAGTAGGCACCTATCAAATCACAATCACAGCCAACGGCAGCGCCAGCGGAGTAACCACCGCCACGCACACCACGACGGTAACTTTAATAGTCCAGTAATAACATTTGTTCCCGGCGAATATCCCGTAGGGGCGCTGGTCAATCGCTGCGCGATTGCGAGGCAATCGACGCGCCCTCCGACGACCTCACAGCTAAATCAAATCTCCGGCCTAACTGCAGAAGCACACCCGCGCAACACGCACCTCTCCCCGCTCTGAAATTTCAAATTTGAAATTGCATCCCAAGTAGCGCCGGCGTCCCTGCCGGCATCTTACGAGCGAAAGGCCCGCGATACGCAAACATGCGCTCGGCGCGATCGGCCAATCCAAGCCGCCGCCTTGTCTCTGTCTTGTTTTGAAATTTTAAATCTGAAATTTGAAATTGTTTTCTTGGAAGTCAAACGCGACCCCGCCCCAACCTGCGACGTGCCGCAACCGCACCCCAAATCCCCTACAACATCTGCCTCAAAACAAACTGCAAAATCCCCCCATGCTGGTAGTAGGTCGCCTCCACCGGAGTATCCACCCGCGCCACAGCCTCAAACGAAATCTCCTTCCCGTCTTCCCCCCGCGCCCGCACGCGAATCATCTTCCGCGGCGCGAAATCCTTCTCCAACCCCTCGATCTCAAACATCTCTCGTCCAGTCAAACAAAGCGACGCCACCGTCTGCCCGGCCTTAAACTCCAAAGGCATCACTCCCATCCCAATCAAATTGCTGCGATGAATCCTCTCGTAACTCTCCGCAATCACCGCCCGCACTCCCAGCAAATTGGTCCCCTTAGCTGCCCAGTCCCTCGATGATCCCGATCCATATTCCTTCCCAGCCATCACCACCAAAGGGACGCCCTCATTCTTGTATCGCAGCGCCGCATCATAAATCGTCATCTGCTCGCCGCTAGGTTGATGTATCGTCCAACCGCCCTCGGTCCCCGGCGCCAACTGATTCCGCAATCGAATATTCGCAAACGTCCCCCGCGTCATCACTTCGTCATTTCCGCGCCGCGCCCCGTAAGAATTGAAATCCTTAGGCTGCACTCCGCGCGAAATCAGATATTTCCCCGCAGGAGAATCCGCAGGAATCGACCCCGCGGGCGAAATATGATCGGTAGTCACGCTATCGCCCAAAATCGCCAAGGCCCGCGCCCCATGAATATCCCCAATCGCCGCCGGCTTCAAAGGCATGCCGTCAAAATAAGGCGGCAATTTGATGTAGGTCGATTTCGAATCCCACATATACAAATCGCCCTCAGGAATCTGCAATCCGCGCCACCGCGAGTCACCGGTAAACACGTCTCCATACTCCTTGCGGAACATCTCCGTAGAAACCGCCGCCCGCATCGCATTCTCCACTTCCAGCGGCGAAGGCCACAAATCCCGCAAATAAACCGGCTTCCCGGCCTTGTCGTTCCCCAGCGATTCATGCGCCATGTCAAAATCCATCCGCCCCGCCAACGCATAAGCCACCACCAACGGCGGCGAAGCCAGATAATTCGCGCGCACCAAAGCGTTGATCCGCCCTTCGAAATTCCGGTTCCCGCTCAAGACCGACACCGCCACCAAATTATTTTCCTTAATCGCCTTCCCAATCGAATCTGGCAAGGGACCGCTATTTCCGATGCAGGTCGTGCAGCCGTAACCGACAATGTGAAATTTCAGCGCCTCAAGAAAAGGCATCAATCCCGAAGTCGCCATGTAATCGCTCACAACTTTCGATCCCGGCGCAAAACTAGTCTTCACCCACGGCTTCGATGAAAGCCCGCGCTCCACAGCCTTCTTAGCCAGCAACCCAGCCCCCAGCATCAACGAAGGATTCGAAGTATTCGTGCAGCTGGTAATCGCCGCAATCACCACCGACCCATCGCGCAACTCAAAGCGATCCCCATTATTCTGCACCGCCACATGCTTCGCCGGTTCCGTCAGTGATTTCTCGAAAGACTGCTTCGCCTCCCGCAAAGGCACGCTATCCTGCGGCCGCTTCGGCCCAGCCATCGTAGGCACCACGCTAGCCAAATCCAATTCCAGCCGGTCCGAAAAAATCGGATCCACAGTAGAGTCCGTGCGAAATAATCCCTGCTCCTTCGTATAAGCCTCCACCAGCTTCACCAATTTCTCATCGCGACCGGTAAATCGCAGATAGGCCAAAGTCTCAGCATCAACAGGAAAAAATCCCATCGTCGCGCCATATTCCGGCGCCATATTCGCCAGCGTAGCTCGATCCGGCAAAGTCAAACTCGAAAGCCCGGTCCCATAAAACTCCACGAATTTCCCAACCACGCCTTTCTTCCGCAAAATCGCCGTAATCGTCAAAACCAAATCCGTAGCCGTAGCGCCCTCAGGCAAACGCCCATGCAATTTGAATCCCACCACCGCCGGAATCAGCATCGAGAACGGCTGCCCCAACATCGCCGCCTCCGCCTCAATCCCGCCAACGCCCCATCCAAAAACTCCCAGCCCATTCACCATAGTCGTATGCGAATCCGTCCCTACCAGCGAATCTGGAAACGCAAACCACTTCCCGCCTTCTTCGCGGCTGAAAACCACTTTCGCCAAATATTCCAAATTCACCTGGTGGCAAATTCCCGTATCCGGCGGCACCACGCTGAAATTCTCAAACGCCTTCGCTCCCCAGCGCAAAAACGCATACCGCTCGATATTCCGCATGAATTCAATTTCCGCATTGAAAGCCAAAGCGTCGCCGACTCCGAACTTGTCCACTTGCACCGAATGGTCGATCACCAAATCCGCCGGTAGCAGGGGATTGATCTTCTTCGGATCCCCGCCCAACTTCCGCATAGCCTCGCGCATAGCCGCAAGATCCACCACCGCAGGCACCCCGGTAAAATCCTGCAGCAAAACGCGCGCAGGCATAAACGCCACTTCCTTCTGCAAAGCCGCACCAGGATTCCAGCAAGCCAAGGCCTTCACATCCTCAGCCGCGACAAACCGCCCATCCTCATGCCGCAAAAGATTCTCCAAAAGAATCTTCAAAGAGAACGGCAATTTCGAGGCAGCCCCCACGCCCCCGCGCTCCAGCGCATCCAACCGGTAAATCTCATAACCATCATCGCCAACTCTCAGCGAAGCCCGCGCCCCAAACGAATTCTTAGCCGCAACACTCATCGACTCAAATTCTCCTCTCCGTAACCCTCCATGATAACGCATCCACGCGCCCCCGGCGTCGCAACTCCGCCCCGTACCGCCGGCGTCCCCGCCGGCATCTTACGACCGCGCTCAAGCCAACTCGAAAAAATCACGCCGGCGCAACCTCAAGCCAACATCCAAGTACCGCTGGCGTCCCCGCCGGCTCTTACGACCTCACTAATGCCACGTCTCGTGGACCCGCGTGGCGCAAACAACGCCCCCAAGATTTTCCTCAATCACCCCCGCATGCCATAATCAATATCGAGATACGTTCCCATCAAAACCCAAAAATGAACGTCCTCCTAATCGCCACCTACGAACAAGGCCACCAACCCTTCGGCCTAGCCTCCCCAGCCGCGTGGCTACGCGCCGTCGGCGCAAAAGTAGCCTGCCTCGACATCTCCCGCGATCCGCTCAACGAAATCGCCATCAAAGAAGCCAATCTAATCGCCATCCACGTCCCCATGCACACCGCCACGCGCCTAGCCATCGAACTAATCGCCCCCATCCGCGCAATCAATCCCCAAGCCCATCTCTGCTTCTACGGCCTCTATGCTCCCGTAAACGCCGACTACCTGCGCAAGCAAGGCGTGCAAACAATCTTAGGTGGCGAATTCGAAGCAGGCCTCGCATCCTTAGCAAATCGCCTGGCCACCCACCCAAACAAACACGCCGATCCTCAAAGCGAGCCACTAATCTCCCTAGCCCGCCTAAATTTCCAAATCCCCGATCGCCAAGATCTCCCCTCGCTAGATCGCTATGCCTCCCTCGGTCTCCCCGACGGCACCTCCCGCATCGCCGGCTACACCGAATCCTCCCGCGGCTGCAAACATCTCTGCCGCCACTGCCCCATAGTCCC
>DAITPO010000103.1:0-12269 GCA_036833535.1 Candidatus Acidiferrales bacterium | reverse complement strand
TTTCGGTGGCAGCCCCCGCATTCATGCGGGGGAGGAGCGCTTCAGCGCTCCGAAGCAGCCTCGCCCTTTTTCGAGGCGCTTTAGCGCTGGGAACTCAAAGCAACGGTTGCCTACCGCAATAAAATTCAAGACGCTCTCACCGCGCCCTCCCTGTTGCCAAAGCCGCCCCCTCCCGACATAATCGCCTTTCCTGTGCCAGAGCCGCATTCATGACGCCACCCGCCACGCCGCTGCTGCGGCAATATCACGCCATCAAGAAGCAGCATCCCCAAGCCCTGCTGCTCTTCCGCCTCGGCGACTTCTACGAACTTTTCTACGACGACGCCCAAGTCGCCTCGCGCCTCCTGCAAATCACTCTCACCGCCCGCAATCGCGAGAAGGGCCAGCCCGTGCCGATGTGCGGCGTGCCCTATCACGCCGCCGAGAGCTATATCGCGCGTCTAATCCGCGCCGGACATCGCGTAGCCGTCTGCGACCAAATGGAGGAAGCCGGCCCCGGCAAGAAGCTAGTGCGCCGCGAAGTCGTCCGCGTAGTCACACCCGGAACAGCCACCGAATCCGGCTTCCTCGATCCCAAAGAGAATAATTTCCTGGCCGCCGTATCGCGCGATGCCGCGGGCTCAACGGTCGGCCTTGCCTACGTGGACCTCTCGACCGGCGATTTTCGCGCCACGGAATTTTCCGGCCCAGGCGCCGAAACTCGCCTGCGCGACGAACTCGGAATCCTGCGCGCCCGCGAAGTCCTGCTCCCGCGCCCCGCAACTCTCTTCCCTGCCGCCGGAGCCCCGGAACTGAACGGCCTCGGCGCCGTCGAAACCAAGCTCGACGACTGGATCTTCCATCACGAATTCGCCACCAGGCTCCTCGAAGAGCAATTTCGCGTAGCAACTCTCGAAGGATTCGGCCTCACGCGCCACCTTCAAGCCGTAAGCGCCGCAGGAGCAATCGTTCATTACCTGCGCGAGACGTCAGCCATCAGCGCCCGCAACGAAAATGGCGCGTCAAACAAAGCAGCGGCAAGCGCTCGCGCCGCCGGCAATGGCAGCTCCACCCCCGCAGCCGGCCTCGAGCATCTCGACACGCTGCATTACTACGAGCAGCAAGAAGCCCTCGCACTCGATCAAGTCACAGTGCGAAATCTAGAACTGATCGAGCCTATCGGCGGCGATGACTCCTCCGCCACTCTCGTCTCCGCTCTCGATGAAACCGCCACAGGCATGGGCGCCCGCCTGCTGCGAAGCTGGATTCTGCGCCCAGAAATCTCGCTCGCCGAAATTGAAGCCCGCCTCGACGCCGTCGAGCAATTCAGGTCGCGCACCGTCGAGCGCGACGAACTGTTCCGCACTCTCGGCGCCGTTTTCGATCTCGAACGCCTCACCAGCCGCGTCACCATGGGCACCGCAACGCCCCGCGACCTTCTCGCTCTGCGCAAATCGCTTGATCAGATTCCGGTGCTCCGTGGATTTCTCTCCGCCGAAGCCCGCCAGGCATCGTCGCGCATCGCTGAGCTTTACGAAGCGCTCGACGAGCTAGCCGATGTCCGCGAAGCCATCGCCCGCGCCATCGCCGACGATCCTCCGGCGTTGCCGAGCGATCCCGGCATCATTCGCCCCGGATTCGACGCCTCGCTCGATGAGCTGCGCAATCTCAGCCGCACCAGCAAGCAGACCATCGCCGCGATGGAAGAACGCGAGCGCAAGCGGACCGGAATCGCCTCGCTCAAAATCCGCTTCAATCAGGTTTTCGGCTATTACATCGAAATCTCCAACGCCAATCGCGATCGCGCCCCCGCAGACTACGACCGCAAGCAAACTCTGGTCGGCGCCGAACGCTACACCTCGCCGGAGCTAAAAGAATACGAGCGCAAGGTGCTCGACGCCGATGAGCGCATTCTAGAAATCGAGCGCCGCCTCTACGCCCAGCTACGCGAGCAAATCGCGCACGAAGCCCCGCGCCTGCGCCGCACCGCCACGGCCATCGCGCAGCTCGACGTACTGGTGAATTTCGCGCGCCTCGCTGCCGCGGGCAATTACACGCGTCCCGTCTTCACCGAAGAACAACCCGGCGAGCGCGGCGAGTTGCTAATCGCAGGCGGACGCCACCCAGTAATCGAGCGGCTGCTCTCCTCGCGCGGCGAGCGCTTCGTCCCCAACGATCTCTATCTCGACGACCAAAAGCAGTCGCTCCTGCTCATCACCGGCCCCAACATGGGCGGCAAATCCACCTATCTCCGCCAAACCGCGCTAATCGTCATCCTCGCGCAAATGGGCTCGTTCGTCCCCGCCACTCAAGCGAAACTTCCGATCGTTGACCGCATCTTCACGCGCATCGGCGCCTCCGACAATCTCGCCCGCGGACGCTCAACTTTCCTGGTCGAAATGAGCGAAGTCGCGGTGATTCTGAATACCGCAACGTCCGCGAGCCTGGTGCTTCTAGATGAAGTCGGCCGCGGCACAGCCACTTTCGATGGTCTATCGCTAGCCTGGGCCGTAGTCGAAGCCCTGCAATCCGGCGCGCGACCGCGCACTCTCTTCGCCACGCACTATCACGAACTCACGGAACTAGAGCGCCTCGTCCCCGGCGTTCGCAACGTCCACGTCACCGTCCACGAAGCCGGAAACGAAATCATTTTTCTTCGCCGCGTCGAATCCGGCAGCGCCGACAAAAGCTATGGCATCGAAGTCGCCCGGCTCGCAGGCCTCCCGCCAGCCGTCGTCGAACGCGCCCGCGAAATCCTTCGGGAACACGAACGCAGCGAACACAAACTCAGCGAAGAATTAACGCCCGGCGCCGTCCCCCCCGCGCAGCCCCCGATCTTCACGCCGATTGACCAGAACGTAGTGAACGCGATTCGCGAAGCCGACCTCGACCAGCTAAAGCCCCTCGACGCCCTCAATCTCCTCGCTCAGCTCAAGAAGCAGCTTTCATGACCCGTCGCCACGGACTCCCCAAAGGCGAACTCGTCCTAGGAATAATGTCCGGCACCTCAGCCGACGGCATCGACGTTGCGCTGGTTCGAATCAACGAAGGTGCGGCAAGCAACTCGCGCGGTGGATCGCGAAAGCGGAGCGCAGGGCTTTCGGCAAAGCTCGAAGGAATTCATTCGACGGCCTATCCAGCCAAAGTGCGCGAAGCAATCCTACGGATCGCCAATGTCGGCCCCACAACCTCAGCCGAAATCAGCCAGCTCGATTTTCTACTCGGTGAGTTCTACGCGCGCGCCGTTCTCGCAGCGCTAAAGAAATTTCGCGTCCCGCCATCAAAAATCTCGCTCATCGGCTCGCACGGTCAGACGATCTATCACCAGGGCGCGCCGTCAAACTTTCTTGGCGCTGCGCGCGTCTCGTCAACCCTTCAAATCGGCGAGCCCGCGATGATCGCCGCACGCACAGGAATCACAACGGTAGGCGACTTTCGCCCCGCCGATATCGCCGCAGGCGGCCAGGGCGCCCCGCTCGTCCCCTTCGTTGACTACATTATCTACCGCGACGCGAAGCTCGGCCGCATAGCCCTGAATATCGGCGGCATCGCAAACCTCACCGTGATCCCCGCCAACGCCACGCCCAATCACGTCGCCGCCTTCGACACTGGCCCGGGCAATATGCTCGTCGATTCACTGGTCCGCCACTTTTCGCGCGGACGCACCACATACGATCGTGATGCCAAACTCGCGCTTCGCGGCGCAACGCAATCGCGCCTGCTCGAAATGCTGCTGATGCATCCCTACCTGCGCCTCAATCCTCCAAAAACAGCCGGCCGCGAACAATTTGGCGATGCGTTCGCGCGCGAAATCATCAAATGGGGAGACTCGCATCGCACGCGACCAAACGATCTGATTCGCACGGCAACTCTCTTCACACCACTTTCGATCGCGGATGCCCTGCACAGATTGGTTCTGCCACGCACCATGGTCCATGAGTTGATCGTCTCCGGCGGCGGCGCGCGCAATCCCCTGATGATGGCGCAGCTCGCCGCGTCGCTTCCCGGCATCATCATCCGCACATCCGATGAATTCGGAATCCCGAGCCAGGCCAAAGAAGCCTTCGCGTTTGCCATTCTGGCCTCCGAAGCGTTTCACGGCCGCGCGAACAATCTTCCCTCGGCAACCGGCGCACGCCGTCCCGCAGTTCTCGGCAAAATCTGCTATGCGCGTCCGCGTTAATGCTTGCAGCAGCACAGCCGCGGCGTTTGCGGCGATAGCTTTCTCGTTGGTTCTGCTCGGCTGTTCTCACTCCGCCCGGCACGAAGATTCCAACACGTTGAACTTTCTAATCGAAACGATGCCCACAAATCTCGATCCGCGCATCGGCACCGACGCCTTTTCGCAGCACATGCACGATCTGATTTTCAGCAGCCTGGTAGGACGCGATGCGCAAATGAATTTCACGCCGGACCTGGCCACAAGCTGGGAAACCCCCGACCCGCTGACCTACGTCTTTCATCTCCGCCGCGGCGTGCATTTTCACAACGGCGCACCATTCACCTCCGCCGACGCAAAATTCACCTTCGATTCCATCCTTGGCGGCAACCTGAAGACCGCCAAACGCGGCTCGTTCCGCATGGTCGCCTCCGTCGAGGCGCCCGATGATTTCACCCTTGTCTTTCATCTGCGCGAGGCGTACGCCTCATTTCTCTGGAATTTATCGCGCCCGGGCGTAGGAATCGTCCCGCGCAACTCAGGTGCAGATCTCGCACAGCATCCCATCGGCACCGGCCCATTCAAATTCGTAAGCCTTACGCCGGATGATGAAATCGTACTCGAGAAAAATCCGGACTATTTCGGCGAAATCCCCAAAATCGAACGCGTGCGCTTCCGCCTAGTTCCCGATGCCACCGTCCGCGCACTCGAATTGCGCAAAGGCAGCGCCGATCTAGCCTCGCCCTCCTCGCTAACGCCCGACATGGTCGTAGCTCTCTCGCACTACAAAGGCATCGAGGTCACGCAGGGCCCCGGCACTTCCCTGGCCTATCTGGCATTCAATTTCGACGATCCAATTCTTTCCAAGCGCGAAGTGCGCCAAGCCCTAGCCTACGCGACCGACCGCGCCTCCATCGTCGAACATCTCCTGCGCGCCCAGGCTCGCCCAGCAGCGAGCCTCCTTCCGCCGAATCATTGGGCCTACGATGGAAACGTCGCCACCTACGATTACGATCCCGCCCGCGCCGAAAAACTCCTCGACGCCGCAGGCCTCCCGCGCGCCAAAGACGGCGTCCGTTGCCACCTCACACTAAAAACCTCCACGGATGAATCCACGCGCCTCTACAGCGAAGTCCTGCAAGCTCAATGGCAAAAAGTAGGAGTCGCGCTAGAACTGCGCCCGCAGGAATACGCCACGTTTTATTCCGACATCACCCACGGCAGCTTTCAGATTTACACGCAGCGCTGGGTAGGCGGCAACAACGACCCCGACATCTACGAATTCGTCTTCAGCTCGAAGAAATTCCCGCCCGATGGCGCCAATCGCGGCCGCTATAAAAATCCGCAGCTAGACGTACTCCTGGATCGCTCCCACGCCGAGACCGACCGCGAAAATCGCCGCGCCATCCTGGCCGAGATTCAAAAAATCGTAGCCACCGATCTCCCCTACATAAACCTCTGGTACCCAGACAACATCTGCGTCCATCGCGACACCGTGAAAATCGACGCCATAGCCCCCTCCGGCGACTACACCTTTCTCAATAATCTGGAGTTCCGCCCGGCGAGTGCGAGCGAGCTCAAGTAGCGCCGGCGTCCCCGCCGGCATCTGACGACCGGTCGAGTCGCTTGATGCCGCGATCGTGCGCGGCGCGCAGCGTCAAATTACTTATGGTGGTTGGGCTACGAGGCCCGCGCGTGATTGTTGCCAATGGCGGAATTCGAATCGCCGGATGCCGGCGGGGACGCCGGCGCTACGAAGATAAAGCCGTGCGGATTTGATGCTCGGAAACAGCCCCTTCGCGGACAATCATCCATTCGTCGCCTTCAACGCGCACAATCGTAGAAGCCACCACCGCGCGCGTATCGCCAGCATCCAAAATCAAATGCAGCCGCTCGCCCAGCTGCTTCACAAGCTGCGGCGCGTTCGTGCATGCCGGCGAACCGGAAAGATTCGCGCTCGTTCCGGTGATCGGCCCGCCGACAGCGTCAATAATTTCGGTCGTAACTTTGGAGTGCGCCCAGCGCAGCGCCACGCGGCCAGTATTTCCGGTCACTTTCAAAGGTATGCGATGAGTAGCCTCGAGCACTATCGTCAGCGCCCCCGGCCAGAATTTCGAAGCGAGCACCAGAAAATTATCCGGCACATCGCGCACCAACGACACCGCCTGCTCGATCGAATTCACCAGAATCGGGAGCGCCTTCGATTCCGGACGCCCCTTGATTTCGTAAACGCGCCCGATCGCGGCGAGATTAAAGGGATCGGCGGAGAGACCGTAAAACGTATCGGTCGGCACACCAACGACTTCCCCGCGCTGAATGAAACCCGCGGCATACTCGACCGCGCTGCGTTCGGGTGCGTCCGCTGAGATTTTCAGGACTTCCACAGGCAAAGTGTCGGCTCTTGGCGGGCTGCGCCGTGCTGCTAGGGCAAGCTATCATAGGCCGTCAAGCCCACGCAAGCAACGGAAACTAAGGCGATTCTGCAGGACAAATTGGCGCCCGCGCAGGCGCACGACCGCCCGCTTTACGCCATTCCACACCTTTGTTAGTCTCGCTAGCGATGCCACGCGAAGCCATTTCCGCTTCAAAGAAACCGCAGATGCGTGCTGGGGCTCGCTCGTCAGCTTCACCGCAGCCCGAACCGATTGCCAGCCGCGACAATCGCTGGCTGAAACTTTTTCGCGAGGCGCTGCGCGAGGGATTTCTCGCCAACGAAAATCTCATCGGCATCGAAGGCCCGCACCTGATCGGCGAGGCTCTGCACTCCGGCATAACTTTCGACGCGTGTCTCGTGAGCCCTGCGGGCGAAAAGCATCTCGCCGCGTTGCCATCCGCGAGTTTCGCCGGTGCCCGAGTTTTGCGCACCACGGATCGTCTCTTTGAAGGCGTCGCAGCCACCGAACACCCGCAAGGAATCGCCGCGCTCGTGCGCCCGCGCGAATCGACGTTTGATGATCTCGTCCGCGGCGATATTCCGCTGGTCGTTGTTCTCGCGGGCGTGCAAGACCCGGGCAATGTCGGGACGGTGGTTCGATCGGCCGAAGCATTCGGTGCAACGGGCCTTGCCGCTACGCGCGGCACCGCTGATCCGTGGTCGTCGAAAGCGCTGCGAGCATCGGCCGGTTCAGCGCTGCGCCTGCCTCTGCTTCGAGGCATGGCGCCAGCCGTTCTGCTCGCGCAACTTCGCGTCGCAGGACTCGCGATTCTCGCTGCAACCTCTAAACCCGCGCGCGATGCGAACGCCATTCCGCTCGCCTCGGCTGAGCAACTGCAATCCGCATGCGCCATTTTCATCGGCAGCGAAGGCGCCGGCCTCGCGCCGGAGATCCTGCGCTCCGCCGATGCGCAGCTCGCGGTTTCGATGGCGGCCGGAGTGGAATCCTTGAACGCGGGCGTGGCCGCCTCCGTAATCCTCTACGAAGCAGCCCGCCGCCGCGCCGAGCGAGCACGAACGTGAGCCTTTTCCGCGCCATCGAGCCGCAAGAGGAAAGCGCCGGGCCGCGTCCGCTCGCCGATCGCATGCGCCCGCAGACGCTCGATGAGTGTATCGGCCAGGAAGATCTCCTCGGCCCCGGCAAGCCTCTGCGCGTGCAAATCGAGCGCGACGACATCGGCTCGATGCTCTTCTGGGGCCCGCCCGGCTGCGGCAAAACTACGCTCGCACGCGTCATCGCCAATCGCACGCGCTCCGACTTCATTCCCTTCAGCGCCGTGCTCTCAGGCATCAAAGAAATCAAGCAAGTGATGACCACGGCCCAGGGCGCTCGGAATTACGGACGGCGAACCATCGTCTTCGTCGACGAAATGCACCGCTTCAACAAAGCCCAGCAGGATGCGTTTCTGCCTCACGTCGAGGCCGGAAACATTCTGCTGATCGGCGCGACGACCGAGAACCCATCGTTCGAAGTGATCTCGCCGCTGCTCTCGCGCATGAAGGTGTACGTTCTCCACGCACTCAGTCCGCAACAGGTAGTTTCGCTGCTGCAGCGCGCGCTGGCGGATCGCGAGCGCGGCCTCGGCAATGAGAACATCGAAACGAACGACGCGCTCCTCGAGCGCGTCGCCATCGTCGCCAACGGCGACGCCCGCGCCGCCTACAACATCCTCGAAGCGCTGGTCCGCAGCGCAACGCCCGCCGCGTCCGGCGAATCAGCAGGACGCCGCGTTCTTACTGACGCTCTACTCGAATCCGTCCTGCAAAAGAAGCTCTTGCCCTACGACAAATCGGGCGAGGAACACTTCAATCTCATCTCCGCGCTGCACAAATCCGTTCGCAATTCCGATCCCGACGCTTCGCTCTACTGGCTAGCCCGGATGATCGAATCGGGCGAAGATCCGCTCTATCTTGCGCGGCGCATGGTGCGCATGGCGAGCGAGGACGTCGGCCTCGCCGACCCTAATGCCCTGCGCGTAACTCTCGCCGCCAAGGATGCTTTCGAATTTATCGGCCCACCCGAGGGCTATCTCGCGCTCGGTGAAGCGGCCGTCTATCTGGCTCTCGCACCGAAATCGAACGCCCTCTACACCGCCTACGGCGCAGTCAAGCAGGACCTCGAGCGCACCATCGCCGAGCCGGTCCCGCTACAGCTACGCAACGCGGTGACCGGTTTGATGCGTCATATTGGCTATGGCGAGGGCTACCAATACGCGCACGACACCGACGACAAAGTCACGGACATGCAATGCCTGCCCGAAAGTCTCGCCGGACGCACCTACTATCGTCCGACGCGCGAGGGCTTCGAGGCGAAAATTCAGGAGCGTCTGGCTCAACTTCGCAAGCTTCAAAAGAAGCCGGCCGCATCTAACCAGCATGATGACAGCGACCTTCCCAGCGGGAGCGACACCCCAAGAGATCAATCGGCCAGCGGGCCACACGGCAAGAAGGACCAGCAACCGTGAGTCCTAGAATCCGCGCGGCGCGCGCCGCGAGTTCCCGCAGATTTGTGGCTGCTCCCATCGTTGCGCTGCTCGCAGTTGTGATTTTCCTGCTCGCCGCATTTCCCTTCCGCGTATATCCCGCGGCCGAGGACAAGCCCGCGTTCGTAATGGAGGAATACTGCTCGACGTTCGCTTGGGCGCCGGACAATCGCATCGCCATCGGCGTCTATCGCGTTTACAACCACAAAAAGTACACTCTCGAAGGCGACGATCTCTGGATCGCCTCTCCCGATGGCAAGCGCACTCGCATCATCGAGGGCGCGAAACTCGTGAAAGTCGACAAGCCGCAGAGCTTCAAGATCAATGAAATTTCCTGGTCGCCCGACAGCCAGAAACTCGCCATCTACAAAACCACCTATTCCCTCGCCGGCGATAAAGACACGCTCACCTCGGGCGATTTAACCGAGTTGCTCGATACGGCGGGGCGCGAGATTACCATCCAGGGCGTGAAGGAAAATCCGCTGGTCGGCGGCTACCAGGCCACTTGGCTCGCGGATGGCTCGACCGTCGCGTTCTTGACCGAGGTGGTCAAGCCGCGCGAGTTCGTCGAAATCCACACCGTGAACGTCACCACCGGCCAATCACAGAAGCTTTTCGACCCTCATCAATTTATTTCGGTAGTCTGGGATGCGGCGCACAACCGGGCCATCGCCATCGAACGCGACAAAGGCATGAGCGGCCCCGCAAAGCTAGTTTCACTCGATCTGTTGCATGGCACGCGGAAGGAAATCGCGGATCTTGAAAGCGCCCAAGGCCAGCTCACCATTTCGCCGTCAGGCAAGCGCGTCGCATTTTTTTACGATGGCGACGTACTCGAGGTGCGCGATCTAGCCGCACCTTCGAAGTTCATTCACGTAAGAGTGGGCTTGGGGAAATACGAGTGGGCTCCGGATGAGCGCCACATCCTGCTCAAGCGCGGCCCGGAGTCGCGTTCCGGAAATCTAATGTGGGTCAGCATCCCCGACGGCAACTTCACCACAGCAATGAATGACTTAGTCTATCGCGATTTCCACTATTCGCCCGATGGCCGCTTCATCGGCCTACTGCGCGTCACGCGCAACCTGGCCATCTACCAGTCGTCGTCATTCTCCCCGTAGCGCCAGTTCACCCTGAGAATTCTCGAAGGGCTGCCAGCTGGCGTCATTGCACGGCCCGCTCGAAACGTACCCATTCGCGAAGTGCGCGCGCACTCTCAATCCGCCCGAATCCGAAATCTCTTCGCATGCTCCTTCAAAATGCACAAATCCATCACCACGAACAATCCCGCCCGCCGCGCCTTCTCCGCCGCTTCATCATGGATCACGCCTTCCTGCATCCACACAGCCTTAGCTCCGATACGGATCGCACTCTCAACGACCTCCGGCACAAACTCCGGCCGTCGAAAAATGTCGACGATGTCCACCTTCTCCGGTATCTCCTCGAGCGTGGCATAGCACTTCTCCCCGAGAACTTCCTTCTCTGCCGGATTCACCGGAATAATCCGGAAGCCCGCAGATTGCATATATTGCGCCACGCCAAAGCTCGGCCGGAATTTCCGCGAGGACAGCCCGACCACCGCTATCGTTCTGCTCGACTTCAGAAGCTCATGAATCGGGTCGCTCGGCCCCGTCTTGGCGTGTTCTGCGGCTCCGTGCCCGGGTTCTCCCGGCGGCGCGCTGCTCATCGTCCCTCCCTCGAATGACTAGCACGATCCACGGCGCGCGTCGTCCCAGCAATTTCGCCAAGCTCTTGCAAAAACTTCGCGTTGTCTTCCTTCGTTCCCACCGTCACGCGAATCGCATTCGGCAAGCCCATGAAGCCCACCGGCCGCACAAGCACTCCGCGCCTCTCAAGCTCCGCCGCGAAAGGCTTCGCGTCGCGCCCAAGATTCACAAGCACAAAATTCGCGAACGACGGAACATGATTGACGCCGAGCTCATCGAGCCCATGCGCCAACTGCGCCTGCCCGGCGCGATTGCACTCGAGAGATCGCGCGACATGCTCCGCATCATCAAGAGCCGCCAGCGCCGCGGCCTCCGCCGCACCCGAGGTGTTGTAAGGAGCGCGCACCTTCTCAAGCTCGCGCAAAAGCCCCGCATCTCCGATGCCGTACCCGATCCTCAGTCCCGCCAATCCATAAATCTTCGAAAATGTCCGCAGGACCAGCACATTCCGCCCCGCCCGCACCAACTCAATGGACCGCGAATAATCGCCGCGCCCGACATACTCTGCATACGCTTCATCGAGGACCACCAGCACATTCCGCGGCACGCGCGCCAGAAACGCATCGAACTCATCCGCGGTGAACATCGTCCCCGTAGGATTATTTGGATTCGCCAGAAAAATTAGCCTAGACGTCGCTGGCAGGCGCGCAGCCATTTCCTCCAAATCAATCGCGTAGCCGCGCAAGGGCGCCTCAACGAGATCCGCGCCCGAGATTCTGATGCTGATGGGATAAAGGGGAAAAGTGCTGGCTGAGGTCACGCCAGTGCCGCCAGGCCCAAGCAGCATCCGGGCCGCAAATCCAATCAGCTCGCTCGACCCGGCGCCGAGTATCACATTCTCAAACGCCACGCCATGCAGCGACGCCAGCGCGTCGCGAAGATATTTGTCGCCGCCCTCTGTGTAGCGATGCCCGGCCGCTAGCGCACGCCGCGCTCCCTCAATCGCCAACGGAGACGGACCCAGCGGATTCTCATTCGAGGCAAGCTGCAAAACGCGGCGACCGAGTTCGCTCTCTAACTCGCGCACCGGCCGCCCCGGCACGTAAGGCTCGACGCTGCGAATCCACTCCGGCACCGCGTCGGCGGGCAGCGGCGTCATCCGCGATTTCGGCCCCGGCTGGCGTTGCGGCGTGGCGGCCGCGCAGGCCGCGGCGGCGGGCTCGCCGCACTTTGCGGATGCGTCGCGGCTTTCTTCACCGCGGCCTCCAGCCCAGTCACTTCCTTCAGCGTCAAACTCCGAAATCGCCCGGGCGCCAAATCTCCAATCTCCAGCGTCGCGATTTTTATCCGCTTCATTTTCTCGACGGGATGGCCCATCAGCGCCAGCTGCTCGCGCAAAGGATCGCGGCTCGCGTCCGCCATGGTCACTTCGTACCACGGATTCTCGCCGCGCTGCCCGCGCTCGATGCGCGCCCGCGACACCGCAGCAGCTTTCGCGATTTCGGAATCGCTGAGATTGCCCTTCACCTTTAAAAGATAAGTCTGACGCA
>DAITPO010000102.1:0-12467 GCA_036833535.1 Candidatus Acidiferrales bacterium | reverse complement strand
GAAGCCTACCGGCGAGTCTCCAATTACGACGAGGCGCGCCGGCAACTGGAGCGCGCCAAGCAGGATCATCCGGCAAGCTCCGCACCGCGCCGAGCGCTCGATCGCGTTGAACTCGAACGGCAGCAACACGAGCGGGCCGCAGGCGACAACTCCGCAGCAGCGGAGCATTCGCTCCAAGAGGCCGGCGAGCTTGCGAAAAAGAACCAGTTTGCCCAGGCCATCGATCTACTCCATCAAGTCCTTAAGAATGATCCAATAAATCCCGCCGCGAATGCGCTACTTGCAAAGGCTCTCTATTCCACCGGTGAATTCGCGAAGGCCGGAGAAGCCATCCAAAAATCCCTGGCCGCACGTCCCGACAATCCCGGCTATCTCTTTATCCGTGGAAAAATTCTCGAGAAGGAAAACCGCGCGGAGGAGGCGCTGCAGACGTTCGAAAAAATCGCGCTGGTAAATCCGAAAGAATCCGACGCCTGGTTTGAAATCGGCGCGATCCACCAGCAACTAGGCGACCGCAAGCAAGCCGGGCAAGCCTACAAAAAGGCCGTGGAACTCTCGCCCGATGATTCCGCCTACCGCAAGGCGCTGGAATCGGTTTCCGGAAGCGGCTCGGGCGAATCGCCATGACCCGAGCGCGCCGGGGCGCGACGCGGCGAAGGCCGGTCCGCGGTCATGAGCGAGACAAATAATTTGTAGAATTTCGACAGGTCCAGATCGTCCTGCACCTCGACTAAATCCTCACCCAGACCCGGTTGCTGACCCTCGGCCCAAACCAGCGTATCGCCGTAAGTCGCGCCGTGATCCACCGAAACATCCATGTACATCTTCTCCGTCTTGGTGATGATCGAAGGATCGAGCCACGCCGCCGCAGCCAGCTCGTCCCACAAATAGCCTTCCTGCGCGTACTTGGCCACGTATTTCGCCGAAGCCGATTTTCCTGCGGCGATTTCCGCGATGAGCTCCTTGGTCATGTGCGTTTTGATCGAAATGTCTACCGTCGTCACCACCACGCGCGGCCACGGAGCATGAAACGCTCGCCGCGCCGCTTCCGGATCGATCCAAAAATTGAATTCGCGCCGCGGCGTGTCCTTGAATTCCGGATCGTCGGTGGCCGGCGCGATGCTTCCACCCATCACGATCAATTCTTTAGCCAGGCTCGCAAAGTCCGGATCGATGGCGATGGCTAGCGCAAGATTCGTGAACGGCCCGCCCTCGTAGATCGTCACTTGATGCGGATAGCGGTGCACCATGCGAATCAAAAAATGCGCTGCGTCTTCGGTGGAAGCCTTGATCTTCGGCGCGCCCTCCACCATAGGCGGAATCACGAAGGCTTCGTGCACCGGCGTTCCGTAGTTCCAGGCGCCCTGATAAATCACTTTCCCGTATTTCGCTTCCCAGCGCGCGACGTCCGCCTTGGTATTCACCAACGGGAACGCCGCACCCGGCACCACGGGAATTTCGGTCCGCCCGATAATTTCGAGCAGCCGCAAAGTGTGCTGCACTTCTTCATCCCGCCAGGCATCGCCGGTCACGATGGTGATTCCCAGCACGTCCGTCTGCGGCGAATTCACCAGTGCCAGGATGGCCTGCATATCGGTTCCGCCCGGCCCCGCAGCGTCCTGATCAATGATTACTTTCTGCCGCGCCTGCGCACACAACGGGGCCGCGGCCATCGCCAGTAGAAGCGTGCACAAGAGGAATTTGAAAATTCGGTTCACAGGTAAATTTACAAGAAGTCCGCAGGGGCGCCGGTTGCTGCGCCCGCCAACGTCGAAGGATCGAAAACGCTTACCACGACTCAACATCGTGCCCTTTCGCAGTTGAGTTACTCATTAGGGGGTCAGGGCGTCAGGGCGTGTGTGTGAACCGGAGAAACAAAACCTCAGCGGCTAAAGCCGCATTGCTATTGCGGCATTTGCGGCACGACTGAAGTCGTGCCCTGACAAAACATCGTAGTTGTCACACAGACCTTTTGGCCTCTGAAGCCACTCCTTCTCCAGTCTCTACCCCAAACTCCCTAATACATAATCGTGCGCGTTAGATGATGCGGCCAGAAAGTCGTGTGATACGGCAGCCAGAGCCGCGCATCAATCTGCGGGATGATTACCTGCATATCCGCAGGCCGAATCTTGTTCACTTCTTCGCGCAAAAGCGCCGTCGCATAGAGCATGTGTGCGCGAATCTCGATTTCCTGAGTGCTGTCGCGCTCGATCATCTGATACGTATTGATGGCGGTCTCGAGCGCCGGTGAATACTTCATGATCCCCAAAATCCGGCAAGCCGCCGGGACAATATAATCCGCAAAGGCGGTCATCTTCTCGGGATCATCCAGCTTGAACCAGCCGCGGCGGTGCAAATTCGCGTAGAGCATCCAAATGCCGAGCTGCGGCAATTTGTAAAACTTGATTTCGTGACCGTCGTACTGGCTCACGTCATTAAATCGCGGGAATTCCTTCACCAACCGGTCCACGATGCCATTTCCATTGTCATAAAGCCGCGGCGAGCAATCATCGATGAAATTATGGAAACGCCCGTCGTATTTCTTCGCCAGCACGGCGCCCACTTCGTGCAGCACGGCCAGCTTTTCATCGAGCATGGGCATCTCGATGTTGCCGCTGAAAATCTCCGCCAACTGTTTGCGCGTCGCCTCCGCCATCCACTTTCCGTCGAGGATGGGAATCTTGTTGTCCATGGCGCGCTTGAGGCAGGCAAACTCGGCATCCGAATCGGACCAATTCTGTCCCTTAAACTCGGTTTGAAATTTCACATGCGTCTTGAAATCGGTAAACGCCGTGTCAATCGAATCCGAGACCATGATGAAATCCACGGCCTCGCGCCGGTCTTCATTCCCGATTCCATAAGGCAGGGCGTACTCCGGCATCGGCAATGCTTCGTAGGCCATGAATTTGGCGACTTCGACGATGCGCTCGACGTCGGTGGAAACATCGCGCGAATGTTCGATCACCGGATGCAGACTATCGAGGACGGGACTGCCAATCGGTTTCGGCCATCGCACTGCCGTTCCTTGCGTCACGCCGCTGCCTCCAAAAAAAGAAGCCGCCAGGAGCTTATCGCTCCCGGCGGCCGCCAACATCATCGAACTTCCGAGTCCCTGAAGAAACTGCCTGCGTCCCGTGGGTCCTAAGCTCATTAGAAAATGAACTTGGCCCCGGCCTGGAACGCGAACGGCGTGCTTCCCGGCGCAACTTGTGAAATGGCGCGGTAAGTCGCGCCATTCGCCGAGATGCTCTGGAAGAATGAAAGCGACTTCGAAGTTAACGCGCCGCAGCTCAATCCCACTGGCCCCGGCGAATTCCCCGTGAACAGGGGCGAGGGAGGCGTCAGACCATTCGGCACGCAGTTTCCCGCTGTCGCATAGTCAATCGTACCGTTGGTGTCCGGGTTCGAATACAGGTTATGCCTGTTGGTCAGGTTGTAGAAATCGCCCGAGAGTTCCACCGTGAACCGCTCGCCCAGCTTGAAGTCCTTCGCCAGCCGCCCGTCCCACTCCACAAAATTCGGCTGATCGAACGGATATCGTTGCAGAAGGAAAGGTTTGCCGCCCCCGATCTGAATGATCGGGCGGTCGTTGGCGTGTGAATATCCCGAATTGGCCACCCCGTCTCCATTGACGTCGGCATTTACATAGAGGGGGAACGGCACTCCGGAGTGCGCGATTACCGAGGAGCTAAACAAGAAGCCCCAGGGAAGATCGACCACGCCTCCCATCTTGAACTGCTGGCGGATATCCAGGCTGTTGCGTCCGTAATCCAGGTTGATGTTGAAGGGATCCTGTTGCCCGAAATAGGTATCCGTGTCGCGTTCGCTGGCGCCATTGTCCTTGTTCTGGGACCACAGATAGTTCGCGAACAACTGGAAGCGGTTTGAAAATCGCTTGGTGAGGTTGACCACCACCGATTCGTAGTTTCCGTGGGCATAGCTGCCGGTCGTGTTCGTGAACGTCGCAAGCGTCGGGTCCAACGGCGTAACGGACGAACCCGTTAGCGTGCCACCCGAGTAGGTATTCACGCCGCAGAGCAGAGTACGACCGAATTGGTCGGTCCCGCACGAGGAGAAATTGCGGTACCACGCCTCCTCCGTACCGTACCCTCCCGTCCGCAGGTGCTGTGAATTGACCCACGCGAAAGTGCCCGTCACGACCCAGCTCTTCGCGAAGGTGTGCTCGACACCCGCCGTCAGGCTCGATACTCGGGGATTGCGGAAATCCGGCTCAACGAGATTGGGTCCTGGGCATCCAATATCGGAAATGCCGCAAATATCGTTGATCCCTGCGGAAACTGAGCTTGGGAGCAGATAAGGAAACCCGGCGGCAGGGAAGCAGGTCGGACTAAAGCAGAAGATTCCGGCGGTCTTGCCGCCGCCGCCCGCGGGCATAAATATGGTTGGACTTATCGCGTAGTACAAACCCCACGCTGCTCGAACTACGGTGGGCGACTGCGCGGATCCTACGTTCCAGGCCAATCCGACGCGCGGTCCCCACTGCTTGAAGTCATCCGGGATGCGCTGCGGAACTGGAATCACTTTGGAGCCAGAACCCGTCCCGGAATACGTCGCGGCTCCGGGAGTCGCTGTCTGCGGCTGCGGGTACCAAGTTCCATCCCACCGTAGACCGTAGGTCAAAGTGATGCGCGGCGTAATTTGCCATTTGTCCTGCCAGTACAGCCCCACGCCCGTCAAGTAATTCGGGAACAGCGTGCCGGCTTTGAAAAGCGGCACGTTGTTCAATCCGACGTCCTGAATCAGGCCGAAGGGAGCAAAATTCGCAACGTTCGGAGAGTTGAAATCGGAAATGCTTCCGAATTCGAATTCGCCTGAGGACCATCCGACGAAGGTATCCTTGCGGTCCTCGAAGGTGTCCGAGTCTCCTCCGAACTTCATGTCGTGCTTGCCGAAGGAGTAGGAAAAGTTGTCTGCGGCTTGCAGCTTGTCGTTTTGACCGTTGATCGGCAGGTAGTAGCGGTTTCCAAACATGATGCCGCCTACGAGCATCGTAGGCGTGCCCGGTCCGTTGGAATGCCGGATGCGGTTTTCAGCTTCGACGCTGATGCGCAGTTCGTTCACTTTGCGGCCCATAACTGTATTCAGGGCAAACACGGTGCTGATGCCCTCGTTGAGGAAGTTCTCAGTGGTGTCAAAGGGCACAGGAGTTTCGTTCTGCCCCAAACCGCCCGTAAAGCCGCTGGTATGGTTCCGCGTCCCGTAGGCGCGCACGCTGAAGTGATTGGCCGGCGAAAACTGATAATCGTAATGGCCGAGGATGGTGAAGAGGTCCTGGAACTGTGTGTGCGGCCCATTGAAATCCGCCAGGCTATTGACCCCGAAACAGGCGTTTAGGAAAGATTGCCCCGCGGTGGGGGTACCGCAAGAGCCCGGCAGACTGAAGCCCGCGGTGGCCGCCCCTGGCAGCGGAATCTGACCGGCCGCGCAGGCACCCGGCAGGCAGTTCGCAAACGTCGGACCGACAGCGCCGGCCAACGAAGTGTTGCAGTCTGCCACCGTTCCCACGCCGCAGAGGTTGCTAAGCAGCGGGCCGTTCTGCTTCTGCACGTCGGTAGCAAGAAACAGGAACTGGCGATCCTTGTGGATCGGGAAGCCAATCGAACCGCCGAATTGATTCTGTGTGCTGATGTTCGGGGGTTGGCCGACCGCGTCATTGACGGTGAGACCGCTGCCGCGATAGTACTCGTGCGCCTCGCCGTGCACTTCGTTCGTGCCTGATTTTGTGACCACGTTTACGAGTCCGCCCGTGGCGCGGCCAAACTCAGGTGCGAAGCCGTTTGTGACCACCTGGAATTCCTGCACCGCGTCGAGTGGAATCGTGAAGTTCTTGGTTTCCAGCGACCCGAAGATTTCGCCGAAGAAGGGGTTGAAGCTATCCTGGCCGTCAATGACCATTCCGAGGTAATCGCTCTGCTGCCCGCCGAGGCGAATGCCGCCGCGCAGTCCTGGAACGATTTGCGCCGATGAGCTCAACTGCGCCAGGTCGCGATAATCGCGGCCGGAGAGAGGCAGGTCGTCGATGTCTTTGGTGTTGATGACCTGATTGATGCCCGCTGTTGTGGTATCCACGGGCCCAACCGCCGCGGCGCTCACTTCCACGGTGGTCGTCTGGCCCTTCACCGGCAGCGTAATGTCCATTTGCAGGCTCGCGCCGATTTGCACGGTAATGTCTGTGACCTCGGTCGCCGCCAAGCCTTCCGCCTCGGCTCGGATCTTGTACACGCCGGGGAGCAGTTGCGCGAACGAGTACGACCCCGACTCGTCAGTGGTCAGCTCGCGCTTGTATCCTGTCGAGGGGTTGGAGATCGTCACCTTGGCTTTCGGGACGATCGAATGCGTCGAGTCGTAGACGGTGCCGCGGATTTCGCCGCGTTCCAGCGACTGCGCGTTCACGCCGACGGCTGTCACGAGCAATCCCAGCAGGGCCATCGTCACCAACATCATCTTTCCGATCTTCATCGTTGCTCCCCCGTTCAATCTGAGCTTGCGAATGGCCTTGTTCTCAGGCGAAATCTCGAAGTTGTCCAGAATGTGCGGGCAGTCTGCGGCCGGTGACTCGCAATGCTTAGTACGATTCGCCGTTCAACGCGCTGGAACAGGACGACGACCCCCGCTTCGAATGGGCCGTAGGGTATCGGTCAGCCCCCACCCTGTCAAGCACTAGTTCTTTTATATTAGAGGCGCGATGGTTGAATTCTTCTGGGCCGCCGTGTGGGCGATGCTAAACTTTCGCCTCGCGATGCGCAAACGCCTCAATCCTCAACCAAATAAGCGCCTTACTGGCACGCTGCTCGGCGCGCTCCTTCTTGTCTGCACGCTCGGCTTCGCCCAGACGCATCCGCAATCTCATCGCCCCGCTCCGCCGCCGGCACAAGCCAATCCGTTTCACATCCAATTCACCGACGTCACCGCCGCTGCCGGCATTCATTTCCATCACGAACGCGCGCAATCCCGCAAGCGCATGTACCCGGAAACCATGGGTGCCGGAGTAGCGTGGCTCGACTTCAATCAAGACGGCTACCTGGACGCCTTCTTCGTCAACAGCGGCTTCACGCCGCTCTTTCATCCCGCGCAAGCGCCGCAACCTGCGCTCTACCGCAACAATGGCGACGGCACCTTCACCGACGTAACTGCCGCAATCGGCATCCATTCCGACGGCACATTTTTCTTCGGCGTAGCCGTCGGCGATTACGATAACGACGGCTATCCCGACATCTACATGACTGGCTATCGCCACAGTGTCCTCTACCACAACAATGGCGACGGCACGTTCACCGACGTAACCGCCAAAGCCGGCGTGGGCAACGATGGCAATTGGGGAACTGCCGCAGGCTGGTTCGACTACGATCGCGACGGCAAGCTGGATTTATTGGTCGCGAACTACGTGCAATACGATGTGGATCATCCGACCGTCTGCGGCGATTTTCGTCCCGGCTATCAGGATCTCCCGCAAGTCAGCAGCTACTGCCATCCGGACAATTTCGACGGCACTTCGCCGCGCCTCTATCACAACAACGGCGACGGCACTTTCACCGACGTAACCGAAAAAGCCGGCTTGATCAACAAAGACGGCAAAAGTCTAGCCGTAGTCCTGGCCGATCTGAATGGCGACGGCTGGCCCGATATCTTCATCGCGAATGACACGCAAAGAAATTTTCTCTACCTGAACAATGGCGACGGCACTTTCCGCGACGTCAGCTACACTTCCGGTGCCGGCTTCAGCGAAGACGGCCGGCCGGAAGCCGGCATGAGCGCCGATGCCGCCGATCTCCGCAACAACGGCCGCATGGACCTGTTCGTAAGCCATCTCGACTTCGAACTGAATCGCCTCTATTTCTCGAACGGCGACGGCACCTACACCGACGCCACGATCACGTCCGGCATCGGCCAATCCAATATCCTCAATAGCAGCTTCGGCGCGCGTTTCTTCGATTTCGATAATGATGGCTGGCGCGATCTGCTGTTAATCAACGGACACATACTCGACAACATCGCCCGCTATCATCCCGACGTGAACTACGCCGAGTCGAAAAAGCTCTACCGCAACACCGGCGACGGCCATTTCGTGGACGCAAGCGCAACGCAGCCGGCAACATTTTTGGCTCCAAAGGTAGGCAGAGGCTTGGCCGTAGGCGACTACGCCAACGACGGCTGGCAGAGCTTTCTCGTAAACAACAATGGCGAAGAAGCCCAACTCTTCCGCAACACCGGCGCAAGTTCACCGGCAGCTAAAACAAATCACTGGTTGGGAATTCACTTGGTAGGCACAAAAAGCAATCGCGACGGCACCGGCGCCCGCCTGAAGCTGGCAGCAGGCGACTTCACCAGCTACGATCAAGCGAAAGGCGGCATGAGCTACTGCTCCGCGCAAGACCCCAGGATCTATTTCGGCCTGGGCAATCACGCCAAAGTAGATCGCCTCGAAATTCAGTGGCCCAGTGGCACAAAGCAAGTCCTAACGAACATCGCCTCCGACCAAATCATCACCGTAAACGAAGAGCAGGGAATCACCCTCTACAAATTCCCCTCACTCCGTCACAAATAAATCAATCGGCGCCGCCGCAACTGACAAGCAAACTGTCGCAATTCATCTCGTACAGGTGTAGCATCTGCCGTTCTCAGCGAGCGATGAGCGCGCGCGAAATGTTGTCATCCTGCGGCCCCGCGCCTTTGGGGGCCTAAGGATCTAAGCGACCCAAGGAGGCAAAAATCACCATGACTCACGAAACAAAAAATTCCTCGCAATCCCGCCGCGAATTCCTCAACACCACCGCCGGCATGGCCCTAGCTGCCGGGCTTGCGGGCCTGACCCCGCGCCCCACCGGAGCCGCGTCCTCAACTCCGCCACCGCGCCCCACCCCCGCCAAGCCGCGTCGCATCATCATCGACACCGATCCTGGCGTGGATGACGCCATGGCCATTTTCCTCGCTCTGCGCTCGCCGGAGCTGAAAGTCGAGGCCATCACGCCGGTATCCGGCAACGTTCCTCTGGCGCTGACGCTTCCTAACGCCCTGCGCTTGATCGAAATTGCCGGCCACCCGGAAATTCCCGTCGCTGCGGGTGCCAGCGTGCCGTTGGTGCGCCATCTGGTGACCGCGAGCTACGTTCACGGCAACAACGGCCTCGGCGGCGTCGAGTTCCCCGAACCAAAAATCAAGCCGGTGAAAGAAACCGCCTCGGAAATCATCCGCCGCATCGTGCGCGAAAATCCCGGCGAGATCACGCTCGTCCCCATCGGCCCAGTCACCAACATCGCCACGGCTCTGCGCAGCGATCCCGAAATTGCAAAAGTGATCCCCGCGATCGTAATGATGGGCGGCTCAATCTCCGCCGGCAACATCACGCCCGCCGCCGAATTCAATCTTTACGTCGATCCCGAGGCGGCCCGCGCCGTCTTTGACTCGGGCATTCCCATCACTATGGTCGGCCTCGACGTCACGCGCAAAGTCCTGCTCATGGATGAGCACGTCGCAAAACTCGCCGCCGCCCAAAATCCCGTCAGCCAGGCCGCCGCAAAAATCATGCGCAACGCCATCGACACCGTGCGCAAAATCGGCATCGGCAATGGCTCGATGATGCACGATCCGCTGGCCGTCGCCAGCATGATCGATCCCGAAATCCTCACGCTCCGCGACTATCACATCGACATCGAGACAGAAGGCGAATTCACCGCCGGCATGACCGTAGCCTGGGCAAAAGGTCCCGTGCGCGTCTCTCCGCCGATGGCCGAAGCCGGCGCGCTCCCGGCCGAGCGAGACACCACCTTCCGCCCCAACTGCAAAGTTGCGGTGGAAGTCAATCCGGAGCGCTTTTTCAATCTATTGATCCCGCGGCTGACGCAATCCAGCTAGAATTTCTCGGGAAGTTACCAAGTCAAGCGTTTCGCAGAGGTCTGCGTGCATCGCCCGACGCCACTCCACCCCATCCGCGCCGCCATTTTCGACTTCGATTTCACGTTGGCCGATTCCTCCAACGGCATTTTCGATTGCGCCAACACAGCTCTGGCCGCCATGAGCATCGCACCTGCAAATCGCGAAGCAATCAACGCCACCATCGGTCTCTCCCTGCGCGAATCTTTCACGCGCCTCACCGGCGACACCACTCCCGAGCGCAGCGAAGATTTCGTCCGCCACTTCCACTCCCGCGCCGACAAAGTAATGGTCAGCTCGGCGGCAATTTATGATTTCGTCCCGGAAGCTCTACGCGAACTCCGCGCACGGGGAATTACGCTTGCAGTCGCCTCCACAAAGCGCCGCATCCACATCGAATCCATCCTGGAGCGCGAAAAAATAGCCGACGTCTTCGCCGCCATCATCGGCGGCAGCGACGTGCAGAATCAAAAGCCGCATCCGGAATCGTTGCTCGCCGCGATGAGTCAGCTGAGAGTATTGGCGGAGGAATGCGTCTACATCGGTGATAGCGTCGTAGACGCCGAAGCCGCCCAGCGCGCCGGCATCAATTTCATAGCCGTCCTAACCGGCGTAACTGCCCGCGCAGAGTTCAATTCATTCCCGCTGTTAGCAACGCTAAACCACGCCGGCGAACTCCCACCATGGCTCGAATCAAGCAGTGGCGGCGCCGCATTCCGACGTAATTCGTAGGTGCGAGGCTTGCTCCGCCCGGCACCGTATCTCAGGGCACGCTAACCAATCCCTACGAGCATCGAGCTTCGCTCTCTCCAGTTTTAATTTCAAATATGTCTGAAATTTGAAATTTTCCCGACCGCCCGTTACTTTCCTCCCGCCGCCTTCGACCCGGGCGTCGCCCTCGCCATCAGATCCACAAACATCTTCTCGAATTTCGCGCGGTCCAATTCCACGGGCAGATGGACCAATTGCTCGCCCAAACCCGGATGCGCGTCTTTCGTAAAAACCCGCACATTCCCATAGCTAGCCCCATGGTCGATATCAATATCCATGTACAGCTCTTCTTCCTTCGTGATCACCGAAGGATCTAGCCAGCCAGCCGCCGCCAATTCATCCCACATGTATTCCTCATCCGCATATTTCGCCAAATACTGCGACGCCGCGCTGGGCGACTTCGCGATCTCCGCAATCAGAGCCTTAGTCATGTGCGTCTTCACCGAAATATCCACGGTAGTGATGGTGATCTTGTGCCACGGCGAAGTCAGCGTAATGTGCACCGCCTCCGGATCCCACCAAAAATTAAATTCTCGCCGGTTCTCCGTCTGCCAATCCAGCGGCACCACCGGCGCAATCGATCCACCCATCACCACAAGTTCCTGCGCCAAGTCCGGGACCGACGGATCCAGGCTGATAGCCTGCGCAATATTCGTCAAAGGCCCGCCGGCATAAATCGTCACCTCGTGCGGATACTTGTGCACCATGCGAATAATAAAATGCGCCGCATCTTCTTCGGCCGCCTTGGTCTTTGGATCTCCCTCCACGATATGCGGGGTATCAAACGGCAAATGCCAACCACCGCGCTGCCCATCTCCCATATTCATCCCCGGCCGGTGCCCATTCCACGCCCCCTGGTAATGCACGACGCCGTAGAGCTTTTCCCAGCGCTCAATAAATTCCATGCTGTTAATCAGCGGATATATCGCTCCGGGATAAACCGGAATGTCGGGCCTCCCGACAATCTCGAGCATGCGCAAAGTGTGCGCAATCTCCTCATCGCGCCACATGTCGCCGCTGACGACGGTAATACCCAGCGTCTCCACGTCCGGCGACTGAATAAACATCAGCATGGATTGCTGGTCCGTCGTAGCTGGCCCGCGCGCATCCTGATCCAAAATCACCTTCTTCTTCTGCTGCGCCCCAGCCACAGACGCAACAATCATTCCAACTAGAATCGTGCAGATAAGTTTGAGTTTCACCGAAGCCTACCCCCTATGGATTTGCGATCCCCGTGAGCCGGTGTTCATTCCGAATTGAAACAGTTTGAAAATTCCAATCGCTGATCATGTTCAAACGTTTTCAAGCCGCCGCAGCTTATAGTTCCGCGCGCGCCGCGAGTCAAGCAAAACCCAGAGCGCGATATGAATCGCTCCGCGCGTAAAATCAACAAGAACCTCGAATGTTATAATCCGCCGATGCCGGAAGCGTTTCATGCGCGACGTGCTCCGAAGCGGCACAGTTTAGCGGTCCCGCCCACTCGCAAATCGCATTATCTAGTCGCGCTATCGCTGTCTCTGGTCTTGGCACCCGCAAGCCGCGCACAAACACCCGCACAAGATCCGCGAGCGCTAATCGAGCAAGCCAAGGACCAATATCGCCATGGGCATTTCGCCGACGCGATCGCCGGCTACCAAGCAGCCCTGAAAATCGCGCCGCACAACATCACCGCAGAAGTGCAACTCGCCGAAGCCTATCGCGCGGTCCACAACGAAAAGGAAGCCCGCCGTTTGTTGGAGCAGTCCGCCCGCGAACACCCCAAAAGCGCAGCCCCGCTGGCCGTCCTGGGCGATCTCGAAATCGAG
>DAITPO010000101.1:0-12494 GCA_036833535.1 Candidatus Acidiferrales bacterium | reverse complement strand
CCATCTGCAACCACTCCGATCGCGAGGCCATCGACGAAGCCTTCCTCCACTGGGCAACCGGCCCTAGCATCGTCAACGGCTACAAACTCCCCAGCCTCTCTTGCCTCTATCGCCACGTGCACGCCGTCGGCCTCTGGCGACGCCGGCGCAAGTCCGTCCGCTCCGCCCTCGACCGCATCATCGAAAAAGCCGGCAATACCAATCCCAACGCCCGTGACATCATCCGCGCCGTCGAAATTTGCGCCCGCTTCCGCGATGACGGCGTCTACGTCGTACCCCCCAGACGCCTGATCATCGAACACCACTATGTCTCAAGCACCCCAGACTCTAATCGGGAAGCCCATGATTAGAACCCCACGCAACTCCAACAAAACAAAGGAAGGAGACCCAGTCTAATCGGGAAAAAACACATTTCTAGTAGGGGGGCGGGTTCACACGCCCCCGGTTTGGCATTGGGTTTTAATTTTCCATCGGGGGTTCCGGAAAAGCCCAAAGCTAACCCGGACCTGTGGTGAACCCCGGCCCCTACTCACAGGTGCGCTACGTTCGCCCTGCGCGCGCTGATACATTTTGGCCCGCGCTGCGTCTTTAGGCTCATGGGGACGGCATGGGGCCGACCGGGACTGGAGAGGAGAACGCAGATGCCATTTGGTGATGCGCGGATCGGGCCTTGGAGGTTTCGGCGTGGGCTCGGCTCAATTGCTTTGCTGCTTGCCGCAGTTACGTGGGTGGGGTCGGCCGCAGCTTCTGCGTCCCACGATGCCGCGGTCAAGATCGTGTCGCAGATTCAGCGGGCTGATTACGAGGGCGACCGGGCGGCGCTGAAGCGGCTTTTTGGCGAGTTGGCGCCGTTTGCGGACGATAAGGAGATTGGCTCGCGGGTGCGATATTGGCGCGGGTTTGCGCTGTGGCGCCGGGCGATCAATGGATTCAATGAATCCCTCGATCCCAAGGAGCTGGACGCGGATCTCGGGCCGGCGGTGGATGAATTCAAGGCGGCAATTGCGAAGGACCCTGGATTCGTGGATGCGAAGGTTGGCGCGATTTCGTGTCTGAGCTTCTCGCTGGGACTGAATATGAAGGACGCGGCGCGCGTGCAGGAGCTTTCGGCGCAGGCTGCGCCACTAGTAAAGGAAGCGCGCGCCGCCGAGCCGGATAATCCCCGGCTGCTTTGGGTGCTGGGACCGAATATCTGGTGGACGCCCGCGGAGCGCGGTGGCGGCCAAGACAAAGCCATGGCGGCGTACGACAGGGGATTGGAGGCGGTGCGGAAACAAACGAAGCCCAGCGATCCGCTCGAGCCGTCGTGGGGCGAGCCGGAATTATTGATGAGCCTGGCCTGGTCGAATTTGAACAAGACCACGCCGGACCTGAACGCCGCGGAGAAATACGCGCGATCAGCCCTTGAACTGGTGCCGTACTGGCATTACGTGCGAGATATCCTGATGGCGCAGATTCGCGATGCAAAGGCGAAGCAAGGCTGAGCATATTGCCGGAAAACCGCAGGCCTGGACCTCGCCGATGGAGTAAGCTGAGCCGATCTCGCAGGACTCGATGCGGCTTCGACCAAATTTGAAAACTGGCGTTGCAAATGGAAGCGTAGAACGCGGCAAGCGAGTTTCCGTCGTTCTGGGCTGCTTGCCTCTTGTACTGCTCGTGGCGGCCGCGTTATCGCTACGAGCGAAGCTGCCGGCCTGGGGATTCATGTGGGCGCTGGCCGCGGCAATTTTTTTCGGGTTGAAGTGGCTGTCGTGGTGGCGAGCGCGGAGCGAGGTAGCGCATTCGGCGTGGCGATCCTGGGCATATCTTTTTGGGTGGCCGGGGATGGACGCGGAGAGCTTTCTCGGTGATGGCCGAGTCGCGCGTCCCTCGTTGATGCAGTGGTGCTGGGCGATGGCTAAGACTGGGGCGGGAATCGCGCTGTTGTTTGGTTGTGCGCGATTGGTGCCGGAGGATTTGCCGTTGCTGCGCGGATGGATCGGATTGCTCGGGCTGATCCTCGTGCTGCATTTTGGGAGTTTTGAATTGATCGCGCTCGGGTGGCGGGCCTTGGGCGTTGACGCGGAGCCCATCATGCAGTCGCCAATTGCCTCGCGATCGTTGAGCGAATTTTGGGGGAAGCGGTGGAATCTTGGGTTTCGCCAGCTCTCGTATGATTTTATTTTTCAGCCGCTGCATCGCGTGCTTGGCGTTGCGGGAGCTACGATGGTTGTGTTTTTGTTTTCGGGGCTGATTCATGAGTCGGTGATTTCTTTGCCGGCGCGCGGCGGCTACGGATTGCCGACGGGTTATTTTTTGCTGCAAGGATTCGGAGTGATTTTGGAACGCTCGCGATTGGGCAAGGGACTCGCGCTGCAGCGCGGATTTTCGGGCTGGGCGTTCATGGCGATCATGACGGCGGGGCCGGCGTTTTGGCTGTTTCATCCGCCGTTTGTGATGCGCGTGGCGCTGCCGTTCCTGCGGGCGATTCGAGCGATATGACGCACTCGTTGATTTACCGGCTCTTCGATCTCGCGCTTTGGCTGGCTGGGGCGGGGCATTTCTTGATTCTCTTTGCCAGCTTTCAGGTTCCCATTCAGCTTGAGTGGCGGCGGGATCTTGCGCAGCTCAAGCCTTTCAATCGAAAACTGCTTTGGGTGCAGGGCGGATTTACGGTGCTTACGATAATCGCGTTCGGAGTGCTGACTTTGATGTTTCATGCCGAGATGCTGCGCGGCGACCGGGCGGCGTTGGGGATCGCGGGATTCATCGGAATTTATTGGACGGCGCGGATCATGATCGATGCATTTTATTTTGCGCACAGCGATTGGCCGCGCGGAAGATACTTTGTTGTGGGGCATATCTTGTTGACGTCGCTGTTTGTTTCGCTGGCAGCGACTTACATTGCACTGCTCGTGTGGAATTTCTCGCGCTAGAGGATTGCGATGAACGTGGAGCTTCGATCGAGGATTAGAACAACGTCAAAAACGCCGGCGGGCTGCCGGCGCTACGACGAATAGATCGGCGGCTCAGGTAGTGGCGCCGCGCTTTTGGTAGCAGAGTAGGATCAGGTCGGCGCGGCGGCGTACGCCGAATTTACTCAACAAATTGGACACGTGGAATTTTACCGTGCGCTCGGAGATGTTTAGCTTGCTGGCGATTTCTTTGTTGGAGAGATTTTCCAGCAGCGTCTCGAGCGTTTCTTGTTCGCGGCGGCTCAGATCGGCGGCGGCGGCATTTTTAAATTGGCGGCCGTGAGCGCCTTCGATAATTGAGTCCACGAAATTGGAGAGCAGCACGCGCGGGACCCAGAAGCCGCCTTCGGAGACCAAAGGCAGCGTGCGAGGCAATTGCTCGCGAGCTTCGGCGTAGGTGAGCAGGCCTTTGACGCCCATGCGCAGCAACGCGTAGCTGCTGGCTTCAGTGAATTTTTCGCCGACCACGATCAGACGAGCGGCCGGATTTGCTTCCAGGATATTCGAGATCAGAGAAGCGGTCGCTTGCTGCGAAACATTCGCATCGATGACGTAAATTCCCGCCTTAGGCAGCGCGGCGCGACGCAGCTCGGGAGCGAGGCTCGACTCGAGTTGCTTGGTGACGATGCGGAAGCCGGGACGGGTGAGGAGCTTTTCGAGTTCGCCGAGTACCAGAGGATGCGCGGAGAGCAGGCAGACGGAAAGATCGCGCAATTTCGGCGATTTGCTTACGTTAGACCGCTTGGTTCCTGACGATTTTTCTGACAATACTGCACTGTGGCTCATCCCGGTACGCTCCCAACGGCTTCGTCGACTGCGAATGCGCTTGCCGGAAGGTCGGCTCGGCGCGGAACAGCGTCCACTTCGTCTCATCGTACAAGTGTTCATCGGTTAGCGGGAGAAGATTCTTTACGAATGGTTACGAGTGGTAAACGTTCTGGAGGCTGGAGGTTAGAGGCTGGAGACCGGGAGAATAACGACCATTGAAATTCTCGGTCCGCGGTTGCGTACGGACTTGGTTCACGATTGCGGTCGTAAGATGCCGGCGGGGACGCCGGCGGTACCCGCGACCTTGCATTCGCGGAGGAGGATTTCGATTATGCGCTCGGAGGCGTGGCCGTCCCAATAGCGCGGGATGCGGCCTTTCTTGGTTTGGCCGTTGAGGATGGCGCGGGCGGCTTGGACGATTTTTGCGGGGTCCTGGCCGACTAGCTCGTTGGTGCCTTCGGTTACGGTTACTGGGCGCTCGGTGTTTTCGCGCAGCGTCAGGCACGGGACGCCGAGGGCGGTGGTTTCTTCCTGGATGCCGCCGGAATCGGTGAGGACCAGGCGGGCGCGGCTCATCAGGCAGAGAAAATCCAGATAGCCGAGCGGAGGGACGAAGCGAATGCGGTTTAGGGATTTTGATCCCGCGGCGCGCAGGCGATCTTGAGTGCGCGGATGAACCGGGAAGATCACCGGGATTTCGCTGGCGATTTCGGTGATGGCTGCGAGTAGTGCGGCTAGAGTTTCGGCGGAGTCCACGTTCGAAGGACGATGGAGCGTCAGCAGCGCGTAGGGCTGATCCTTGACGCTTGCCAGGCCTAGCTCATCGGCGATTTTGGATTTTTGCGCGATGGGAAGAAATTGCTTGAGCGCGTCGATCATTACGTTGCCGACGAAATGGATTTGCTCGCGCCGCTTGCCTTCGTGGATTAGATTTTCGATGGCGTCTTCTTCGGTGACGAAGAGGAAGTCGGAGAGCGCGTCGGTGACGATGCGATTGATTTCTTCGGGCATGGTGCGATCGAAACTGCGCAGGCCAGCTTCGACATGAACGACCGGAATGCTGAGTTTTGCGGCGGCGAGTGACGCGGCTACCGTGGAATTCACATCGCCGACAACCAAAACGCAATCGGGCTTACGCTCGATCAGGACTGGCTCGATTTTGCGGAGGATTTCGGCGGTTTGCCAGGCGTGCGAGCCAGAGCCGACTTCGAGATTTACGTCCGGTTCGGGGATGCCCATCTGGCGGAAGAAAACGTCGGAGAGTTTTTCGTCGTAGTGCTGGCCGGTGTGGACGAGGATGGCCTCGATTTCGGGATGGCTGCGCATTACGCGGAGAAGCGGAGCGATTTTTACCAGATTGGGGCGAGCGCCGACGATGTTAAGAATGCGCATGGATGGCCTGTTTCATGGCGAATAAGCAGAGTAACACGCGCGGAAGGCGAGTATCGATTGCGCCGTGGGGATTTGTATTCAATGCGGAAACTTGCGGGAGGCTCGACGCGGGCTGAGCGCATCCAATGAATGGCGGTTGAGAAGAGATTTTGTGGTTCGCGACCGGATATGCCGCGTTGACGGGCTTTACTTGCTGCTCGCGGAATCGGAATGAGGAAACCCGAAGGGAGAGATCGCGCGGGCTGCGCTGGGCGGTTGATATAATTTTTTCTAAGGGATTCGCTGATTTTGACTATGAAGACGCGCAACATCATGAATTGGCTTTGGCGATTCTGCTTGGCTGCGGGCTTGGCATGCAGCTTGGTGACGTTGCCGCAGCCGGGGTTCGCGCAGACGACGAAGAAGCCTGCGCCGAAGAGCGGGCAGCAGCCTTCGATGGGGGCATGTTGCTCGATGCGCGCGGATCCGAATGTCGATCCGCGGGAATTGGTGCGGCATGCGGCCGACGCGGAGATGGAGAATGAGAAGAAGGCAAAGACTTACACTTACATTCAGCGATCCGAGACCAAGAAGATGGATGGCGATGGGAAAGTCACTTCCACCGAGTCGGAAACTTCGGAAGTGATGGTGCTTTACGGCGAGCATGTGGAACGGCTGATTGCCAAGAACGACCAGCCGCTTTCAGCCAAGGACGCGGCGAAAGTGGAGGAGAAGATCAATAAGTTTATGTCGGACCGCAAGAACGAGACCGACGAGCAGAGGAAGAAACGGCTGGCGGACGAGCAGAAATCCGAGGAGCAGGAGAAATCGTACGTTTCGGAGATTGCCGACGCTTACAACTTTACGATCGACGGCGTCGAGAAATTGAACGGGCGGGACACTTACAAGATCAGCGCGGAGCCTCGGCCCGGGTTCGAGCCGAAGAGCCGGTTCGCGAAATTCTTGCCGAAGTTTCATTTCAAAGTTTGGATTGATAAGGACGACAAGCAGTGGGTGAAAATGGACGCGGAGGCGCTGGGGGATGCTTCATATGGGCTGTTCTTATTTCGCATCCATAAGAATTCTCGCTTTTCGCTGGAGCAGACGCGCGTGAATGATGAGGTGTGGTTGCCGCTGCACGTTCATGGGCGGATTGACGCGCGGATTTTGATCTTTAAGAGTTTGAATGAGGAATTGGATTTTACGTATAAGGATTACAAGAAATTCAGGTCGGAAGTGAAGTTCGGACCCACCGAGCCGGTTACGCAGCGGTAGAGAAGAAAAATGCAGATCCTCAGTCCGCGGAAGCGGACTCAAGATGACAGCCTTTCGTAGTTCGCCCGAAGGACCAATAGTTCGCTGCTGACAGCCTGCCTGTAGGAAAAAACAAACTCAAGCGAAGAAAGAGGGATCCCTCATGTGATGCGGGTTCGGGATGACGGCGGCCTTGGCGTGCTGTCGCGTTGAGTGCGTTGTGCTGATCGGAGTTGTGGCGCGGCGTCGCCCCTGCGAGAGAAATGATGTTGCGATTGCACGATTGTCGGCTGATAGAATGGCGGCTATGAGCGAGATATTTGGGGTGCCGCGCGAAACTTTGGATGCGGATGTTTTGATTGTTGGGGCTGGGCCCGCGGGCTTGGCTTGTGCGCTGCATCTGGCGAATTTGATCGAGGCGCATACGGCGGCGGGGAAATCTCCTGCGCTTTCGGCTGAGAATATTTATGTTCTGGAGAAGGGGCGCGAGATTGGGGCGCACCAACTTTCCGGGGCGATCATGGACCCGCGTGGGTTGCGGGAATTGGTGCCGGATTTTGAGAAATCGGCGCCGCTGGATACGCCCGTTACCGGGGATGCCGCTTATTACTTCACTGCGAATGGATCTTGGAAGCTGCCGATTACGCCGCCGCCTTTGGCTAATCATGGGAATTTTGTTATTTCGCTGAATAAATTAGTGAAGTGGATGGGCGGGCTCGTTGAGAAGAAGGGCGTGAATTTGTTCACGTCATTTGCCGGGGCCAGTTTGATCGAGGAAGGGCCTGGGATTGCCGGCGTGATTACGGAAGACAAGGGCGTGGATAAGAATGGGAAGCCCAAGGACAACTTCACGCCGGGTTATGAATTGCGCGCGAAAGTCACCGTGTTGGCCGAGGGGCCGCGCGGATCATTGACGAAAAATCTGGTTTCGCGATTCAAATTGGATGGATTGAATCCGCAGGCTTACGGTATTGGCATCAAGGAATTGTGGGATGTGCCGGCGGGGCGGATTGAGACTGGATTTGTGGGGCACACTTTGGGATGGCCGCTTGATTCGAGCATGTATGGCGGCGGATGGATTTACGGCTTGCAGCAGAATCGCGTTTCGCTGGGGATGGTTGTCGCGCTCGAGTATCACAATCCGCTGTTTGATCCGCACGAGGCATTTCAGAAATACAAGACGCATCCGCACATTCGCCGGATCATCGAGGGCGGAAAATTAATTCGCTATGGGGCTAAGACGGTGCCGTATGGCGGGTGGTACTCGATGCCGCGGCCTTATTTGGACGGCGGTCTGATTATCGGAGATTCGGGCAGCCTCTTAAATTCGCAGCGGCTCAAGGGAATTCATACCGGGATCAAGAGCGGAATGCTGGCGGCGGAGACGATTTACGAGGCATTGTGCGCGGGAGATACTTCGGCGGCGCGATTGTCGAATTATTCGGCGAAGCTGGAAGCTAGCTGGATCAAGAAAGAATTGTGGGCGGTGCGGAATTTTCATCAGGCCTTTGCGCACGGGCTATGGAGCGGGCTGGTCCATTCGGCGGCGCAGTTTGTTACTGGCGGACGCGGATTTGTCGATCCGATGCGGGCGAAGCCGGGGTATCAGGAATATTCGAAATTGAATCGCGATGGCGGGCTTGTCGATCAGTCCACGCGATTCAAGGGCGATGGCGCGCTAACGTTCGATCGTTTGACGGACGTTTATCATTCGGGGACGCGGCATGAAGAGGATCAGCCGTGTCATTTGGTCGTGACCGAGCCGAATATTTGCGTGGACCGCTGCGTGCGGGAATATGGGAATCCTTGCCAGTATTTTTGTCCCGCCGCGGTTTATGAGATGGGAATGGAGAAGGGCGCGCCGCGATTGAAGATTAATTTTTCGAATTGCGTGCATTGCAAGACGTGCGATGTGGCCGATCCTTACCAGGTGATTGAGTGGAAAGTGCCGGAGGGAGGCGGCGGTCCGAATTATGAGGGGATGTAGGAGAATCGCTCGATCCGTTTGAAGAAGCTGCAGTTTTCCTTCGTGTGCTGAAACCGCAAGTTCCGCACGGAAAATTTCAAATGTCAGATTTGAAATTTCAGATGACCTGCACGGCTACGGCAAAAAAACCAAGAACAAAATGCAGATCCCTCATCCGCCCAGGCGGATTCGGGATGACAGCTTCGAGAGCGGGGTGCAGCGCGCGACGACTTGTGACCGCTGGAGGCCACGATGGTGCGGAGATTTGATTTCGCGTCTAGGCCGTCGGAGGGCGGAGCAAGCCCCGCCCCTACGGGAAAATGCTACGGCGACGCAGAGAACATTGGCGAGCGAAATTATTGCTTTGGCGGAGGCGGTTGGCTGCCGAAGAAACGTTTGAACATTGTCAGGATGCCGCGGCGGTGGCGCCTTGTGCTTGGCGTTGACTTCGTGGGCTCGGATTGCGCGAAGCTCGCTGCGGCTGGGGATTTTGTCTCGGCTACGTGGCCGGTGAAGACCCAGTCGGACGTCACTCTGGCTTCGCGGATTAGAGTCACCAACTGCGGATTCGGATCGAGTGGCGGATTTGGATTGGCTGCTGAGAATGCGAGCGGGGGCATCACTACTCTGACCGGCGGCTCCACTTGCGGAGCGGTCGGGGCGGCTCCGGTCGTGCGCGTTGCTACGGGCTTCGATTCGTTGGCGTGTTCGGGCATTGTGAAACCGTTGTCGGCTTCGGGGGCGGTGCCGTTTATCTGTTTGGCTGGCGCGGACGCGGCATTGTTTGCGGGCGGAGTCGGCGCTGATGGTGGCGGAGCGGGCGGCGGAGGCGGCTCGTCGGCGTGAACCGTCGGGATCACCGAAGTGGCGCGCGGTAGAGTTTCCGCGATTGCCGGCGGCGGTTGCTGAGTTGCGTTTGCCGCCGAGGGCGAGGGAGCTTTTGGCTTCGACGCTGCGGCCGGCGGAATCTTTGTGGCGGCCGGCGCGCTTGGCGGCGGAATGGCCGAAGCGGAAAGCGTTGGCGCGGCTGTGGGCGGCGTAGATGAAGCTACGTGCGTCGGCGCGGCTGTCGGCGGTGCGGATGAAGCTTGCGGCGCTGGCGCGGCCGACTGCGCTGTGACCGGAGCTGCTGCCGGCGGAGCGGACTGCGGCTGCGGCGTCGCGGTTGGAATTGGACGAGGCGGGATGATGGCGCGCGCCTCGTCGCGATAGCAGCGGCAGGTTCCCGCGGGGCCGCCTACGGGCTGGAGTTTTTCGCCGGAGAGAAAGAACTCACCGAGTTGGGGCACCACCAATCCTTCGCTGCTGAATTGATCTTCGAGCCGCGCGGCGCCTTGCGCGGCGAAGACGCACATGGCGTCATTGATGTCGAGCCCGATGGTGAAATCGCGGGCTTCTTCGGCGATGGAGACTGGCGTGGCCATGACGAACGGCGTGAAAACGTGAAGCTGTGTGGGATCGGCCAGGCGCACGTGAACACGGCCGAAATTTAGAGCGACAGTGTAGGCGTTGTTGGATTCGAGAAGCGTTAGCTTCGCGGGGCCGCAGATGTCCACAGTGCCGCCGCCGGGAAGAGTTAGGCGAGCGTCGCCGGAGTGGACGGTGAGCACCGTGCCGCTGGAAATAAAGAAGCTGGTGCCGCCGGGGACCGCGCCGCCGAGCGTGCTGCCTTCGAAGGAGATGTCGTCGCCGGTGAATCTGGCTATGGCGCCCATGGGCCAATGTTCTTGCGCGGCGGCGGGCGGGGCGAAAGTTGAAAGAATCGCGATGATCGCGACGGAAAAGAGAAATCCGCGGCTGGCGCGACAAAGACTGCTGCCGAAGATGGGAGAAAAGTTCAGAGTGAGCGAGCCGCTATGCATCGAAGAGCTGTAGCTAATTCACCTATACTATAGCGCATTGAGCGAAGCGGCCAAACCGGAAGCGGCGGAATCTGGCGAGCGCGTTAACGTGCTTTACGATACGCGATTGCCGGAGCTTTCTCGCTGGCGGCGCGCGCAGATTCCGGTGATTGCGGGCGTGGTATCGAGTCTGATCGCTGCGATCGGGCCTACTTTGCGATTTGAATCGCTGGGCGAGGATCTTGTGAATGATTGGATGGCTGCTGGGAAGACTTGCATTGCGGCATTTTGGCACCGGTGCATTTTCCCCGCTGTATGGAGGCAGCGAGGACGCGGCGTGGTGGTGATGAACACGACGAACTTCGATGGGCAGTGGACGCGGCGGGTGATCGAGCGATTTGGATTCGATACCTCGCAGGGAAGTTCGACGCGCGGAGGATTGCGCGGATTGATGGATATGGCGAAGAAGATTGAGGCGGGACGGAGCGCGGCGTTTACGATTGATGGCCCGCGGGGGCCGCGCTATGTGGCCAAGCCTGGGCCGGTGATTTTGGCGCGGAAGACCGGGGCGCCGATTTATCCGTTTCATATTGGATTGGAGACGGCTTGGACGTTAGAGAAGACCTGGGATTTGTTTCAGGTGCCGCAGCCGTTTTCGCGCGCTGTGTTCGTCGGCGGACCGTTTATTTGGGTGCCCGCGGATGCGGACGCTTCGATGATTGAGGAGAAGCATAGCGAGATGCAATCGGCATTGGAACGCGTGAGAGATGTTGCGGAGAGTTGGTTTCGCGTGGGACCGGAGGAGAGGGAGAAGTGGCGCGGAGAATTTTCGCGGTGAGGGTTTTGAGCCGCGATTACGTCGAAGAGAAATCGTTTGGACGGCACGCCGCGCTCGATTTAGAGATGTGGTGTGTTTTGGGGTCGTAGGATGCCGGCGGGGACGCCGGCGCTACTTGTCGGCTAAAGTTACCTTCACTTGCATTTTCTTTCCTTCGCGATAGAGCGTTACTTCTACTGTGTCGCCTGGGCGGTGGTGATTCAGCACTCGGCCTAGATCCAATTGATTTGTGATTTCTGTGTTGTCGATTGCGGTTAGGACGTCGCCGCCAATTCTTAATTGCTGCAGGCCTGCCAGGACCGTTCTTGTGCCCCCGCGGATGCCGGCTTGGGCTGCGGCGCCGCCGTTGGTCGTGGTTTCGATGAGCAAGCCATGTTCGACGGGGAGATCCAGGGCTTGTGCCAGCCCCGGCCAGATGGCGCGGCCTTGAACGCCGAGAGTCGCTTGGCGGACTCGGCCTAAATTGATCAGATCTTCGGCGACGCGGTGCGCGGTGTTGATTGGAATTGCGAAGCCGATGCCGGCGGTGGTGCCCGAGGGCGTGTAAATGGCGGAATTGATGCCGATGACTTCGCCATGAGAATTCATTAGCGGGCCGCCGGAATTGCCGCGATTGATGGCCGCGTCGGTTTGAATGGCTTCATCGATGAAAGTGGTGTCGCTGGTTTGCACCGTGCGGCCGAGGGCGCTGACTACGCCGGTGGTGAGCGTGGATTGAAAGCCGAAGGGATTGCCGATGGCGAGGACGCGCTGGCCGACTTGCAGCGCGCGCGAATCCCCGAGCGGCAGCGACGCCAGCTTTTTGCCTTGCGCGTCGATTTGAATCAGCGCGATGTCGTTGCGCTGGTCCGCGCCGATGTAATGCGCTTTGTAGTGCGATTGATCGCCGAGAATGACTTCGATGGTTTGCGCGTTTTCTACAACGTGATAGTTCGTGAGGATGTGGCCGTTTGCGTCAATCACGAAGCCGGACCCTGCGCCTTCTACCGGGACGGCGTTGTAGAAGAAATCGTATTCGACGGTCTTGGTGACGATGTTTGCGACAGCTGGCGCTGCTTGATGATAAATGCGGACGTTTTCGGCTTCGAGCGGACCGAGCCCATCCGTGCTGACGGGAGTGGACGCGGGGACCGCTTCGACGGCGTCTGGCGTGCGCGGGCCCCAGCGTGCGCCGGCCCAGAAGGCGGCGAGGACGAGAATTAGTGCGAACATTATGAAACGGATTCTGCGGCGCGTGATGCGATCGTGGGTCATGAGTTCAGCCTCGCGTTGAAGGCGCAGCGATCATATTACAAAACCACGAAGGAGTTGGCGAAGCGATGGTAGCGCCGGCGCTACTTAGGCTTTTGCGGCTTGGAGTTTGAGTCTGGCGGCTAGATCGCGGACTTGGCGCGAAGTTTCCTCGAAGGCTACGCCGCCATCTATGACTTCGTCGGCTACGGAAACTTTTTCTTCGATGGGCATTTGCGAGGCGATGCGCTGCTGGGCCTGGATTTCGTTGA
>DAITPO010000100.1:0-12697 GCA_036833535.1 Candidatus Acidiferrales bacterium | reverse complement strand
TCCGCGTGCGCATCAAACGCAAACTCGCGCAAATTCGAGGACCGATCGATCAGCGCAAAGCCGCCTCGCTCTACAGCGGGCTATTACGCGCCGGATTTTCAGGAGATGTGATTCGCGCCGAGCTTCGCGCCGCGCGCATCGAAGCGGCGGCCGAACTCGCGGAGGCCGAGGCAAACGCCGAGGAAGATCTCTCTTAGTTTCGGGGTGATATTGTTAGGGCACGACTTCAGTCGTGCCGCGAGCGCCGCAAAATCATCGCGGCTTCAGCCGCTGAGGTCTTGTTCTCGGCCTCACGCGTGCGACGGCCCGCGAAGAATCCGCGCCGGAAGCAAAATGATGGACTTCACCAACTCCAGGACGCCTTCGACCGTGATGCCAATCAGCCGGAACGGAATCAGCAGAATCCAGACGATGGGATAGAGAATCAGCGCCAGCAGTGCCAGCGGCCAGCACAGAAACAGCAGAATGCACCAAAGCAGGAATTTCGCCATTTTAGCCCCCACAGACTGCCACATATAGATACGCAAGTGCCAGCCAATTTGCTCCATTTTTCTGAGGTAGCGCCGGCGTCCCCGCCGGCATCTTACGAGCGCAAATTCCGGCGAGAGCGGCAACGATGCGCGGGACGAGAGGTAAGCGCAAGGCATTAGTGCTTCTGCGCGGCCCGCGCGTGACGGCTGCCTATGGTGAAATCTCGCTCGTCGGATGCCGGCGGGGACGCCGGCGCTACTTAGCTTCGTTGCGGCCTCTGGAGGCATCTGCAATAATGATTTCCGTTCGCCAATTCTGAGGCTCCCTTGACCGGCAACGAGATTCGCGAAACATTCTTGAGATACTTCGAGGAGAACGGCCACCGCCGCGTGCGCAGCTCCTCGCTCGTTCCGGCCAACGATCCCACGCTGCTTTTCACCAATGCCGGAATGAATCAGTTCAAGGATGTCTTCCTGGGCCTCGAGCAGCGCGAATACCGCCGCTCGACGACCTGCCAGAAATGCGTCCGGGCGGGCGGCAAGCACAATGATCTCGAGAATGTCGGCTTTACCAATCGCCATCACACATTTTTCGAGATGCTCGGCAATTTTTCCTTCGGCGACTATTTCAAGAAGGAGGCGGTCGCCTTCGCCTGGGAACTGGTCACCTCGTCAAAGTGGTTCGCAATTTCAAAAGACAAGCTGTACGTCACGATTTTCAAAGGCGAACAAGGCATCGCGCGCGACGCTGAAGCCTACGATCAATGGCTCAGCCAGGGCGTCAGCAAAGACCGCATCCACGAATTCGGCACGAAGGACAATTTTTGGATGATGGGCGATACCGGCCCGTGCGGCCCGTGCAGCGAAATCTTTTACGACATGGGCCCAGCCGCATCGGACGAGGGCCACGCCGATTGCCAGTTCGGCTGCGAGTGCGGCCGCTACGTAGAAATCTGGAATCTGGTTTTCATGCAATTCAATCGCGATGCCAGCGGTGCGCTCAATCCTCTTCCAAAGCCGTCGGTCGATACGGGCGCCGGACTCGAGCGCGTCACCGCCGTTCTCCAGGACAAAATCAGCAATTTCGATACGGATCTCTTCGTACCGCTGATGAAAGCTGCGGCGAAGCTCGGCCACGTGGACGTTCACGATCCCAAATCGCTGCCGTCCTTGCGAATCATCGCCGACCATGCGCGCGCCGCGACTTTTCTGATTTCCGATGGAGTCGTTCCTTCGAATGAAGGACGCGGTTACGTGCTCCGCAAGATCATTCGCCGAGCGCTGCGACATGGGAAGCTCCTCGATCTGCCCGTGCCTTTCTTCGCGGATCTTGCGTATTCCGTCCGCGACCTGATGGCCGGCGCTTATCCGGAACTGAATGATTCTGTCGATCGAGTCGCCCGCGTCCTGCGCGCCGAGGAGGATCGCTTCGCGCACACCTTGAACATCGGCCTGAAGAAGCTCGACGAAGACATCGCGCCGCTTCTTGCGGAAAAATCGAAGGGCGGTACAGTCTCTTTCCCCGGCGCGAAGGCCTTCCGCCTCTACGATACCTATGGCTTGCCGCTCGATTTCATCACCGACATTCTCCACGATCAGGGCATCGCCTTCCGCGAAGAAGAATTCAACGCGGCGATGGCGGAGCAGCGAACCCGCGCAAGAGCTTCCTGGAAAGGTGGCAGCAAGGAATCTGCCTCGCCCGCCTATGCCAAGCTCGCGGAGACGTTCAAGACCGAGCCCGATTTTTACTTCGGCACTACGACGCGCGATTGCCGCATCGAGGCCATCGTCACGAAGGACGGCTTGGTAAAGGAACTTCCCGCGGGGGCCGAAGGCGAAGTCGTTCTCGATCGCACGACGATTTACGCGGAGTCCGGCGGCCAGGTCGCCGATACCGGCTCATTCTTCGACAAGGATCAATCGCTCGAGCTCGCGTCGGTGAAGGGCGCGTTCTATCCCGTCGCGGGCCTGATCGCGCATCGCGTGGTTGCGAAAGAGACGCTGCGGGTGGGAGACCGCGTCTCTACCGTTGCCGATCCGCTGCGGCGCATCCGCGACATGCGGAATCACACCGGCACGCATCTGATGCACGCTGCGCTCAGAAATATTCTAGGCACGCACGTGAAGCAGGCCGGCTCACTCGTCGCGCCGGATCATTTGCGCTTCGATTTTTCGCACTACGCGGCGGTTGATCCTTCGGAGATCGCCGAGATCGAGCAGCAAGTGAACGAGGAGATCGTCCGCAACGCCGAAATTCAAACCGACCTGATGAATATCGACGCCGCGCTGGCCTCCGGCGCGCTGGCATTTTTCGGCGACAAGTACCCCGAGCACAATGTGCGCGTGGTCACAATTCCCGACGCCGAATATGCGCGCGGCTTCTACAGCAAAGAACTCTGCGGCGGCACCCACGTCACTCGCAGCGGCGAAATCGGCGTTTTCAAAATCGTCGCCGAGCAATCCTCCGCCGCGGGCGTCCGCCGCATCGACGCGATCACCGGCGACGCCGCTCTTGCCGAGTATCAGAAGTCTCTAGCGACGCTGCGGAAGATCGCCTCGCTCCTGAATGCCGGGGAAGACGAGGTTCTCGCCGCCGTCGAGCGCCAGGCGCAGGCCGTCCGCCAGTTGGAAAAGCAGTTAGCCGACGCCAAGAGGAAGTCGGCGGTCTCAGGCGTTGATTCCCTGCTCGAGTCCGCCCGCCAGATCAAAGGCGTCACCGTCCTGGCGTCCACCGTCCCCGGAGTGGACCGCGAAGCCCTCCGCCAGCTCGTTGATACACTCCGCCAGAAGATGGGTTCGGGAGTAGTCATCCTAGGCACCGCAGAAGACGGCAAAGTTGCTCTAATCACAGGAGTTACGAAAGATCTCACCTCCCGGGTCCACGCCGGCAGGCTGGTCCAGGAATTAGCCCGCCAGGTAGGCGGTTCCGGCGGCGGACGCCCCGATTTGGCAGAGGCTGGCGGAAAAGACACATCTGCCCTAGAAACTACTATCTCCAGCGCCTACACCCTCGTAGAACGAATGCTATAATTAGGAGTTAGCGCCAGTTCGTCGCCGGGAGGTCCTCCCTCCTCGCGATGGGTGTGTCAATCGTTCGGATGAAGTGCTCTGCCTTTCCCTTGCGTAGATGACGAAGCGAACCATCTCGGTGACTCTGCTCGCGCTCGGCATCGGGCTAAGTGTGTCCGCGCCAGCTCGCGCGCAAATTGCATCTCAGGTGGATGAATCCGGGAAGCTTGTGTTCGTGAATTCCGAGCCGGCGGGCCATTCGCCGCACCGCTCGACGCCTCCGGGCTTTCACTTGTCGAAGTCGAGCGAAGCCGCAAGCAATTCGGAGGCGGGAACGACCGCGGAAGTAATTCCGCCGGACCGGCTCGAGCGGATCGTGCGAGATGCTTCCGCCCGGCACAATTTGGATCCAGCCCTGGTGAAAGCAGTCATCGGGGTCGAGTCCAATTGGAATCCGGCGGCGGTTTCGCGCAAAGGGGCTTTGGGATTGATGCAACTGATCCCGACAACGGCAGGACGCTTTGGAGTAGGCAACGCGTTCGATCCCGCGCAGAATGTCGAGGGCGGGACGAGCTACTTGCGGTCGCTCCTCGATCGCTATCACGGTGACCTGGAATTGACCTTAGCCGCGTATAATGCTGGACCGGGGGCCGTGGAGCGCAGCGGGGGCATCCCCAATATCCCCGAAACGCGTTCTTACGTCCAAAAAGTCACGGAGACCTATTTCCGGCCCGATTCCGGCCGCGATCCTTCTTTTGCGGGTCCGCGACGCACGCGCATCCGCCAGGACGTGGACGACAACGGCCGGGTAGTTTTCACGAACGAATGATGCTGGGGGGAAGTCGCTAGGCGCAGCCATGCGCACTCTTTCAGTAGCACTAGGAGTACTCGCACTCGCCGTGTGCGTCTGTACCCCTGCCCAATCCCAGCAAAAGCCTTCCAAAGCGCGCGAGCAGTTTGAACGAGCCGTGCAGATGCGCACCGCGCTCGAGACCTGCGCTCCTTCCGACCGCACTGTAGACGCCTACAAACAGGCGATTCTTTCCTTCCGAAAAGTTTATTCGCTTGCGCCGCAGGCCGAGGAAGTTACGCCTTCGCTGGTTGCGGTTGCGGAGCTTTATGCCGAGATGGGACGGCAGTATGACGGCGATTATTTCAAGTCCGCGATCGACGGCTACAATTTCTTGCTCAAGCAGTATCCGCATAGCCGCTACGCGCCCTCTGCGCTTTTCGCCATCGGCAAAATTCAGCAGGACGATCTGAAGAATCCGGACGCCGCTGAGACGACATTCAAACAAGTGGTCCAGCGCTACTCGAAATCACCGAAAGCGAATGAAGCGGGCGCCGCGCTGAAGCAAATCGCGCAACTCCGCGAAGAAGAAGCCCGCCGCGCAGCTTCCGCCACTTCGGCTGACGATGACCCCTTCGCGCCCCTTATTGCTCCTGCCGGGCCCATCAATCCGAAATCCGGCGGAAAAGAAGCGGGCGTAGCGCAAGTCAGTTCCGTACGCACCTGGAACGCTGAGAATTACACGCGCATCGTCGTGGACTTGGGCGATTCCGTGAAATACGAGGCGGCGCGCATCGCCAATCCCGACCGGATATTCTTCGATCTGTATCAAGCCAAGATTGGCCCGGCGCTGCAGAATAAGTCCTTCGACGTAAAAAGCGGATTCCTGAAATCCGTGCGCCTGGCGCAGAATAAATCGGGAGTCGTGCGCATCGTGCTGGATGTGGACGGCGCGAGAGAGTATTCCGCCTATCTGCTCAAGAATCCTCCGCGGCTCGTGATTGACGTGCACGGGGATGCCTACGACCGCCAGGCCTCTGCAACTCGCACGGTTGCCGCCGCCGATCCGACATCCAAACCCGCGCCGCCGGATCCAGCACCGCCCGCTGCAAAGGTTCCCGCGGGCAAAGCTGCCAAGTACGGCCCCACGCCGCCCGCCGCTTCATCCGCGGGTAAATCCACCGCCACTGCGAATTCTTTGCCCGATCCCGTGGATGTCCTCCCGGTGCACCAGCCCAGCGCCCGCGGCCGCGCCGTAGCTGCCCTCACTCCTCCGCCGGCGTCGAAGCCGACGCACGACGGCCAGCGTTCGTTGACGCGCGCCCTGGGATTGAAAATCAGCCGCGTAGTCATCGACGCGGGCCACGGCGGGCACGATACGGGGACAATTGGACCGCACGGCCTGATGGAGAAGGATCTCTGCCTCGATGTCGCGCTCCGCCTCGGCAAGCTCATCCAGGAAAAGCTTCCTGGCGCCGAAGTCGTTTACACGCGCAGCGACGATACTTTCATCCCGCTCGAGGAACGTACCGCGATCGCCAATCAAGTGAAGGCCGACCTTTTCATCTCCATTCACGCGAATTCCAGCCACGACTCGGACGCCCGCGGCGTGGAGACCTACTACCTCAATTTCGCCTCTTCGCAGGAGGCGCTCGACGTGGCCGCGCGCGAAAACGCTCTCTCCCAGAGCGGCCTGCACGACTTGCAGGACATGATCAAGAAAATCGCACGGAATGAAAAAGCCGAAGAATCGAAGGAACTCGCCGACGACATTCAAGGCTCGCTTTCCAAGCGCATGCAGCAAATCAGCCGCAACGAGCGCGACCGCGGCGTGAAGCGCGCGCCGTTCGTCGTGCTCATCGGCGCGAATATGCCCTCGGTCCTTTCCGAAATCTCGTTTCTCAGCAATCCCTCGGACGAAAAAATGCTCAAGAAGCCCGAGCAGCGCCAGCGCATCGCCGAGGGCCTTTTCCATGGCATGAGCGATTATCTCGAGAGCCTCAACAGCCTCTCCTATAACGAGCAGCGCCCCGCACCCCATGCCGCCTCCGCACTGGAATCTAACGGGAACTCCCAGTAGAATTCGGCATCTAATAGATGAGGCTCATGCGCTGCTTTCAACCGATTCCTCTGCTTGTGTTGCTTGCCTGCGCTCTCGCGCTCACGGGGAGCGCAACGGCCCTGGCCGCCAATCCTCCAGCCGCTCCAGCATCGTTCGCAGGCTGGAGCCAGAGCGGCACGCCGCAGACGATTGCTCCCGCATCCGACACCCGCTGGCCAGGGCTGTGGCCTATATTTCAGGAGTACGGGTTCTCTTCCGGCGAAGTGCAGCAGTACTCAAAGGACGGCAAAACCCTTTCCGTCGCGCTCTACCGCATGAAGGATTCCTCGGGCGCTTATGGTCTCTATTCGTTTTTGCGCGCACCCGGCATGGGACGCGCCGATATCACGGATCACTCCTGCATTTCCGATTCCCGCGTCCTCATTCTCGATGGAATTACGGTCGTGGAAATAACGGGGCCGGGCTTGGACTTCTTGAAAATCAGGCCGGATTTCAAAGTGCTGGTCGACGCTCTCGGGCCGGCAGCGGTCGATAGCCCTTATCCAGACCTCTTCAAGCGTCTCCCCTTGCGCGGCTTTCAAGAAGGAACCGACCGCTACATTCTCGGCCCCGCAGCCCTGCAGTCTGCGGTTCCGATCGCCGAAGGCGACTGGGCCGGCTTCGCCAACGGAGCAGAAGCGGAAATCGGCCAATATCGCTTCAACGGCGAAAATCACACTGCCACGTTGATCGTGATTGACTATCCCACGCCGCAAGTCGCCTCGAAAATGCTGAAGGAATGGGCGGGCAAATTCAATCTCGATGCGCAGGACGCGGACAGCAAGAAGCCCACGATCTACGCGTCACGCAAGCTGACGATTGTCGGCGTCGTATCGGGAGAAATCAGCGCAACCGAAGCGAAGGCCTTGCTCAGCCACCTCGATTCCGGCGAAGAGCTGACCTGGAACGAGCCGGGCTTCTCCCTCTCCGACGCCAACATCAACGCCGTGATTGCCAGCATTATTGTCGGAACGGGAATTCTTTGCATGTTTACGCTAGTCGCGGGACTCGCTTTCGGGGGAGTACGCCTAGTAGTAAAGCGGATTCTACCGGGCCGGATATTCGACCGGGGATCGGCGATGAATGTCCTGCAATTGGGTCTCGCCAGCAAACCCATCAATTCCGATGATTTTTACGGCATGGCAAAGGCGCCTTCTCCCCTGCCGGCTTCCCGCGAGAGTTAGGTATCCGGCAGTCTCTCCAGCCAGAAAATGTCTGCCGGATCGCTTCTCTATGGGTACCGCGCTGCAGAGGCTTCCGATGCCTGCCTTAAGCCTATTCCCCCCAATGACTTACAAAAAACTGCATTTGTAGCATTCTTTCTTGACTTTCATATTCCCCCTCTTCTAGACTGCGGCTGAGGAAAGAGTTCGGCGGCCATCCGCGCATTGGCCGAGGAGCTTTTCTCCCCTCGAAGGCCCGCCTCGCCGCGGGCCTTCTGTCTTTCGGCTATCCCGACGACCCCGAGTCATTTCGCGCGCGCCACCCGCCCCGCGCGATAATTTATTTCTGAAAGGGGTTAAACTAGTAGGACTGGGCGGCTTGGAATTCGGATTGCACCAAGATAGCCTGGAAAAGTGATGGAAACCGACCGTAGACACGCTCCCAGACGGCGCCTGGATCAGCTCGCCTATATCCGTATTGGTCCGGATAACGGCGGCCTTATGGCCGACCTTGGCGAAGGCGGCCTCGGATTTCAGACCATCGCCGCAATCGAGCGCGAAGGTCCTCTGCGCTTCTGGTTTACGCTCGACGCGGCCGATCGCATTCAAGCCACCGGTGAGCTGGCCTGGACCGACGAATCCAGAAAAGTCGGCGGCCTGCGCTTCACGCAAATCTCCAAGGAAGCCCTGGAACAAATTCGAGAATGGATGGAACGCGCGAGCGTGCCGCTCGAAGCGGAGCTCCCTCCTCGGCCTGCGCCGCGCGACCCGCTGCGTTTCTCGCCGCCTCCTCGCAAGTCGAATGCAAGCAGCGTTCCGGTAACGAGTTCCCCGCTTCTGAATGAGTCCGTCGCTGTGGCCGCGCCTCCGCAGCCTCTGCCGCCTCCGGCGCCGCGTCCCGAACCTCTTCGCGTGATGGCCACTCCGAAGCACTGGTCGGCTCCGGTTCTGTCCGAGCCGCCGCGTGCCGTAGTCTCGCCCGAAATGGTGAAAGGCGCAACGACGGGCCTGACCGTTCTCGCCGTATTACTGACTTTAGTAGCGCTCGGCTTTGGATATCACCGCGAGATTGGTCAATCCCTCGCTCGCCTCGGTGCCAAGCTCGCTGGCGAATCTCCGCTGGCAGATGTCACTCCCGAGCCGGTTCCAGATAGCTCAGCCGCCGCTGCGCAGCAGCCCCTGCCGGCGCCGGCAGATCCGGTCGCGACTGCTCAGCCTGCGCCCGTGGTTCCTCAGGACGCGCAGCAACCCACCGTTAATGCGCAACAGCCGCAGTCGGGCTTGCCTCCTGCGCCGAAGCCATCGCCGCGAGCAACGACCGCCACGCGCCGTCCGACCGCATCCGCATCAACGGCTGGCTTCCAAAATCTCTCGGCCAGCAAACCGCAGGGCGACGACTTCGGTCAACCCGAGCTCGATACCGCCCGCCAATTCCTAGAGTCCGGCACTCCAAATACCAAGGAAGCCGCCAAGTGGCTGTGGATGTCCGTCGAAAAAGGAAACCCTGCGGCTGAAATCCTACTCGCCGACCTATTCGCCCGCGGCGACGGCGTAATTAAGAGTTGCTCGCAAGCCCGCGTACTCCTCGCCGCCGCGATCAAGCACGGCGATTCGGAAGCCATCAGGAAACTCAGCGCCCTCGACGCCAGCGGCTGCCAGTAGCTACTTCCCTTTCCGCGGCAATGCCCAGAAATACCGCAGCGCCTCCGGAATTCGCGCGGGCCAGTTTCCCCAGCTGTGGCCTTCGTGCACCTCGCGATATTCCAGCGCGTATCCGCGCGATTGCAGAAAATCGCGGAGACGCCGGTTCCCCGCCAGCAGATCATGTTGTGAAACGTTCGACTCGTACGTTCCCACGTCGAGGTGAAAGCGCACATCTGATTTCGGCGCGGTAATCAGCTTCTCGAGGTCGGTATCGGCGAACACAGCGCTCGATTGCCCCGCGCAATTGGCAAATACCTGCGGATACTGCGCGCTCAGAAAAATCGATACCAAACCTCCCAGCGATGAGCCGAGCACCGCTCGCGATGCCGCATCGGGCTTCGTCCGGTATTTCGCGTCAATGGCCGGCACCAGCTCCGTAGCGAATGCCCGTGCGAAGTCCGCATTCGCCCAATACTCCTTGTTGCGATCCAGCGGCGGCACCATCACTATCAGAATCGGCGGAATCTCGTTGCGCTGAATCATCGCGTCCACAATCTCGTTGATCTTCCCGAGATTCAGGTAATCGAAGCCGTCCTGCACGTACAGCGTCTTGTAACGCTCTCTCGACCCGGCATATCCCGGCGGGAGATAAACCTTCGCGGCGCGCTCGTTATCCAAAATCCGGCTGGCGAACGAGAATTCCTCAATCGTGCCGTGCCGCAGGCTTGGCCCCGGCTCGAGCTCCGGCGGCGGAGCGTAATCGGGCATGGCAAAGTAAGAATTTGGCCCGAAGCCGCCGGTGATTCTCCGCGGATTCCAGGGATCGAAGATCCACTGTTTGTCGTTCAGGACAAACTTGTAATCAAGGCGTGTATCCATCTCGTATTCATCCGCGCGATAAAAGAGATTTGTTCCACTCACCTGCGTGAACGCTTCATTCGGCGTCCAGCCATTCATGTCCCCTGCGAGCGCGACGAGCGTTGCAGAGCCGCGATACAAAAAAATTGCGCGACCGATGCGGTCCTTCGCTGCCTTCTCCACCAGCGGCGTGCCTTGCGTCTGCACGCAAGCCATGAACTCATCCACGATTTTTGTTTTCGCCGCGGGATCTTGCACCGCCGCGACGCTCCCGAGAAATTGAGCGAAAGGCAAACATCCAGAAAATTGTCCCGCAAGCGGCACAGACGGCGTCACCGCGGACGCCAGCGACGCGCGGGATGCCCGCAGCAGCCCGGCCGCGCCAATCGCGCAAAGTGCCAAAAGCACCCGCAAGGCAGATCTGAATCGGAATGTCCCACTCACACCGCCGAGGATACCACCTCGCTCAGCGTCATCGGAACCGGCGAGAAACGCGCGTCCCTCAAAACGCGCGCACTCTAATATTTATTCCCTCAAGCCCGAGTCAAAGCAGCTAAACTAAGCGGCGCAATTTTCTCACGCCACTGCGAGGCGCAGCCCGCCATGCCCCGAACGTTGCTGATCGACACGGACACTGCTTCGGACGACGCCGTAGCTCTGATCATGGCGCTGCGCTCACAAGAAGTCCGCGTCGCAGCGATTACCGTCGTCGCAGGAAACATTCCCGTACAGCAGGCCACCAGCAACGCGCTCTACACCGCCGAACTCTGCGCTTCCGATGTGCCCATCTACTCCGGCGCGGAAAAGCCGCTGCTACGCAAGCTGGTCTGTGCGGATTGGTTTCACGGAGCGGACGGCTTAGGCGATCACGGATATCTGCCCAAGCAGCGCCGCGCGGAGCCAAGGCATGCCGTTGACGCTCTGCTTGATGCAGCGCGCGAAAATCCCGGCATCGAGATCGTCACGCTAGGACCGCTCACCAATCTCGCTCTAGCCTTATCACGCGAGCCTCGGCTCGCCGCTTCCGTCAAGCGCTGCATCATCATGGGCGGCGCACCCTGCTGCGAAGGCAACGTAACGCCCGCCGCGGAGTTCAACATCTGGGTCGATCCGGAAGCAGCTCGCATCGTGTTTCATTCGGGCATGCGCATCGAGATGGTTGGTTGGCATCTATGCCGCGGACAGGCGGCACTGAACCCGCAAGAAATCGACGAACTTCTCGCACTGAAAAGTCCGCTCGCCGATTTCGCCATCCGATGCAACAGCACCGCCGCAGACGCCTACTTCAAGCAAACGGGAGAACGCGGAATTTCCCTTCCTGATCCGGTGGCGATGGGCATCGCTGTGAATCCGTCCCTGTGCACCTCGTCCAGCGAACACTTTGTTGAAATCGCAACGTCCAGCGATCTAACCCGCGGCGCAACGGTCGTCGATCGCCTCAACGTCGCCGGCGATTCACGAAATAGCGAGGTCTGGGCGGAAACCATCGCAGCGCAACCGCGAAAGATTCACGTCTGCTGGACCTTGAATATCCCCGCGTGGAAGCGCGCGCTCTTTGCGGCGCTCGGCGCGGCAATCTAGCAGTTGACTCATGGGCATGAGTCAGATAGACTCATTGTATGGCTAAGCGTTTGCAAGTCATCCTGCAAGACCCCGATTACCGCGAGATTCAACGCATGGCACGCGCTCGGCGCATGACCATCGCCGCATGGGTGCGTCAGGCGCTCGACCTGGCCCGCCGCCGCGAGCCCCTCGCCGATTTAGGCAAGAAGCTCGCGGTCGTGCGCGCCGCCGTTCGCCACGACTTCCCTTCCGGCGATATCGGCGACATCCTGGCGCAGATCGAAAGCGGCTACGCCGGCGGCAAACCCGAGTGATATTCGTCGATTCGAATATTCCGATGTACCTGATCGGCGCGCAGCATCCGCACAAAGCCGACGCGCAGCGATTGGTCGAGCACCTCATCAGCGAACGCCAACGCCTGGTGACCGACGCCGAAGTGCTGCAGGAAATTTTGCATCGCTACGTCGCCATCGGGCGCCGTGACGCCATCCAGCCGGCCTTCGACGCCCTGCTCGGCATCGCCGACCAAGTCTTTCCGGTTGATCTCCCCGCAACCGAACGCGCCAAGGAAATCGTCATGGGACACCCAAGCATTTCCGCTCGTGATGCCTTGCACCTAGCCATCATGGAACATCATGGAATCGAGACAATTCTTAGTTTTGATTCCGGACTGGATGCTTACCCCGGAATCTCCCGCCTGCGCTAAGCCATCGCCAGCTGAGGACCCGCCAACAAAGTTGCTTTCGTCATTCGATTCTGAGAAAGTCGTCCGCCAATCGTCAGTTCAGCAAGGTTTGTTTCCGTTCTTCATCCGTCAACGTGACCACGCGAAGCACCGGACACTTTACATTTCTGCGCGCTTGATTCTTGATTGAGGTTGCGCGGCCGCGACTGGTAATTCCACCGGTGGGCTCGAACGAAACAGAGAGTGGCGGATGAGCCTGTAAGCCGGATTCTGTTGAGCGCTTGCGCGCCCCAGCGATCATTCCTCTAGGTCCCGGATCGCTCCGGGACTCCAGCAGCCTACCCGAGGGTCATAACGGGCCGGGCCAGCCCTCCCCTCCTATTTGGCCTTGCTCCACGCGGGGTTTTCCGTGCC
>DAITPO010000099.1:5652-12697 GCA_036833535.1 Candidatus Acidiferrales bacterium | reverse complement strand
TTTTCGCGGGCGATTTCTTCGAGCGAGTGGCCGAGATAGGCTTCGTGGTCGAAATCGATTTGCGTGATGACCGCGACTTCGGGGATCACCACGCTTGTCGCGTCGAGGCGGCCTCCCATGCCAACTTCGTAGACCGCGAATTCTGCGCCGGCTTGGGCGAAGGCATCGAAGGCGATGGTGGTGAGACATTCGAAAAATGTGGGATGCGCGGAGAGCGCGCCCGAAGCCATGGCCGATTCGATGATTTGGCGGACGCGATCGAAGGATGAGGCGAAATCGGCGTCATCGATCGGCTCGCCATCGATGCGGATGCGCTCGTTAATGCGTTCGAGATGCGGCGAAGTGTAGAGGCCTGTTCGCAGGCCCGCGGCACGAAGAATCGATTCGAGCATGGCGGCAGTTGAGCCTTTGCCATTGGTGCCCGCGATTTGGACGCATGGAGAGCGGCGCTCGGGATGGCCCATGAGCTTCGCGAGAGTGGAAATATTTTGGAGATCAAATTTCTGGACGCGGGCCTGGCGCGGAGAAGCGAGTTCGCGGCCGAGAGCGTAGAGATAGCGGACCGCTTCGGAGTACGACATGCTAATTCAGGAAGAAGTCGAGGGCGCGGGCGATGTAGGGCTTCAGTTCTTTGCGCGGGACTACGGCGTCCAGGAAGCCGTGCTCGAGGAGGAATTCGGCGCGCTGGAAGCCTTCGGGCAGCTTTTGGCGGATGGTCTGCTCGATTACGCGCGGGCCGGCGAAGCCGATTAACGCGCCGGGCTCGGCGATATTCAGGTCGCCGAGCATCGCGTAACTGGCGGTCACGCCTCCGGTGGTGGGATCGGTGAGGATGGAGATGAAAGGAATGCGCGCGTCATCGAGATGCGCGAGCGCGGCGGAAACTTTGGCGAGCTGCATCAGGCTGACCGTACCTTCCATCATGCGCGCGCCGCCGGAGCAGGAGACGATAATCAGTGGAACTTTCGATTCGATGGAGCGCTCGATGGCGCGCGCCACTTTTTCGCCGACCACCGCGCCCATCGAGCCGCCGATAAATCCGAATTCCATCGAGCAGCAAATTACCGGCCGGCCGCTGAGCGTGCCTTCCGCGGTGACGATGGCGTCATTCATGCCCAACTTGTCGCGCGCGTCTTTCAGGCGCTTGGCGTAGGGCTTGGTGTCCGAAAAGACGAGCGGGTCGCTCGAAATGAGTTCGGCGTCGTGCTCGGTCCATAGGCCGTCGTCGAGAAGCAAATCGAGCCGGCGCTTCGAACTCAGGCGGAAATGGTGATCGCATTTCGGGCAGACTTGCCAGTTGGCCTGAAGATCTTTTTTCCAGATGATGGCGCGGCAGGCGTCGCATTTAATCCACAGGCCTTCGGTGCGGACGCGGCGCTCGTCGACGGGCGTCGAGTTCTCGATCCGCTTTTTGTCGCGCTTGAACCAGGCCATGCTAGTAGTCGATTCCTCGCTGCGCGAGGATTCCCTTCGTATACGGATGCTTGATCTCGCGCATTTCGGTGACGAGATCGGCGAGCTCGACGAGCTTCGGGTGCGCATTGCGTCCCGTGCAGATCACGTGGACACGCTCGGGGCGGCCAGCCAACGCTGCTACGACTTTCTCCACATCCAGCATTTTATAGCTGATTACGTAGTTGAGCTCATCTAGAACGACCAGATCGTATTTCTCGCTGTAAATCTGCTCACGGCCGAATTCCCAAGCTTGCTCGCAGAGGCGGACATCTTCGGGATCTGTTTCCGCGCCGCCCACCTTGACGAAGCCGCGGCCCATGGGACGGATTTCGAATTTATCGTCGCCGAGCATTTTTGCGGCATCCAGCTCGCCGTAATGCCACGAGCCTTTAATGAATTGCACCATCAGGACGCGCAGGCCCTGGCCGACAGCGCGGAATGCGGTGCCGAGCGCGCAGGTCGTTTTGCCCTTGCCGGGTCCGGTGTAAACGATCAGCAGACCTTTCCCTTCGGGCATTGAGACGCGCGCTCCTGCGTTGCGGACGGCTGATCCGTGACAAATGAAAGTGTGACTTCTGCCTGACGAAAGGTCAAGCGCGCCAGCCGTGGCGCCTCTTCCGACAATCCGGCGCGCTGCGAAATCATGCGATACAATTGAAGGTCTTGATTACCCTCAATAACATCTCTATGCGCTTCGGCGAGCGGATTCTGTTCGAAGACGTTACCTGCACGTTTTTTGACGGGCGGCGCTACGCCATCACCGGTCCGAATGGCGCGGGCAAATCCACGCTGATGAAAATCATGACCGGCGAACTCGAGCCCTCGCAAGGCTCGGTATCCCGGCCGAAGAAACTCGGGGTGCTGCGTCAGGACCAGTTTGCGTTCGACAAGTTTCGCGTGATCGATACCGTCATCATGGGCAACGCGCTCTTGTGGAAAGCTTTGCAGGAGCGCGATGCGCTGCATGCGAAACCGCATGACAAGCTGACGGACCGCGATGGCATGCGCATGGCAGAACTCGAAGCCATCGTCGGCGACGAAAATGGTTACACGGCGGAGGCCGATGCCGGCATTTTGCTCGACGGCCTGGACGTGGATGATTCTCTGCACGAGCGCCGGATGGGAGATTTGCAGGGCGGCCAGAAAGTGCGAGTGCTGCTGGCGCAAGCGCTTTTCGGCAATCCGCCGGCTTTGCTTCTGGATGAGCCGACGAACCATCTGGATCTCGACTCGGTTCACTGGCTGCAGGAATATCTCTGCGATTATGACGGCGTGCCGATTGTGATTTCGCACGACCGGCACTTTGTGAACAGCGTTTGCACGCATACGGCCGACATCGATTATGAGACGGTGATCATGTACAACGGCGGCTACGACGACATGGTGGTGGCGAAGACGTCGATCCGCTCGCGCATTGAATCCGAAAATGCGCAGCGCGAAAAGAAAATCGCGCAGTTGAATGAATTCATCGCGCGCTTTTCGGCGGGCACTAGGTCCGCGCAGGCGACTTCGCGGCAGAAGGAAGTCGAGCGTTTGCAGACCGCGGAGCTGGCGAAATCAAATATCGCGCGACCCTTCATTCGCTTTCAGATGGACCAGCACTCGGGCCGGCACCCCCTCGAGGTGAAGAGCGTCATCAAGTCCTACGACGGCGTAAAAGTGATTCACCGATTTTCGGCGAGCGTGTCACGCGGAGAGAAAATCGCTCTTATTGGCCGCAACGGATCGGGCAAGACCACTCTTCTGAAATCGCTGATTCGCAACGCGCCTAGCCACATCGAACGCCCCGACACGGAATTTCCGATTGATGCCGGCACGGTATTGTGGGGACACAACGTTGCCGTCGGATACTTCGCGCAAGACCATTCCGAGACGATCCGGAAGGGCGTGACCGCGATCGAGTGGTTGCACGAATTCGATCCCGCGGCGACGCAGGAGAAACTTCGCGGGCTGATGGGCCAAATGCTGTTCAGCGGCGACGATGCGCTGAAGCCCACGCGCTTGCTTTCCGGCGGCGAGTCCGCGCGGCTGATTTTTTGCCGCTTGATGTTGCTGAAGCCGAATTTCCTGGTGCTCGACGAGCCGACCAATCACTTGGACCTTGAATCCATCAACGCGCTGAATATCGCGCTGCAGAAATACGACGGGACCGTCCTGCTGGTGACGCATGACCAGGACGTGATCGAGGAAGTCGCCACGCGCGTCTGGCATTTCAAGGATGGCCACATCGAAGACTTCAAGGGCCCGTACGAGGAATATCTCGCATACGCGAAAGAGAAAGCTTCGTAGTCAATCTGCCGCCAACTCAATCTTCATGCTCTGCGCCGCGCGTGTTCGAGCGGATGTTGTTGTGTTGCAGGTCGAAAGAGCCGGCAGGGACGCCGGCGCTACCACGGCGAGGCGGTTATTTTGGATATGGGTGCCCTGCGAGGATGGCGAAGGCTCTGTAGATTTGCTCGGTAATAAGCACTCTTGCTAGTTCGTGGGGCATTGTTAGCGTCGAAAGTGAGATTTTTGTTTTTGCTGCGGTGCGCAGCTCGACTGGAAAGCCATCGGCGTCGCCGCAGAGGATCACCAACTCGCGCAGGCCGGAATCGCGTTGGGCGCCCAGCCATTTGGCGAATTGTTGCGAGGTGAATTGCTTGCCGGCGGCGTCGAGAGCGACAACAGCTGAGTGAGAATCGAGCTTTTGCTTACGCCAAGCTGCGGCGTCGCGGAGTTCGGTGACCTGGACTTCGGCGTAATGCTCGATGCGGCTAATGTAATCTCCCAGTAGTGTGCGGATTTCAGGGATGCGCGTCTTGCCCAGCATTACCAGATGGATTTTCATGCGCGGGACATTGCGGGACTGAGACTACTTCTCGAGGAGGCCATACTTCTTGCGCTTTTCGAGGAGCGTTTTGCGGCTGATACCCAGAATTTCAGCGGTGCGGCTGATTTTGTAGCGTGTAGCTTCGAGTGTGGCGCGAATCGCATCGCGCTCGAGCTCTTCGAGCGAGCGTAAGCCCGAAAGCGGGCTGCGGCCATCGTGCGCGGCCTGCAAGATGGCTGGGAAATCTTCGGCACGCAGTTCATCGCTTGCCGCGAAGATGATCGCGTGCTCGATGGCGTTGCGCAACTCGCGGACGTTGCCTGGCCAATCGTAGGTTTGGAGAAGCTGCACGGCAGGTCCGCTAAACGATAAATTCGCGCGGCCGTGAACGCCGCTCAGGCGCTCGAGAAAATGCGCGGCGAGGGCGCGGATATCTTCGCGCCGCGCGCGCAGCGGCGGCATTTCGATCACCAACACATTGAGGCGGAAGAATAGGTCTTCGCGGAAACTGCCGGCGGCCACGGCCCGTTGGAGATCGGCGTTTGTGAGCGCGATCAGGCGCGCGTTCATGCGCAGCGTATCCGTGCCGCCAAGGCGCTCGAAGCTGCGTTCTTCGAGTACGCGTAGCAGCTTGGCTTGAATGCCGGGAGCGAGCGCGGCGACTTCATCGAGAACGATTGTGCCGCCCTGCGCGAGTTCGAGGCGGCCGGGCTTCGTCGCCACAGCGCCCGTAAACGCGCCTTTCTCGTGTCCGAATAATTCTGATTCGACGAGCTCGGGCGGAAGACTGGCGCAATCAATCTTCAAAAATGGCGCGTCGTGACGCGGGCCCTGCTCGTGAATCCAGCGTGCGAGCTGATCTTTGCCCGTTCCGCTTTCGCCGGTGATGAGGACGGTGGTGGCTGCGCCAGTCACTTTGCCGGCGAGATCGAGCACGCGCTGCGACGCAGCACTCGCGCCGATCCACGGCAATCGTTCGGCGGGACGCGAGGACTCAGGTGCGGCGGCGCGAGTGGCGCTCGTTGCCGCGGTTGGCGGCGTGTCGTGTGTAACTTCGCTCATGGCTGCGTGGTTTCGGGGCTCGGCGAATCCGGCGACTCGAAATTTCCAGCCGGGCGTCGTGCTTGGCTCGCGCTTTCACCCGGCGCCGGTATATCCATTCGCGGAGCGGCGCGCCAGAGCCGCTCGAGATCGTAATAAAGCCGCGCGCGTTCGCTGAAAATATGCACGATAAACGCGCCGTAATCGAGCAGCACCCATTCAGCGCCCGGTCGCCCTTCGCGATGCGCAGGCCGCACGCCATGCTCGCGCAGGCGTTCTTCAATGGCGTCGCTGATGGCTTCAAGTTGCGGCGTGCTGGTCCCCGAGCACAGCAGAAACCACTGGGAGAACGCGCTGAGCTCGCGAAGATCGAGCACGGTCACGCTTTGCGCCTTCTTATCCTGGGCCGCTTCGAGCGCCCAGCGAATTTCGGGACGAAGGGTTTCCAGTGTCACCGGTACAAGGCCTGTCCCTGAATGTATGCCTCCACGCGCGCGGGCACAAGTCCGTGGATGCTGTGGTGTTTCTCCAAGCGCTGGCGGACTTCGGTGGAAGAGACGTGGCTGGTCACGGTCGAGAGCAGATGAACTTTTGATTTTCGCAGGGCGATGGTTTCGTGATCGGGCGAAGGCGTGCGATTGAGCTTTTCGGGTGGGATCACCAGGCGCAGCGCGTCGAGCCGGAAGCCCGGGCGATGCGCGATGATGAAATCGCAGGAATCGAGCAATTGCTCGTAGGAGCGCCACGTGGGAATTTCGAGAAATTGATCGGCGCCCAGAATAAAAAAAAGATGATCATCGGGATGCTCACGGCGGAATTTCTTCACCGTGTCGATGCTGTAGAACACGTGCGGCGTGGCACCGTCGGACGGGGCTTCGGCGAGCGACGGCAAATATCCGGCGTGATCGGTACATGCCAGCGCCACCATCGCATAGCGATGCGTGAACGGCGCGAGCGAACGCTGCGATTTGTGCGGCGGGCGCGCCGACGGGATGAAATGAATCTCATCGAGATGAAATCGCCGCTGCGCGGCATTGGCGATGGCGATGTGGCCGGAATGAATGGGATCGAATGTGCCGCCGAAGAGCGCGATCGAGCGGCGATGCCCATGCGCGCGGTGCGGGTGTGCCGGCGCGTGCGAATGCGCATGAGCATGTCCGTGCGAAGCCGAATGCGAATGCCCCGAGGTCAATTTCCCTCCGGCGACGAATGCGGATTAGATTCCGGAGGGACGTCGGGAGTTACCGCGTCGATGTCGGGGACAGACGGCGGCAGAGGACGCGGCAGGCGGTCGAGCGCATCGGCCATGCCGCGCACAAGTTTCTGCACGCCTTCGCCAGTCGCCGACGAGATGGCGAAGAACGGCAGGGCGCGCTTTTTGGCGTAAGCCTCGAGTTTCTCGAGCTTCGCGCGGTCTGTGGTGGCGTCGAGCTTTGTGGCGACGACAATTACCGGCTTTTCGGCTACTTCCTCGCTGAAGGCGCGCAGCTCGCGCTCGATAATTTCGAATTCGTTGATGGGATCGTTTTCGCTGGCATCGCTCGTATCCACAAGGTGCGCCACAAGCCGCGTGCGCTCGATGTGCTTCAAAAAGCGCACGCCGAGACCAACGCCTTCGTGCGCGCCTTCGATCAAGCCGGGCACATCCGCCACGACGAAAGTACGGCCGGAGCCCTGCGGCACATCAGGATCGGCAGAGACGACGCCCAAATGCGGCTCAAGCGTGGTGAAAGGATA
>DAITPO010000099.1:3399-5552 GCA_036833535.1 Candidatus Acidiferrales bacterium | reverse complement strand
TCGGTGAAGTCGAAAATCTGCTCGCCGGAATCTTCATCGAAGACGACCGTGCCCACCGGAACGCTCAGCACCGTATCGACGCCGGATTTCCCGTGGCAATTCGAGCCTTCGCCATGCCGCCCGCGATCGGCGCGGAATTCGCGATTGAAGCGATAGCGCAGCAGCGTATTGTCGTGCGGATTCGCTTCGAGATAAATGTCGCCGCCGTTTCCGCCATCGCCACCCGAAGGTCCGCCGCGCGGGACATACTTCTCCCGCCGGAACGCCATACAGCCGTTTCCGCCGTCGCCGCCTTTGACCCAAATTTTGGCTTCATCAACAAACACGGTGCACTCGTTTGCAGGTGAGAGGATTCAACGCGGAAAGCATACGATAGCGTTGCGTGAAAATCCAAAGTGCGGGTCGCGTGGAACGCGCATTTCCGGCGGATGCGAATCCGGACGGCGCGAACGTGCTTGGATTGAGAATAAGATTCCCTGCGGAATTAATTCGCCGCGGCGGGTTCAGCGGCGGCCTTTGCCAGTCCGCCAACATTGGCTTCTTCGAGCGGCAAAACGCTGATGAAGCGGCCCGTCTGGCCCTTGTCTTCGAAGCGCACCACGCCGGTGATCATGGCGAAGAGGCTGTCGTCCTTGGCGCGCCCGACGTTGCGGCCGGCCTTGTAGCGCGTGCCGCGCTGGCGGATCAGAATGCTGCCGCCGGTGACGAGCTGGCCGCCGAAGCGCTTGATGCCGAGCCTTTGTCCGTGGGAATCGCGGCCGTTTGTTGATGAGCCGCCGCCTTTTTTGTGCGCCATGCTGGACCCCTAAGAAAGCGAAATGTCGCTGACCTGAACGGCGGTGTAACTCTGCCGGTGGCCGCGCGTGATTTTATATTGCCCGCCGGTCTTGTATTTGCAGACGAGGCGCTTCGCGGCGCGTCCGTGGCCGACGATCTTGCCGGTAATCTTGGCCTTCGAAGCCTTTTCGCCGGTGAGAAAATTCTTCTCGTCGCTGCGGACGGCCACGACATCGTCAAAGGTGACTTTGCCGCCGACCTTGCCGTCGAGCTTCTCGACCTGGATGGTCTCGCCCGGCGCGACCTTATATTGTTTACCCCCACTGCGAATGACCGCGTACATACAGCCTCCCGAAGCAATTACGAGCCCTTCATTATAAGGGGCAAGCGCAATAGGCGTCAACGACCGTTCAAAAAGCGTTTATTCTAGAAATTGAATCGATAGCCGAGGATCATTTTGGCGATTAGGTGATCGGTGGAGCCGGTCAGGCCTACGCCGAGGCCGAAATTGATCTCCCATTGCGGAGCTACGTTCAGATCGATGGCGGGAAAAATCTGGTGCTGCTGCTGGCTGATGGGATCGAAGCCCGTCACCGGGCCTACGGAGCCATAATATTCGAGGCCGCCGGCAATCTTCGGCGTGAGATCGTAGCTGAATTTGAAATTCGGCGAGAAGACCACGCCTTGGCTCACGCCCGGGCCGTGAAACGAGCGGTCCATCGTCGGATTGAACGACCAATACCAGCGGCCCACTTTCTGATCCACGATTGGGCGAATTTCCCACGTCCAAGTGTCCGCCGAAAATTTGTGGCGCTGGTAGCCGATTTCATTCGAGATGCTGACGCCCACGGGCCAGTGCCAGCTCTCCGGCACGCGCACGCGCGGGCGAATATGATCACCCACCCAATTCCAGCCCTGCCCGTCTTTCGCGGAAGTAAAAATGTAGAAGCCGACTTCAAACCAGTCGTTGAAACCATGCGTGATTTCGACGGTTTCATGCTCGGCGTGATTCGTAGGCAGCACGCCATCGATGACTTGCTTCGAGCCATCAATGGTGAAATTGCTGTGCAGCTCAACCATGGTATGGCCCGGCTCGACGGTTTCAGCGTCATAAACCTGAATTTCGTAATTATCCTGTGCCGCCGCGCGAGGCGGGAGAAACGCTGAAAGCATCAACGCAGCGATGAAAGAGGCAACCTTGAGCAATTACGGGGCTCGCTTTCTCCAGCTCGAATCAACAGAGTAATTCAATCTTGAGATTGCGCCAAATGCAGCCGTAGGTAGCGCCGGCGTCCCTGCCGGCATCCGTCGAGCGCTAACGAGAATCCAAGAGGCGATCGATCGCGGAGCAGTCCACGACAAGTAATCGGGTTTGG
>DAITPO010000099.1:0-3299 GCA_036833535.1 Candidatus Acidiferrales bacterium | reverse complement strand
GTGGGTTCGCCCGGAGGCGTGAGGAAATCTACGAATTGCTGAAGATCGCCGGCGTACTTGCGCAGAGTTTCGGGCGAGGCATTGCGCACGTAGCGCATGTGATAGAGATATTTCTTGATGGCCTCGATCATTTTGCCAGCGACGGCGCGCCGGCGCCGACCGGCTCGGGCGTCGCGTGTGCAGCGGGCGTTTCCCGAATTTCAACTTCCCAATCGCAGCCATCCTTGATGCAGGCGCGGAAATTGCCTTGCTTCGTGCGCTTCTCGACGATGAAAGGCGCGCCGCATTTCGGGCAAGGCTCGTTGATAGGTTCGTGAGGCGAAGTGAAATCGCAATCGGGATAGCGGCTGCAGCCGTAGAAAATGCGACCGCGTCCCCGGCCGCGCGCGGTGCCGCGGCGCACGAATTCGCCTTCGTTGCACTTCGGGCATTTGATGCCCAGCGTGATCGGCCGCGTGTACTTGCACTTCGGATAGCCTGAACAGCCGATGAATTGGCCGAAGCGGCCGTGCTTTTTCACCAGGCCGTTGCCGCAGAGCGTGCACTTTTCATCGAGTTGCTCATCCGGCGCGTGCGCGATGCGCGTGCCTTCGACGAGGCGGCGCGTCGTTTTGCAATCCGGATAGCCCGTGCACGCGAGGAACATTCCGAAGCGGCCGCGCTTCAGCGCCATTTCTTTGCCGCAATTGTCGCAGTACTCGATCTTGTTCTCGCCGTTGCCGTCGCCATTCGTAATTTCCGGCGACAAATCCTGAATGAAATCGCATTCCGGATACCGGTCGCAGCCGAGGAAAAAGCCATGGCGGCTGATGCGTTCGAGCAAATTGCCCTGGCCGCATTTTTCGCACTTCTTGCCCGTCGGAATTCCGGCCTTGTAGGAAAGCATCTCATCGTCGGCGCGATCGAGATCGATGATAAATTTATTCCAGAATTCCTTCACGGCTTCGCGCCACGGCAGCTTGCCTTCCTCGATTTCGTCGAGCTCTTCTTCGAGGCGGGCAGTGAAGGTGACGTCGAAGACGTCTTCGAAACTCTTCACCAGGAGAACGCTAACGCGCTCGCCAAGCATCGTGGGCGTAAAGCGGCCTTGGTGCTTGTTGACGTATTCGCGCTCGACGATCGTGGAGATGATCGAGGCGTAGGTGGACGGCCGCCCGATGCCCTTTTCTTCGAGATCTTTCACGAGCGTGGCTTCAGTGTAGCGCGGCGGCGGCTCGGTGAAATGCTGGTCCGGGCGAATTTGATCGAGGCGCAGCATCTGCCCTTCGCTAACGCGCGGGAGCGCCTTGCCCTCGCCTTCATCTTCCTTCTCATCGTCGTCGCGATCCGCGTTCGCGGCGGGAATTTGATAGACGCGCAAATAGCCGTCGAATTTCTGCACCGATCCTGTGGCGCGAAACGTGTAGTCGCTGGCGGTGATATCAATCGTGGTCTGATCGAAGACGGCCGGAAGCATCTGCGAGGCTACGAAGCGCTGCCAGATGAGTTGGTAGAGCTTGAAAACGTCGTCATCGAGATATTTGCGCACATCGTCAGGCGTGCGAGAAACATCCGTCGGCCGCACGGCTTCGTGAGCTTCCTGCGCATCTTTCTTCGACTTGTAGAAATTCGGCTTCTCGGGAAGATAGTCGGAGCCGAAGCGCGCAGGAATCAGCTCGCGCACTTGCGCGAGCGCGTCATTCGAGACGTGCACCGAATCCGTACGCATGTAGGTAATGAGTGCGACGGAGCCTTCGCTGCCCAGCTCGACGCCTTCATAAAGCCGCTGCGCCAAAGCCATGGTGCGCTTCGCCGTGTATCGCAGCCGATTGTAAGCGGCCTGTTGGAGCTTCGAGGTGGTAAAAGGCGGCGGCGGATTGCGTTTCTTTTCCTTCTGCGTGACACTCGCGACCTGCCATTTGGCTTTCGTGACGGCGGCGACGATCTTGTCCGCGGCTTCTTGATTTCCAACCGCGATCTCTTCGCCCTTGTAGCGGCTAAGCTTGGCTTCAAAAATCGGCGGCTCGCCCGCATCGAGCATCGCGTGAATCGACCAGTACTCGACCGGCACGAATGCACGGATCTCCTGCTCGCGCTCGACGATCAGGCGCAGCGCAACGGTCTGCACGCGCCCCGCGGATAGACCCCGGCGCACCTTGTTCCAGAGCAGCGGAGAAATCTTGTAACCCACAATGCGGTCGAGAACGCGGCGCGCCTGCTGCGCGTCCACAAGGTTCGTATCTACCTGGCGGGGATGTTCGAACGCGGCGCGAATCGCCTTCGGCGTAATCTCATTGAACGTGACGCGAAAAATTTTCTTCGGATCCGTCGGCGGGATGGTGATCTCTTCTTCCGGTTCCTTGGCCTTGACCTTGGATTTCTTTCCGTTCTTGGATTTCAACGCTTCGTCTTCGGCTGCCGCTTTCTCAGCCGCCGCTTCCTTTGCCGTCGGCTTATCGGAAGATTCAGCTTCGGTGTAACGCGACGGCTTAGAGAGCACCATCGCAAGATGAGCCGAAATGGCCTCGCCTTCGCGGTCCGGGTCGCCGGCCAGATAAACCGCGTCGGCGGTGCTGGCCGCTTTCCGCAAATCATTGATCACCTTGCCCTTGCCGGCGATGATTTGCAGGGTTGGCTCGAAAATCTTGGCGTCATCCAGGCTAATCAGAACTTTGGGCGTCTTATCGGCGGCTGCCTTCTTCTTCCCCTTGGCGGACTTGCGCTTTTTGTGCCCATTCACATCGTCGCCGGGCAGCCGAATGCCAATCGTTTTCTTGGGCAGGTCCATGACGTGCCCGACGGACGCTTTGACCACGTAGTCGCGTCCCAGGTACTTGTTGATCGTCTTCGCCTTAGCTGGCGATTCGACTATGACTAATGAACGTCCCATATTCTCCCAACTCTAGAAATCCCTTAGACGCCCGAACCGGGCGGAAAGGTCCGCAACCATCCTAACCCTGAAAGTGGGGGTTTTATTACAACAGGACTTTCAGGAATTGCTTCCCTGGCAACTGCCGTACCACACCCTTGAGTTCCAGGTCGAAGAGAGTGGCCAATACTTCGCTCGATGTGAGGCCTGAAACTTCCACCAAATCGTCCACAGGCCGCGCTGCATCGACGCTGAGTAAATCGTAGAGCACCCGCTCCGACGGTCCCAGCGATTCCTGCACCAGCGCCGCGCGCTCCTGCGAGCTCGGCGTTTCGACCGGCAGCAGCTCGGCGCGAACCGGCGTCGGCAGCTCTTCGACCACATCCTCCCAGCCGGTGACCAGTTTAGCGCCCTGTTTGATGAGCTGATTAGGTCCGAAGCTCATTGGCTG